>CAJKMA010000075.1 GCA_905200905.1 uncultured Bacillota bacterium
AAAGGTTATGTGGCAGATACTGGATTTGATTTAGTCATGTACGGAAATATTCCAAATGGTTCCGGACTTTCTTCTTCTGCTTCTGTAGAACTTCTGATGGGTGTGATCCTGGTTGATATGTTCGGTTTTGAAGGCCTGTCTATGATTGACCTGGCACTTCTGGGACAGTATGCGGAGAACAAATTCAATGGCATGAACTGTGGTATCATGGATCAGTTTGCCATTGCTATGGGAAAAGAAAATCAGGCAATCTTCCTGGATACTGCTGATTTAAGCTATGAATATGCTCCAATCGAAATGAAAGGTGCAAAGATTGTCATTGCAGCAAGTAACAAGAAGAGAAAACTGACAGATTCCAAGTACAATGAACGCCGTGCAGAGTGTGAAGAAGCCCTGGCTGATATTCAGAAACAGATGGATATTAAAGCTCTGGGAGATTTGACAGAAGAGCAGTTTGAAGAAGTGAAGGATGCTGTGAAGAATCCGGTGTGCCGCAAACGTGCAAAACATGCGGTATATGAAAACCAGAGAACCATCAAGGCTGTTGCTGCCTTAAAAGCAGGGGATTTAGAGACTTTCGGAAAACTGATGAATGCATCTCATGTTTCCTTAAGAGATGACTATGAAGTGACAGGTAAGGAACTGGATACCTTAGTAGAAGCTGCATGGAAGCAGGAGGGTGTCCTTGGTTCCCGTATGACAGGGGCAGGCTTCGGTGGCTGTACTGTCAGCATTGTAAAAGAAGAAGCTATTGATGATTTTATTAAAAATGTAGGCGAAATCTACGAAAAAGAGATTGGCTATGCAGCAGATTTTTATGTAGTGGAAATCGGAGACGGAAGCAGAAGAATCGGATAAAGAGAGGGCAGAAGCATGTTAAATAAAAATGTCAGAGATTTAGTTGCTTATGGAATGAAAACAGGATTAGTACCTGCCTGTGAAAAAAATTACACCACAAATCTTCTGCTGGATTTATTCCACGAGGATGAGTATGAAGAGCCCGTGGAAGAACCGGTTTGTGAAGAACTGGAACTGATCTTAAAGGAATTGTTAGATGAAGCAGTAAAAAGAGAAATTATTGAAGACAGTATCGGATACCGTGATCTTTTTGATACAAAAATCATGAACTGTCTTATGCCAAGACCTGCACAGGTACAGGAAACTTTCTGGAAGAAATATGAAGAAAGCCCACAGACAGCTACAGATTATTTCTATAAACTGAGCCAGGACAGTGATTATATCCGCCGTTACCGGATTAAAAAAGACAGAAAATGGACCGTAGACAGTGAGTATGGCACCATTGATATCACTATTAATCTTTCAAAACCGGAGAAAGATCCAAAAGCCATTGCAGCAGCAAAAAATGCGAAACAGAGTAGCTATCCGAAATGTCTTCTTTGCATGGAAAACGAAGGATATGCAGGCAGAATGAACCATCCTGCAAGAGAAAATCACAGAATCATTCCGATTACAGTCAATGACTGCCCATGGGGATTCCAGTATTCTCCGTATGTATATTATAATGAACACTGTATTGTCTTTAATGGACAGCATGTGCCTATGAAAATTGAGAGGAACACATTTGTAAAGCTTTTTGATTTTGTAAAATTGTTCCCTCATTATTTCCTTGGTTCCAATGCAGACCTTCCCATTGTAGGAGGTTCTATTTTAAGCCATGATCATTTCCAGGGCGGTCATTATACCTTTGCTATGGAAACAGCTCCTATGGAAGAAATGGTGAAAATTTCGGGATACGAAGATGTGGAAGCTGGAATTGTAAAATGGCCTCTTTCTGTTCTCCGCATCCGCAGTAAAGACGAAAAACGCCTGATTGATCTGGCAAGCCATGTGCTGGAAGTGTGGAGAGGTTATACAGATGAAGAAGCATTTGTTTTCGCAGAAACGGACGGAGAGCCTCACAATACCATTACACCAATCGCAAGGAAGAAAGGGGAATTCTTTGAGCTGGATCTGACTCTTAGAAACAACATCACCACTAAAGAGCATCCTCTTGGTGTGTATCATCCACATGCCCAGTATCATCATATTAAGAAAGAAAATATTGGGCTGATTGAAGTTATGGGACTTGCGGTACTTCCTGCAAGACTGAAAACAGAACTGGAACTGCTGGGGGAATATTTAGTAGAAGGAAAAGACCCGGCAGAACATGAGTTATTAGAAAAACATGCGGCATGGGTAAAGGAATTCCTTCCAAAATACGAATCCATCACAAAAGAAAATGTTATGGATATCCTTCAGGAAGAAGTGGGACAGGTATTTGTCCATGTTCTGGAGGATGCAGGAGTATATAAATGTACAGAAGAAGGAAGAAAGGCATTTAAACGCTTCCTTGCTGCACTGTAAGTAAGAAAACGAAAAAGATAGGCGTCTGCCTGTCTTTTTTGTATTTGTTATGGTATAATGATTGCACTAAGTGCAATCCAAGCCAATGTTTCATTGCACGATAAAAGAAAAAGTGGTGAAATGATGAAAAAACATGTAGAAGATTCTCTTACAGAACAGACTTATCTTATGCGGCCGAAATATCTGAATGGGTATGGAAACCTGTTTGGCGGCCAGCTTATGGGGTGGATAGATGAAGTGGCAAGTATTGTGGCAATGCGGCACAGTGAGTCCGATATTACCACAGCAGCCATTGATAATTTGAATTTTAAACAGGGAGCTACCGTGGATGACGTAATCGTGCTGCGGGGAAGGATTACCCATGTGGGGCATACTTCCATGGAGGTGCGGGTGGACACGTATGTGGAAGACCGCCATGGCATGCGGAAAATGATCAACCGGGCTTATGTGGTCATGGTAGCAGTGGATGAGCACCACAAGCCTGTACCGGTTCCTGGTTTGTATGTGGAAACAGAGTCTGAGAAGGCAGAGTGGGAAGGCGGCGAAAAACGGTATTTGCTGCGGAAACAGAGAAGGAAAGAGGGATATTGATGAATCCAGTTTATGAAAAGCTAGAACAATGCTTCCGGAGTGTGAGGAAGCGGACCGATTTTGTACCTAAAGTAGCGTTAGTCCTTGGTTCCGGACTGGGAGACTATGCAGAGGAAATCCAGATAGAGACCACGCTGTCCTATGAAGAAATAGAAGGCTTTCCGGTATCCACGGTGCCGGGGCATAAGGGCAGATTTGTTTTTGGATATGTGGGGCAGGTGCCTGTGGTGATCATGCAGGGCCGTGTGCATTATTATGAGGGATATTCCATCACAGATGTGGTACTCCCCATCCGGCTTATGAAGCTTTTGGGTGCAGAGATTTTATTCCTGACCAACGCTGCCGGAGGTGTGAATCCGAAGTTCCATCCAGGAGATTTTATGTTGATCACAGACCAGATTTCCTCTTTTGTGCCATCTCCGCTCATTGGTGCAAATGTGGAGGAACTGGGAGAGCGGTTCAGTGATATGAGTGAGATTTATGATAAATGTTTGCAGGATTTACTGCTGAATGTTGCAGAAGATTTGGAATTGCCTCTTCAAAAGGGCGTTTATATCCAGCTTACGGGACCGAACTATGAGTCACCGGCAGAGGTGCGGATGTGCAGGCTCTTAGGTGCAGATGCAGTAGGCATGAGTACCGCCTGCGAAGCAGTGGCAGCCAATCACTGTGGCATGAAAATCTGTGGAATTTCCTGCATTACAAATCTTGCCTGTGGTATGAGTGATACACCTTTGAATCACAAAGAAGTACAGGAGATTGCAGATAGGCGGGCACCGGAGTTTAAGCGGCTGCTCACAGAAGCGATTTCCCGTATGCAGGAAAAATGAAGAAATAAAGGAGAACAACATGAGGGAAAAAATCCTGCTGATTGACGGACATAGTATATTAAACAGAGCCTATTACGGGCTTCCGGATCTGACGAATTCGGAAGGTCTTCATACAAATGCAATTTATGGTTTTTTAAATATTTTATTTAAGATGCTTGAGGAGGAGAAGCCGGACTATCTTACGGTTGCCTTTGATCTTCATGCACCTACCTTCCGGCATCAGATGTACGATGCCTACAAAGGAACCAGAAAACCCATGCCATCAGAACTGAGGGAACAGGTTCCGGTGATGAAGGATGTGCTGGCAGCCATGGGAGTTGCCGTGATTTCCAAAGAGGGATATGAGGCAGATGACCTTCTTGGTACAGTGGCAAAGAGAAGTGAAGCAAAAGGCATGGATGTTACGGTTCTCTCAGGAGACCGTGATCTTCTTCAGCTTGCCACAGACCACATTTGTATCCGCATTCCAAAGACAAAAGGCGGAAAAACTACCATTGAGGACTATTTTGCCAAAGATGTTCAGGAAGCATATCAGTTAAGCCCTTTGCAGATTATTGAATTAAAGGCACTTATGGGAGATACCGCAGACAATATCCCGGGACTGCCGGGAGTGGGAGAAAAAACAGCCACCAAGATTCTACTGGAATATGGAAGTGTGGAAAATGCCCATGCCCACGCAGAAGAAATTAAGCCAAACAAAGCAAAAAATGCCTTTTTAGAGCATTATGACCTGGCAGTTTTAAGCAAAAAACTGGCAACTATTAACATAGAAAGCCCTGTGGAATATGACTGGGAAACAGCAAGGATCCACAATTTATTTACAGAAGAAGCCTATGAATTTTTCAAGGAACTGGAATTTAAAAATTTCCTCTCCAAGTTTGAATCAGCGGGAACAGAAAAGGAGATTCCTATTCAGATTTCTGTCATAACAGACTGGGCAGAAGCAGAAGAGATATTGAAGCAGGCAAAAGAAAAAGCAGAACTTGGATTAGAGCTTTTGGAGGAAAAAAATTGTCTTCTTGGCCTTGGAATCGCCTGGGAAGAGGGAGAAGAGGTGAAATCCTACTGTTTCCTGCCCCAGGGATTTATGACAGAAGCGTATATCTTAGAAAAAGCTCAGGAATTGTGCAGTGAAACCGCAAGTGTTTCTTCTTTAAATGTAAAGGGAATGCTCAAGCACATGGATTTGGAACATCACAGTGCAATGTTTGATGCAGGGCTGGCAGCCTATCTGCTGAACCCTCTGAAATCAGAATATACTTATGATGATATTGCAAAAGAATATCTGGGAGAAATGCTTCCCGCAAAAGAAGATTTGTTAGGGAAACTCTCCTATGAAAAAGCAGCAAAAGAGCAGGAAGATGCCCTGGCAAAAAGTATCTGTTATATGGCCTATGCAGCCCTCTGTTCCAGAAAGCCGCTCTTAATAGCACTGGAAGAGACAGGAATGAAAACCTTGTTTACAGACATGGAAATGCCTCTTTTATATACATTGTCCGATATGGAAAAAGAGGGGATTCTGGTCAATGCAGAAGAGTTAAAAACCTATGGGGAAAATCTTCAGGTGAGGATTCAGGAGCTGGAAACCATGATCTGGGAGCAGGCTGGGGAAGAATTTAACATCAATTCTCCGAAACAGCTTGGGGTGATTCTTTTTGAGAAACTTCAGATGCCGGGAGGCAAGAAGACAAAGACCGGCTATTCTACAGCAGCAGATGTGCTGGATAAGCTGGCACCAGAGCATAAGATTGTGGCAGATATCCTGGAATACCGCCAGCTTACGAAATTAAAATCCACCTATGCAGACGGGCTGGCAAACTATATTGACAAAGGTGGCAGGATACATTCCACCTTTAACCAGACGATTACTGCAACAGGAAGAATCAGCAGTACAGAGCCAAATCTTCAGAATATACCGATCCGGACAGAGCTTGGACGGCTTTTGAGGAAGGTGTTTATTCCCAAAGAGGGATTTGTATTTCTGGATGCAGACTATTCCCAGATTGAATTACGAGTTCTGGCCCATATGTCGGGAGATGAGAAGCTGATCCAGGCGTACAAAGAGGCACAGGATATTCATAGAATGACAGCTTCTCAGGTATTCCACATTCCATTTGATGAGGTGACACCTCTTCAGAGAAGAAATGCCAAGGCAGTAAACTTTGGAATTGTATATGGAATCAGTTCTTTTGGACTGAGCCAGGATTTGAGTATTACCAGAAAAGAAGCAGCACAGTATATTGAAAATTATTTCGAAACCTATCCGAAAATAAAAGGATTCTTGGATGGACTAGTGGAATCAGGAAAAGAAGACGGCTATGTGGCAACCATGTTTGGCCGCCGCAGGCCGGTTCCGGAGCTGAAATCCAGCAATTTTATGCAGCGGTCTTTCGGAGAGCGAGTGGCAATGAACTCACCCATTCAGGGAACCGCAGCGGATATCATTAAAATTGCCATGATTCGTGTTCACAGGCGTTTAAAAGAAGAACAATTGAAGTCAAGGCTGATTCTTCAGGTGCATGATGAGCTTTTGATTGAAACAGCCAAAGAGGAAGTAGAGATTGTTTCTCAGATTTTAGAAGAAGAGATGAAAGGGGCAGCAGATCTGTCTGTGTCTCTGGAGATTGATATGCATACCGGGGAGAACTGGTATGAGGCGAAATAGAGTTGTACAAAGGAGGCAGAGCTTATGAGGATTATAGGAGTAACCGGCGGAGTTGGTTCCGGAAAAAGTGCAGTGTTGAATTATCTTGAAGACCACTTTGATTCCAGAGTGGTGAAGGCAGATGAAGTAGGACATTTACTGATGATGCCCGGAAGAGCTTGTTATGAACCTGTTATTGAGTTGTTTGGGGAATGGATTGTAAAGGAAGATACTTCTCTGGACCGTCAGGCCATTGCCTCTATTGTATTTCAGGAGCCAGATATGTTGAAACAACTGGATGATATTGTACATCCGGCAGTTTATCAGTACATTGTCAGGGAGATTGAGCGTTCCCAAAAAGAGGGAACAGAATTTTTCTTTATTGAGGCTGCTTTGCTTTTGGAAGAAAAATATGATGAAATTTGTGATGAGGTGTGGTATATTTATTGCGAAAAAGAAGTCCGCATGGAGAGGCTTCGCCGTGACCGAGGGTATTCAGATGAAAAAATCGAGAGCCTGATGCGAAATCAACTCTCTGAGGATGAATTTGAAGCCAGATGCGACTTCCAGATTTACAATAGTGAAGATGTGGCCTATACCCATCTTCAGATTGAGCGAAGGATGAGAACTTATTATGAATCTATGTAGTATAGCCAGCGGAAGCAGCGGAAACTGTATTTACGTTGGAAGTGATACCACCAGCCTTCTGGTGGATGTAGGAATCAGCGGGAAGAGGATTGAAGAAGGGCTTCGTAGCATTGACCGCACCACAGGGGAATGTGACGGAATTCTGATCACCCATGAACATTCCGACCATATCAAAGGACTTGGGGTAATCTCCAGAAAACATAAAATCCCCATTTATTGCACAAGAGGAACCATGGAAGCCATGGGAAATATGTCATCTCTTGGAAAAATGCCGGAGGGGCTGTTCAGGCCCATTGAAGCAGACCATACCTATACCATTGGGGATCTGGAGATACAGCCCTTTACCATCTCTCACGATGCGGCAGAGCCGGTAGGATACCGGATCAACCAGGGAAATAAATCCGCAGGGATTGCCACAGACCTTGGATATTATGATGAATACATAGTACAAAAGCTGTCAGGACTTGATGTGCTGCTTTTGGAGGCCAATCATGATGTGAATATGCTTCAGGTGGGAAGTTATCCTTATTATCTGAAACAGCGTATTTTAGGAAAACGTGGCCATCTTTCCAATGAAACAGCAGGAAGACTCTTATGCAGATTGCTTCATGATCAGATGAAAGCAGTATTTCTTGGGCATCTAAGCAGAGAAAATAATTACGAGGCATTGGCATACGAAACCGTATGCTCTGAAGTTACAATGGGAGAAAACCCATGGAATTCCAGGGATTTTAAAATAACTGTTGCACACAGGGATCAGATTTCTGAACTGGTAACAGTCTAAAAAAGAGAAAAAGGAGTACAGTCATGAAAAAAACCATTATCACAGTCGTAGGAGAAGACACCGTAGGAATCATTGCAAAGGTATGTACTTATCTGGCAGAGAATAACATTAATATTTTGAATATTTCTCAGACCATTGTAGATGGATATTTTAATATGATGATGATTACTGATACCAGCATGGCTTCTAAGAAACTTAGCGTAATTGCAGAAGAGCTGGATGCTGTGGGAAAAGAAATCGGCGTGGTCATCCGTGTACAGTTAGAAGATATTTTTACAAAAATGCACAGAATCTAAAGCAGCAGGGGAAAGGACAGGAGATTAGACTATGATTAATATGTATGAGGTCAATGAGACCAATAAAATGATTGAGCAGGAAAACCTGGATGTGCGTACCATTACTCTTGGTATCAGTCTTTTGGATTGCATTGATTCTGATTTGCAACAGGTAAACCGCAAGATTTACGAAAAAATCACCCGTCTTGCCAGTCATCTGGTGGAGACAGGAGAAGATATTTCCAAAGAATTTGGAATTCCTGTAGTCAATAAGCGTATTTCCGTGACTCCTATTGCACTGATCGGGGGAGCTGCCTGCAAGTCCTCAGAGGATTTCGTGACACTGGCACAGACCCTTGACAAAGCAGCAAAAGAGGTTGGCGTGAACTTTATCGGCGGTTATTCTGCAACTGTATGCAAGGGTATGACAGCAGCAGATGAACTGCTGATCCGTTCCATTCCGGAGGCTCTTGCTACTACAGAGCGTGTGTGCAGTTCCATTAATCTTGGTTCTACCAAAACAGGAATCAACATGGATGCAGTCCGTCTCATGGGTGATATTGTGGTGGAGACTGCACAGGCCACCAAAGAACAGGATTCTCTTGGATGTGCAAAACTGGTGGTATTCTGCAATGCACCAGATGATAACCCATTTATGGCAGGTGCTTTTCACGGTGTTACAGAGGCGGACGCCATCATCAATGTAGGTGTATCCGGACCAGGTGTGGTAAAGACCGCATTGGAGCAGGTAAGGGGAAAAAGTTTTGAAGTCCTTTGTGAGACCATTAAGAAAACAGCGTTTAAGGTTACCCGTGTAGGACAGCTGGTGGCACAGGAAGCCTCCAAACGTCTGGGTATTCCTTTTGGCATTATTGATTTATCTCTGGCACCCACACCAGCTATTGGAGACAGTGTAGCAGATATTCTCCACGAAATCGGTGTGGAATATGCCGGAGCACCGGGGACAACGGCTGCACTGGCACTCTTAAACGACCAGGTGAAAAAAGGTGGTGTCATGGCTTCTTCCTATGTAGGCGGATTAAGCGGTGCCTTTATTCCGGTCAGTGAAGACCAGGGAATGATTGATGCGGTTGTGGCAAATGCCCTTACCATTGAAAAACTGGAAGCAATGACCTGTGTATGCTCCGTGGGTCTTGATATGATTGCCATTCCGGGAGATACCAAGCCAACCACCATTGCGGGTATCATTGCAGATGAATGTGCCATCGGTATGGTGAACCAGAAGACTACAGCCGTGCGTCTGATTCCGGTGATTGGAAAAGGCGTTGGTGAGACTGTGGAATTCGGAGGGCTCTTAGGCTATGCACCAATTATGCCGGTAAATCCGTATTCCTGTGAGAATTTTGTAAACAGGAAGGGCAGAATCCCTGCACCGATTCATAGCTTTAAGAATTAAGCAGCTATATTGTATGTAAAAATAGATTAATTATGCAAAATAAAAACAGCAGTTGTGTATTTTTTAGTGCATGGCTGCTGTTTTTTTGTTGACATATATAGGAAAACAATATAATATATAGATAAACAATACATAGGAAACCTATATATAATAAAAAAGGAGGAGTAGAAAATGTCAGTGAGTAAAAATCTGGTTTCAGGAAGCATGACCATGCTGTTGCTGAAATTATTATCTGAAAAGGACATGTATGGATATGAGATGATTTCTGTTTTGCGGGAGCGTTCTGAGAATGTATTTGAATTGAAGGCAGGGACTTTGTATCCATTGCTTCATAGCTTGGAGGAAAAGAACCAGTTAGAATCCTATGAGCAGGAATTTCTTGGAAAGGTGCGGAAGTATTATTCCATTACCAAAGAAGGACGAAAGCTGCTGGAGGAAAAACAGGAAGAGTGGAAAGAGTATTCCAGAGGAATCACAGGTGTGCTGGGATGGGAGGGATGACACATGGAAGAATATATGAAAACATTGTTGGAACAAATCCGGTGTAAATCTGCAAGAAAACTGGTAGAAAAGGAAATCCGGGAACATATTCTAGAACAGTATGAAGAAAATCTGGAGGCCGGAATGGATGAAACCTGTGCCATGGAAGCAGCAGTGGAGGATATGGGAAGTCCGGTAGAGACAGGGATTGCCTTGGATGCCATACACAGGCCGCAGATGTCCTGGGGGATGCTTATTATAATCGGAGTAATTAGCTTTTTCAGTATCTTAATACAAGTGCTTGTTGGAAATGGAAACCCCACGCTGGGAAGTGGGCATATGCTCAGACACCTGTTTCATGTGGTGCTTGGTTTTGCTATGATGTTGCTGGTTTATCGTCTGGATTACAGTAAGATAGGCAGATATGCAAAAAGAATCACAGGCATAGCATGTACGGTCCTTTTGGCAGCAAGCTATCTGGGGATTACCGCAAGTGTCAATGGAGCACAAGCCTGGATTCCAACACCGTTTGCACCTCTGTCCATTCCTGCACTCTTGCTGTTTGCAGTGCCGCTATACGGCGGAATCCTCTATTCTTATTATGGGACAGGATACACAGGTCTTTTCAAAAGCATTCTTTGGATAATTCCGCCAATCTGGGTGGCATTTCTGGTGCCCAATATTAGCCTGGCAGTCACGCTGCTTTTCTTTCAGGGAATTTTGTTATCTGTGGCCTTGTGGAAAAACTGGTTTCAGGTGAAAAAATATTGGGTCTTAGGCGGATTTTGGGGCAGTATTCTGACTTTTCCGGCAATCCTGGTGATGTTTGGAAAAAAATTTGGATGGATTGCACAGTATCAGATGGAAAGGCTGGCTCTTTATCTGGGACAGGCAGAATCAGACACTTCTTCTACGTTCTATTTTTTAAGAGATGGCGTCAAAGAGTGTCGGCTATGGGGTGCAGCAGAAATAGAAAATCCCCTGATAGAAACAGGGCAGAGTTATTTTAGTGATTTCCTGATTTCTTTTGTAGGTATGAATTATGGGATTCTGGTAGCTGTGCTATTGATTTTGCTGATTCTGGCAGTTGTTGTGAAAGGAATCTCTATCGTTGTGAAACAGAAGAACAAACTTGGAAGAATCATGGGAATTGGATGTGGCGTGGTATTTCTGGGAGAACTATGTTTGCATGTGTTCACCTGTATTGGCTGGATTCCTCCAGCAGCAAGTTTCCTGCCATTTTTCTCCTATGGTGGTTCCAGCTTGGTGGTGCTTTATATGATGCTGGGACTGATGCTCAGCGTCTATCGGTATAAAAATCTTTTGCCTGCT
The DNA here is from genome assembly GCA_905200905.1 of uncultured Bacillota bacterium. GTDB lineage: Bacteria > Bacillota > Clostridia > Lachnospirales > Lachnospiraceae > Blautia. The sequence continues at coordinate 11,366 of CAJKMA010000075.1, forward strand.
GAGAAAAAAAGAAAACAAACAGCAGCAGGCCAGATTTCTGCATAAGGATTACTCTTTATAAAATAACAGGCGGCTTTTGCAAATCATTGACAAAGGCAGTCTGTTTTTTGTGTTTTTTTATGACAGAAGAGTGAAATTCAATGGATACAAAATTAACATTGCAAAAACGGTAACTGGATGCTATGATTAAGAAAATATGTTCGGATTTAAATGTGTAATCCTCTTGAGTACGATTGAAAGAAAAC
>CAJKMA010000076.1 GCA_905200905.1 uncultured Bacillota bacterium
ATGTAAAATCGTTTCTCGTGCAGACTTAGAAGGCGGTGATAACAGTGAAAATTAAAAATTATGTAGAAGATTTAAAAACAAAATCAGCTGCAGAATTACAGGAAGAATTAGTAGCTGCTAAAAAGGAACTCTTTAACTTGAGATTTCAGAATGCAACAAATCAGTTGGACAACACAAGCAGAATTAAAGAAGTTCGCAAGAACATCGCTAGAATCCAGACTCTGATTGCTCAGAAAGCAAATGCATAAGGAATTCATTCCTAGAAATAGAAAGGAGCAGCATAATCGTGGAAAGAAATCTTAGAAAAACACGTGTTGGTAAAGTTGTAAGTGACAAAATGGACAAGACCATTGTTGTGGCTATCGAAAACCATGTTAAACATCCTCTTTATGGAAAAATCGTAAAGAGAACATATAAATTAAAAGCGCATGATGAAGAAAATACATGCAAAATCGGTGATACTGTAAAAGTTATGGAAACAAGACCATTATCCAAAGATAAAAGATGGAGATTGGTTGAAGTAGTAGAAAGAGCAAAATAATTTGTAAGGAGGAATCTAAGCATGATTCAACAGGAAAGTAGACTTAGAGTCGCTGACAATACAGGTGCAAAAGAAATCCTCTGCATCCGTGTTATGGGTGGTTCTACTAGAAGATATGCTAACATCGGTGATGTAATCGTTGCTACTGTTAAAGATGCAACACCAGGCGGTGTTGTGAAAAAAGGTGACGTTGTAAAGGCTGTTGTTGTTCGTACTGTAAAAGGTGTTCGTCGTAAAGATGGTTCTTACATCAAATTTGATGAAAACGCTGCTGTTATCATCAAAGATGACAAGACACCAAGAGGAACTCGTATTTTTGGACCAGTAGCCAGAGAGCTTCGTGAGAAACAGTTCATGAAAATTGTTTCCTTAGCTCCAGAAGTATTATAGGAGGTAGCCTGATGTTTAAGATTAAAAAAGGTGATACTGTAAAAGTTATCGCTGGTAAAGATAAAGACAAAGAAGGAAAAGTAATCTCTGTTAATCCGAAAAAAGGCGCTGTTCTGGTTGAAGGCGTAAACATGGTCACAAAACACACAAAACCATCTATGGCTAACCAGCAGGGCGGTATTGTGAACAAAGAAGCTTGGATTGATGCATCTAACGTAATGGTTATGCATGAAGGAAAAGCTACCAGAGTAGGCTTTAAAGTTGAAGATGGTAAAAAAGTTCGTTTCGCTAAAACTACAGGAAAAGTAATCGATTAATAAGAGAGGAGGCCATTTAAAGTGAGCAGACTGAAAGAAATGTATAAAAATGAGATCGTAGATGCTATGATCAAAAAGTTTGGTTATAAGAATATCATGGAAGTGCCGAAACTCGATAAAATCGTTGTAAACATGGGTGTAGGTGAAGCCAAAGATAACGCTAAACTGTTAGATGCAGCTGTAGCTGATATGGAATTAATCACAGGTCAGAAAGCTGTTACAACAAAAGCGAAAAACTCCGTAGCTAACTTCAAAATTCGTGAAGGTATGCCAATCGGATGTAAAGTAACTTTAAGAGGCGAAAAAATGTACGAGTTTGCTGATCGTCTCATCAACTTAGCACTGCCTCGAGTACGTGACTTCCGTGGCGTAAATCCAAATGCTTTTGACGGCAGAGGAAACTACGCACTGGGAATCAAAGAGCAGTTAATTTTCCCTGAAGTGGAATATGATAAAGTCGATAAAGTAAGAGGTATGGATATTATTTTCGTTACCACTGCTAAAACAGACGAAGAAGCTCGTGAATTATTGACATTATTTAATATGCCATTTGCAAAATAAGATTATTAGGAGGGAAAATTCATGGCTAAGACAGCAATGAAAGTTAAACAGCAGCGCAAACAGAAATTCTCCACAAGAGAATACAGCCGTTGCCGTATCTGCGGACGTCCACATGCATACCTGAGAAAATACGGTATCTGCCGTGTTTGCTTCCGTGAATTAGCATATAAAGGACAGATCCCAGGAGTTAAGAAAGCTAGCTGGTAGGCATTGAACACTTAGTGAGTCGTCGCCGAATGGCGACGGACGAGCTTAGTGTGAAAGCCCACCCGAACACTTAACGAAGCAGAGCATAGCGAAGGCTGAGTTTAGTGAGAGTGGTGAACCGAGGAACATTTCAAATAAAAAATAATTAACATGAAAAGTCTAAAAATAGGAGGAAACTATCATGACAATGAGCGATCCAATCGCAGATATGCTTACAAGAATTCGTAATGCAAACACTGCAAAACACGATACAGTAGATGTACCGGCATCTAAAATGAAACTTGCTATTGCCGACATTTTGGTAAAAGAAGGTTATATTGCAAAATATGAAGTTCTGGAAGACGGAGCTTTCAAGACAATCCGCATTACATTAAAATACGGTGCAGACAAAAATGAAAAAATCATTACAGGTCTGAAAAGAATTTCCAAACCAGGTCTTCGTATCTACGCTGGAAGCCAGGAAATTCCAAGAGTATTAGGTGGATTAGGAATTGCAATCCTTTCTACAAACCAGGGAGTTATCACAGACAAAGAAGCTAGAAAACTTCATGTAGGTGGAGAAGTATTAGCTTTTGTTTGGTAAGCCGAAAGCGATCTCCTAAAAATATGTCCAAGCGAGTTTTTTATTATGTCCAAACGAGAGGATAACAGGACTTTGTCCTTTATCATAGATATGCTGAAAACAGAGGGGAACCATAATTGGCCCTTCCGAAAATTTAAGTAAGGAGGAAATTGGTATGTCACGAATTGGAAGACTGCCTGTAGCTGTTCCAGCAGGAGTAGAAGTTAAAATTGCTGAGAACAACGTAGTGACTGTAAAAGGTCCAAAAGGAACACTTGAAAGAGCGTTACCGGTTGAAATGTCAATCAAATTAGAAGATGGTCATGTTGTTGTAACAAGACCAAGCGATTTAAAGAAAATGAAAGCTTTACACGGCTTAACAAGAACACTGATTCAGAATATGGTAATTGGTGTTAGCCAGGGATATGAGAAGACTCTGGAAGTAAACGGTGTTGGTTATAGAGCATCCAAACAGGGCAAAAAATTAGTTCTGAACTTAGGATATTCCCATCCAGTAGAAATGGAAGATCCAGAAGGTCTGGAATCTAAAGTAGAAGGAAACAAAATCGTTGTATCCGGAATTGACAAAGAAAAAGTTGGCCAGTACGCTGCTGAAATCAGAGATAAGAGAAGACCTGAACCATACAAAGGTAAAGGTATTAAATATGCTGATGAAGTTATCAGACGTAAAGTTGGTAAAACTGGTAAGAAATAAGTAAGGAGAGTGTAAAAATGGTTAGTAAAGTATCAAGAGCGAAAGTTCGCACAAAAAAACATAGAAGATTACGTAATCATCTTAGCGGTACTACTGCTACACCACGTTTAGCAGTATTCCGCAGTAATAATCATATGTATGCTCAAATTATTGACGATACAGTTGGAAAAACTTTAGTTTCTGCTTCTACAACACAGAAAGAAGTAAAAGCTGAGTTAGAAAAAACCAATAACGTTGATGCAGCAGCATACTTAGGAACTGTAATTGCAAAAAGAGCAATCGAAGCTGGTATTAAAGAAGTTGTTTTCGATAGAGGCGGCTTTATTTACCACGGAAAAGTGAAAGCATTAGCAGACGCAGCAAGAGAAGCTGGGTTAGAATTCTAATTAGGGAGGAAATGAACACATGAAACGTTCTATCATTGATGCTAGCCAGTTTGAGTTAGAAGAAAAAGTAGTGTCAATCAAGCGTGTAACAAAGGTTGTTAAAGGTGGTCGTAACTTCCGTTTCACAGCTTTAGTTGTTGTTGGTGACGGCAACGGACATGTTGGCGCTGGTTTAGGAAAAGCAGCTGAAATTCCTGAAGCAATCCGCAAAGGAAAAGAAGATGCAATGAAAAAATTAGTTACTGTAGCAAGAGACGAAAACGGAAGTATTACACATGACTTTGTTGGAAAATTCGGAAGCGCAGAAATGCTCTTAAAGAAAGCTCCAGAAGGTACTGGTGTTATTGCCGGAGGTCCAGCTCGTGCGGTTATTGAACTTGCAGGTATTAAGAACATCCGTACAAAATGTATGGGTTCCCGTAACAAACAGAACGTAGTTCTGGCTACTATCGCAGGTTTAAGCCAGTTAAAGACTCCGGAAGAAGTTGCAAAACTTCGCGGAAAATCTGTTGATGAGATTTTTGCATAAGGAGGATCAGACAAATGGCAGATAAATTAAGAATCACTTTGGTGAAATCCAGCATCGGTGCAGTACCGAAAAACAGAAAGATTGTTGAAGCTTTAGGTTTGAAAAAACTGAATAAAACAGTGGAAATGCCTGATAACGCAGCTGTAAGAGGTATGATTCGTCAGGTAAGCCACATGGTTAAAGTAGAAGAAATCTAATATTACGAAGAAGGAGGTGCCATCATGGAATTATCAAACTTAAGACCAGCTGAAGGCTCCAAACAGAGCAATGAATTCAGAAGAGGCCGTGGACACGGTTCAGGAAATGGTAAAACAGCAGGTAAGGGCCATAAAGGTCAGAAAGCACGTTCTGGTGCAAAAAGACCAGGTTTTGAAGGTGGTCAGATGCCTTTATATAGAAGACTTCCTAAGAGAGGCTTCAAATGCAGAAATTCAAAAGAAATTATTGCAGTAAACGTTGATATCTTAAACAGATTCGAAGACGGTACAGAAGTTACTCCAGCAGCTTTATTAGCTTCAGGTGCAATCTCCAAATTAGGAGATGGTGTAAAACTTCTTGGTAATGGAGAACTCACTAAGAAATTAAACGTGAAAGTAAACGCTGTAAGCGAAAGCGCAAAGGCTAAAATCGAAGCAGCAGGTGGAACAGTAGAGGTGATCTAATGCTCAAGACTCTTCAAAATGCCTTTAAGATAAAGGATGTAAGACGTCGTATTTTCTACGTATTCCTGATGGTAGTTGTGATTCGTATCGGATCACAGCTGCCTATTCCAGGTGTAGATCAAAGTTATTTCAAAGATTGGTTTGCAAGCCAGTCTAATGATGCATTTACCTTTTTTGATGCCTTGACTGGCGGTTCTCTTACAGAGATGTCAATCTTTGCATTAAATATCACCCCCTACATTACTTCTTCCATTATTATCCAGCTGTTGACCATTGCAATTCCAAAGTTAGAGGAAATGCAGAGGGATGGCGAAGAAGGCAGAAAAAAGCTGACTGCAATTACACGTTATCTCACAATTGGACTTTCTCTGTTCCAGTCTATTGCTATGACAGTAGGTTTTGGAAATAGAGGTCTGATACCTGAGATGAACTTTATGAAGGCAGTTGTTGTGGTAGCCTGCTTGACTGCAGGTTCTGCGATGTTGATGTGGATTGGTGAGCAGATTACGGATAAAGGTATAGGAAACGGTATTTCTATTGTCTTAATGGTGAATATCGTGTCCAGAATCCCAAGTGACCTGGTAACATTATTCAACCAGTTCGTAAAAGGAAAAACATACGCCAGAGGAGGTTTGGCAGCACTGATTATTATTGCAATCATTGTACTAGTAGTTGTGTTGGTATTAATCTTAAATGGCGGTATCAGAAAAATCCCTGTTCAGTATTCCAAGAAAATGGTAGGAAGAAAAGTTTCAGGTGGACAGTCCAGCTCAATTCCTTTAAAGGTAAATACAGCAGGTGTCATTCCTATTATCTTTGCCTCTTCCTTAATGTCCTTCCCGGTAATTATTGCTGGTTTCACTGGTTGGACCGGTGGTACTGGAATTGGGAGCCAGATTTTAATGGGACTGACTTCAAACAACTGGTTTAACCCAAGCGCTCCATGGTATTCTCTTGGACTTGTGCTTTATATTGTACTGGTTATTTTCTTTGCTTATTTTTATACATCCATTACTTTCAATCCTATGGAGGTAGCAGATAATATGAAAAAGCAGGGAGGTTTTATACCAGGTATTCGTCCAGGAAAACCGACCCAGGAGTATTTGGAAAAAATTCTTAGTTATTTAATTTTCATCGGAGCTGCAGGTCTGGTAATTGTTGCTGTCATTCCGTTCTTCTTTAACGGTGTGTTTGGCGCAAATGTTTCTTTTGGAGGAACATCCCTGATTATTGTTGTGGGTGTTGTTCTGGAAACATTAAAACAGATTGAATCCCGTATGTTAGTCCGTAATTATAAGGGTTTTTTAAGTGAATAAAAGACAATGATAAAAAGAGACCGTCGCAGGGAAAGCAGTATAGCTGCTGAAATGACAACCGAAGATTCACAGAAGATGTGAGTGTTGTCCCTGTGGCAGTCTCTAAAATTTTATATGGAAAAAATGGTTTTTATAGTGTATGATAGAAACCAAGAGAAGAACCATAGAAAGGGGTAAGGGCTATGAAAATTATTATGTTAGGCGCACCAGGTGCAGGAAAAGGAACACAGGCAAAAAAAATTGCTGCAAAATATGAAATTCCGCACATTTCCACAGGGGATATTTTCAGAGCAAATATTAAGAACAACACAGAACTAGGGAAAAAAGCGAAAACCTATATGGATCAGGGACTTTTGGTTCCAGATGAATTGACAGTAGATTTAGTTATTGACCGTGTTCAGCAGGAAGATTGTTCTAAGGGTTATATTTTAGATGGATTTCCAAGAACGATTCCACAGGCGGAAAGTTTGGATGCAGCATTAGAAAAAATGGGTCAGAAGGTAGATTTTGCTATTAATGTGGAAGTGCCGGATGAAAATATTGTGAATCGTATGTCTGGAAGAAGAGCTTGTGTAGGATGTGGAGCAACATACCATGTGAAATACAATGCGCCAAAAACAGAAGATGTATGTGATATTTGTGGTGAAAAATTAATTTTAAGAGAAGATGATAAGCCAGAAACCGTGCAGAAACGTCTTGGAGTATACCATGACCAGACACAGCCTTTAATTGATTACTATGAAAAGGCAGGAGTATTAAAAGAAGTGGATGGTACGGTTGATATGGAAGATGTATTCCAGGCTATTGTCCATGTGTTAGGAGCGTAATAATGTCAGTAACAATTAAAACTGCCAGAGAGATAGAACTGATGCGGGAGGCTGGAAGACTTCTGGAAATCGTGCATAATCAGTTAGGTGAGTTTATTAAACCAGGCATTAGTACCCTGGATATAGACCGTTTGGGAGAGAAGCTTATCCGAAATCTTGGATGTACTCCAAATTTTTTGCACTATAATGGTTATCCAGCGTCCATTTGTGTATCTGTAAATGATGAGGTAGTTCATGGAATCCCAAACAAAAGAAGAATCCTTCAGGAGGGCGATATTGTCAGTCTGGATGCAGGATTAATTTATAAGGGGTATCATTCAGATGCTGCTAGAACTTATGCCGTAGGCTCCATTTCAAAGGAAGCACAGCAATTAATTGATGTAACCAGACAAAGCTTTTTTGAAGGAATTAAGTTTGCTAAGGCAGGCAATCATTTAAATGATATTTCTACAGCTATTGCAGCTTATGCAGAAAAATTTGGTTATGGGGTTGTGCGAGATTTAGTGGGACATGGGATAGGAACACATCTCCACGAAGATCCTCAGATTCCCAATTTTCCACAGAAGCGTCGTGGAATCCGTTTAGTGCCAGGTATGACACTGGCCATTGAACCTATGATTAATATGGGACGTGCAGATGTGGAGTGGCTGGATGATGAATGGACAGTAGTGACACAGGATGGCACCTTATCAGCGCATTATGAAAATACGGTGTTGATTACAGAAGGAGAGCCTGAAATTCTCACATTGAATCCATAAGCAGGAGAGACTATGAGAGACTTTACAAAGGGAATGCTTGCCAGGTCAAAAGCCGGGCATGATACAGGAAAGTGGTATGTAGTCATGGATGTAGACCAGGAGTATGTATACCTGGCAGACGGAGAAGTCCGTACTCTGGATCGTCTGAAAAAAAAGAAACGGAAACACGTTCAAATATGCTATAAGATTCCAGAATCTTTGGATAAAATTTTAAAAGACGGAACGCAGATTCGTGATGAACATATTAAAAGAGCCATGAAAGAATTTAAGAACAATCAGCAGGAGGATTAGTTTATGTCTAAGGCAGACGTTATTGAAGTAGAAGGAACCGTATTAGAAAAATTACCTAACGCCATGTTCAAAGTAGAACTGGAAAATAAACATGTAATTTTAGCGCATATTAGCGGAAAATTAAGAATGAATTTCATTCGTATTCTTCCAGGAGATAAAGTTACTATTGAAATGTCTCCATACGATTTAAGTAAAGGAAGAATTATCTGGAGAGATAAATAAGAAATCTGCATTATTAGGAGATGAGAACCGCTATAGGTAGGACAGAAAAATGTCTGAAACTATAGCGGTTTTTTGAAGAAAAATAGGGTATAATAAAGCAAAACATCCATTGATTTTGGAAAAATACTTCACATAAAAAAAATAAATGGGGATTTTATTATGGATTTTAGAAGTGCGACAGGAAATATGCAAAAAAATTATGATGAGTTGAAACGGTATCTAAATAAGAAAGAGGGAATAGAGAAGAATCGGCTTGACTATAATAAAATGGCACTGAGAGAGGATGAGAATCATATTATGATCTCTTATCCAAATGAAGATTTACGGAAAGAGCGTATTATCATCCGGCAAAAATATCGTAATATCCAGATTCCGAAACACAGACATGAATATATCGAGTTGTCTTTTATGCTGGAAGGTGAGCTTGATATGTATATCGAAGGGAAAAAAATAAAGATGAAATCAGGAGATTTATGCCTGATGGATAAGAATGTAGCACATTCCACAGAAATTGCAGGAGATGATGTGTGGATGTTTAACATTCTCATGACAGCGGATTTCTTTGATACAATCTTTATGTATTTATTTTCTGATGATAACTATATTTCAAACTATATTATCAACAGCTTGTATTCAGAAAGTAAAAAGAAAAATTATATACTCAAACTTCCCACATTAAAAAGTGGGTTCGCACCTTGAAAAATCAATACTTTAGCTCACAAAATAGCAATTACGCCGCATGTTCTCCGTATGACAAGGCATTTTGTATGCGTTCTGGAAGTCGCTGAATAAAGCTGGCAGTGAACTCTTCCAACTGTTGTTCTGTGATGTGAAAATATTCCATTACAGTATCCATCAATGCATCTATGATAATCCTCATGGACTGATCAAACGTTATATCATCAAGTTCATCCATCAGGCAAAAGAAAAGTTCGCAGATGGTCTTGTCATCTTCATTCCTTCGCTGTGCAACAGAAAGCATCATATACCGGGTAAATACAATAGCTACATGGGCTGTTAATGCATCATAAGAAAGACTGCGGCATTCTTTTGCCAGATGGAGATAAGATTTGCAGGATTTGAAGAAGACTTCTATATCCCAGCGTTTCCCATAAATACGAATGATTTCTTCTTCGGACAAACCAGTGTCTGTACTGATAATCGCAAGCCAGTCCTTTTTCTTGCTTTTATTACGTACGCAAACGATTTTTGCAGGAATCGCTTTTTCTCCCACAGTCACTTCAACGGAAAGCAGATATTTTGAACGACCACGACGCTTTCTGTTTTTGCTGTATATTCCTTTGATATTCAGCATTTTGCCCTGGTAACCATATTTGACCTTGCTGCTCTTCTTGACCATGGCAATCACATCCAAACCCTGTCCCTGTTTCAAAGCAGTGATCGTTTTTGGAGAAGAAAACCAACTGTCGAAAAGCACATATTTTGCTGTCAGTCCTGACTGCTGGGCAGCTTTGATCAGGTCAATCATAACTTCTGTTGCTTTACGGCGTGACTGTCTGCGTCGTTTTCCGGCAAGCGAACGACCATCAAAGTTTTCTGCATCAAAAAGCAGATTTTTATCATCCGCTGCTGAAAGCAGACAGTGATTGACGGGAATGAAGGAATTTCCATCTGACCATCCAAGAGTCAGCATACGAAAGCCACGCTTGTATTTCATGGAACAATGGTCAAATACCTTTGCCAGAAGTTCAGTTTTAACAGAGCGGGAACGATCAAACAGGCTGTCATCGATAATAAAAACATCCTTACGTGATTCGTCCGTCAACGGTTTCATGAAACCATTGATAATCTTTCCTGAAAGAAGCGTTGTAAAACGAAGCCAGTTTGTTTTGGTACTGTTGAGGAATCGGTAAACTGTATTTTTACAGAATCCAGCATCATAAATGCCTGTTTTTCGTTGCATATACATGCTTCTGTCGGAAAAGATAAGACAAAACAGGTAGCGGAACACATCAATAACAGGAATTCCTTTTAATTTTCCGGCATTGCATTGGAACAGCAGCTTTCCCACTTTGAATTCTTTCATAAATTTTGTGACAAAATCAGAAATCTCATTTTCGTGTTTCTTAATCTGTGGTATACTTGACATGGCATAAATCTCCTTGGTGATTAATTGTTTTTCGTCAACTCAATTATACCACTAACAAGGGTTTTATGCCTTTTTTATGCGTTAAAGTATTGTTTTTTCAAGGTTCAGCACACCAAATGGTGTGGGAAGTTTGAGTAAGAAAAATACACAAAGGAGAAAAAAGATGGGTGAGAAGAAAGAACTGCCTTCAGGGAATAAAGGAAAATTTAGCTGGGTAAAAGTCTATTTTGCCAGCAAGGCGGTCAGGATTATTATTTCTATTGTTTTGATTGCTCTGGTAGTTGCAGGGGTAACAGCCGGAGTGAAGAAATATGCAGAATCCGAGACCAAAACCACAAAAATAGGCTTTGAGGATATTGGAGAATTGGCTACTCAGGTGGCCTACAGTACAGAAGTAAATGTCACAGACGCATCCAGAAAATTATTCGGAATGACGATTCCTTTTACACAGAGCAAGTACATTTACAGCTACGATGTGATTGTAAAAGCAGGGTTTGATTTCAAACAGGTGGAGTGGTCAGAAAATAATGAAACCATTGTGGTTAAGCTGCCACAGGCTGAGATATTGAGCTGTGAAGTTGATACAGAATCCTTTCAGGTGTACCACGAAGATGAAAGTATTTTCCGGCGGATTACCCTGGAAGAGAATAATCAAGCACTGAATAATATGAAGAAGCAGGCACAGGATGATGCAATAGAAAACGGGATTTTAGAAAATGCCCGTGCTAATGCCGAAACGATTTTGAAGGGATTTTTTGGAAATACATATAATCTGGAAAAGTATAAAATCAAGTTTGTAGATAAGTAAAAATATGTGGGATAAAAAGACGGATAGCCTCAGGATATGAGTCATCCGTCTTTTTTTACACTATTTTTTATTGTCGAGAATCCCGTCTTCTTTGCCTGTCACATCATTTTTAGAGATTGCACTTGAGAGAAAAGCGGACTCAAAAAAATATCCGTCATCTTTTGGTTTGAATTGATAGATAACCACATCTTCCT
>CAJKMA010000077.1 GCA_905200905.1 uncultured Bacillota bacterium
ATAATCTGATAGCACCAGGCACCATAAACACCAGTTTTTTCATTAAATGGAACCACCACTTGTTTCAGACGCCAGCCATTTTGGGCTTCTTCCATAATAATATTTTGACATTCTGTAAAGGTATTTCCATGTCCTTTTATCCCTGATTTTTTGGGGACTTCCACAAATTTATATTCGTATTTTTTCATGAGTTTTGTACCCTTCCTTCAAGTTTATTCCGGATATCTTTTGCATTCCTTAGCTGTAAAATCCTCTATCACAACTTTAATTACTTCCACAGTGGCTGCCATGTTCTCATTTATCTCAAATGTATGCCCAGTCTGATTTTGCATAAGCAGATTCAAACCATGAATTTTTTCCTGTGTATTGTCAACGAGTTTGGCAACACCTCTTCCCATTACGGATGCAAAGGAAGAACCATACATACATGGGATTTCACCGCCAGAGAGAAGTTTCACATCTGTTTCTAGTGTAATGCAAACCTTTGGGTTTTGGCGGATGAAATCAAGTTTATATCCTTCTTTTGCACTGTGCATATAGAAGATTAAAACTCCATTTTGATACTCATATCCATAGTGTAAAGGAACTACATAAGGATAGGAATCAGTAAATAAACCAAGATGGAGAAATTTGGCTTTTGCAATTATTTTTAATATTTTATTGATATTTGTTACTTCACGTTCTTTTCTTCTCATAGCTTATAATACTACCTCTAACTGGCAGTCAAAAGGCTCTGCTTCCACATGTTTTTGATGATAGAATTTCGCCTCCACACATCCCATTTTTTTATAAAATGCCTGGCTTTCTACAGCAGAATGAGCGGATATGTAGAGCTTTTTTGCCCCTTTTTCTTTTGCCCATTGTTTGGCTGTAAGAAAAAGAGCTTTTCCGATACCGCTGTTTCGCATATCCTGAGAAACGTGAATGGCTGCAAGATCCAGGTATTGGTTTTCTCCGCCAAAGAGTTCAGGCAAAACAGCAACAAAGCCTTTTAATTTTTGATCTGCAAATGCACCTTGTACAAGACCGCCAGAAGCAATCGTTTCCTTCAGGCAATCTATAAGAAACAGATAATCCTCTTCTGTCCAGTCGTCAATAAATGGTGCATCCTTTATGAGCCATTGCCCGTTTTCTTTACGCCAGCATTTGGTTACTACCTGTCTGCGGATAAAGTCACAAAAGAGTGTGCGGTTTATTTCAGATTCGCATAATGGGCGGTATGTTATCATTGTTTGTCACCTCGTGTAATATAAAAATTTTTAGATGTTTTTTATGAAAAAACAGTTCAGTTTTTCTTATTTCTGGATTTGGTTAATTGCCTGTTCATATACTTTGGGTTGATGATAAGGATGTAATATAATGCAACTATTATCAAAAGCAAAGTCCCTAAAAAATACAATTTACTGTAGTGCCCAAAGAGAAGGATAGAAACTTGAACAAGGCAATAGAATGATTCGATTTTTGTGTCTTTTCTGTACTGCACAGGATCTTTTTCATATCGTAGATTAAAACTCATCCAGGAAGATACGGCAAGTAAAGGTAAAAATTTGATTGCCAGATCAGACATTCTAAGAGAAGGAATATCTGCAACCAGAGACGGCTTCATGGCAACATTCAGACATGCCACCTGTAATATAATTGCCATCAAGGTTAAGTTGGAATGTAGTATGCTGTTTTCGTTCTTTTCTTCTGTTTGTTTGCCTGTAACCAATTCATCTACGGAAACCCCATAAATAGAGGCCAGTGTAATTAAGTTATTGGAAGTTGGTACCGTTTGATCATTTTCCCATTTTGTCACAGCCTGTCTGCTTACGCCCACAAGCTCAGCCACTTTTTCCTGGGATATTTTTTTATTTGTTCTGTATGATTTCAGCTTTTCACCAAGTGTCATATGCTCACCTCCAGTTATTATTTTATCAAAAAGAGGATTTTTTTCTACCAACTATGATGCAACTATTGGTTGCATAGGGGATTTATTCCATGATTTTACTGTAAAGAAAGCATTTTAAAGGAACATTTTCTTAGTTCTTTTATTTCAAGCATAAATCTTACTCCTGCTTGCATTTAAAATCTTTAAATTCTTTAAGAAAATCTTCTTGACTTTCGTTGGACAAATGGTGCAAATAATCATCTTTTTTCCAGCTATTAATATAGCCGGAAAAAATAGGACTTTGACATTCGTATCCTAATTTTTTAGCAAGATGCACTGCAAAATCATTAAATGCGGAACCGTTAGCTGTAATAATATTGCCATCTTCTACGACTGGAAGTGGCAAAAAATTTTCTTCTTCAACAAAGTAAAAGAAATTTCTCATTTCTACAAAGAGAGAGTCCGTATATTTTTTTTCGTGCAGTAATCCTGCTTGTGCCAAAAACAGTGGAGCAGAGCAAATGGCGGCAATTATAAAATCTGAATTGTCCTTAAAAGTTGATAGAAAATCCTTTAGTTTCTGATTACGAAGTGCCATTCGTATATCACTGCAACCAGATAAAATAAGGCAGTCATAGTCTATGGGGGAAAATTCATCACAGGTTTTATCTGGCATAACAGTAATTCCTTCTTCACTTTTTACGGCTATTTTTTCAGTATAAATGATATCAGTTATAGTATCATATTGCCATCTAAACAAACGTAGAAGATTTGCGATCTCCTGCAAACTAAATGCAGGATAGACTAATAATGCGATTTTCTTTTTCATGAAAAATCACCTCCCAAATCAATTGATTTTTGAAAAATAGTTTAACTCAAAAACACATTGTAAATGACAACTACATAAACAAACATGGCTACTATAAGATTCAGAATAAAGCCGTTTGGATCCCTGTTATTTTTATACTCAATGCCTCGCAGCAGTAATAAAGTAGCAAGCGAAACAAGCATAATAGGATTTGCTATGTCGAAAGATAAGACTTTAAACAAACCGAAACCAGCAAATAAAATGGTGGTGATTGTTAATAGGATTTTCATGATTTTCATAAGAATCCCCTTTTTCTATGTCATGCTAAGCGAATTTTACTCTGGATAAACCAGCCTGTCTTCTGAAATATTGGTAAGAACTTCATCCAGATATCTCTTTGCCAGCCAGTTTGCCATGCCAAGGTTCATGTCCAGATAATTTCCGCAGTCTTTGGCAGAAGCCCCAGGTACTTCCTCATGGAAATCACGGATAAAGGTGTACATTTCCCTCATCAGTGGCACAATATCTCTGGATTCATAGTCACCAGCCAAGAGAAGATAAAATCCTGTTCTGCATCCCATGGGGCCGAAATAAATGGTTTTTGTGCCAAATTCTTTGTGATTCCGAAGGAAGGTGGCACCCAGGTGTTCTATGGTATGAACTTCTGCAGTGTTCATAACCGGTTCGTCGTTTGGTGAAGTCATCCGCAGGTCAAAAGTAGTGATTACCTGGTCACCTACTACATCCTTTCTGGACACATAAACACCTGGTTTTAATTTTATATGGTCAATAGTAAAGCTTGCAATTTTTTCCATTTTGAGCATCTCCTTTTTCGTATGTTTTTCTTCATTATAAGCATTTCTGTAAAGAGAAGCAAGAAATCATAGTTTTTTTCTGCAAAAAAATGGATTATAATTTAACCATTTCTTGATCGCCTGCGAGATATTTTAGATTCATAAATAAGATGAAAAATGTTTCGGTCAAAGATGTAGTCTTTTCCACAATCATATGCTATAATTTTTCCATGGGATTCCTCTGTAGAACTGGAGGATTATGAAACTTTACCAGATACCTTTGTGATTTTTGTTTGCGATTTTGACTCCTTTGAAGAGCATTTATACTGCTATACCTTTGGGAACGAATGCAAAGAAAACAAAAGGGTGAAGCTGGATGACGGAAGTTGTACCATTTTTCTCAGCACCAAAGGAGAAAATGAGAAAGAGGTACCGCCGGAACTTGTCAGATTTCTGAAGTTTGTAACGGCTGATCTGGAAGAAAGCGAAGGAGATTTCCAGGATGAACTGGTGAAACAGTTCCAGGAAACCATCCGTAATGTCAAGACAGACCGCAAGATGGGAGAACGTTATATGATATTTGAAGAAATGCTGCGGGAGGAAAAACAGGAAGGCAAACAAGAAGGCAGAATAGAAGCCACGCAAGAAGCTGTTTTAGAACTTCTGGAAGATTTGGGCGAACTTCCCAATGGAATTCGAGACAGGATTGCAGGACTTGAGAACTTGGAAGATTTGAAGGCTCTGCATAAAATAGCTGCCAGAACAGATTCTTTACAGGCATTTGCGGAAGATATGGAGAAGTATCTGGAGGCAAAAGAAAATCAGGAATAAATTTCAGTAGAGATTCGATACAATCGAAGCATATCTGCCCAATGCCATTTGTGGCATTGGGGTCTATGAAAACTCTTTTCATGAGAGTATCTTACTAATTCAGGAAAGATTCAATCAATGGACAGAGGAATCCTATATTCAATAGAAGTTCTTATAAAATGAGATTCCTTGCCCGAAAGGGTATAAAAAAAGGAAAAAACGTGTTATACTTCCAGAAGATTACTGGTATGATTACCAGAAAAAGGAAGAGGAATAAGCATGGAATTAATAGATAAAATCGAAGCATATTGGACTGGAAGAGCAGAGGGATATTCGGAGGTCAACCAGGGGGAACTGGCTACTGACCAGAAACAGAAATGGACAGAAAATTTGAAAAAGCATCTTCCCAAGGGAGAACCCAAAAACATCAAAATTCTGGATGTAGGAACCGGACCAGGATTTTTCGCAATCCTTCTGGCAGGAGAAGGGTATCAGGTAACAGCAGTGGATTATACAGAGGAAATGCTCAAGGAAGCCAGAAAAAATGCAGGAGCTTTGGCAGAGCAGATTACCTGGAAACAGATGGATGCTCAGAATCTGGAATTTCCAGATGAAACCTTTGATGCTGTAGTATCCAGAAATTTAACCTGGAATCTGGAGAAACCAGAGAAAGCTTATGAAGAATGGATGCGTGTGCTGAAACCAGAGGGGAAAATGCTCAACTACGATGCCAACTGGTATCATCATTTGTTTGACCAGGAAAAGAGAAGAGCGTACGAAGAGGATAGAAAACGGGTAGAAAGCCTTCAAATGGAAGACCATTATAACTGTACAGACATTGACTCCATGGAAGAGATTGCAAGAGAAGTACCGCTTAGTCGGATTGCAAGGCCACAATGGGATATCGAGACCATAAAAGCATTGGGATATAAAGCTCCACTGGTAGAAAAAGAGGTGTGGAAGGAAGTCTGGAGCCAGGAAGAACAGGCAAATTATCATTCTACTCCTATGTTTTTGGTGGTGGGGGAGAAGTAGTAAGTTGCCCAGTATTGAAGGTTGAACCCCGAAGAAAAAAGTGTTAAAATAAAGAACAAGTGAAATTGTAGTTGGAGGACAGAAGAATGATTAATGACAAAAAAGTGTTATTCAGTGGTATGCAGGCAACCGGAAATTTGACATTGGGAAATTATCTGGGAGCTTTGAAGAACTGGGTAACGTTAAGTGATGAATATGAATGTTTCTATAGTGTAGTGGATATGCATTCCATTACTGTCCGTCAGGATCCTGCAACTCTTAGAAAGAGAGCCAGAGCCCTTTTGACCCTATACATTGCAGCCGGATTGGATCCTAAGAAAAATTGCATTTATTATCAGTCTCATGTATCTGGACATGCAGAATTGGCATGGATATTAAACTGTTTTACCTATATGGGTGAGTTAAATCGTATGACACAGTTCAAGGATAAATCAGCGAAACACGCAGACAACATCAATGCAGGGTTATTCACATATCCAGTGCTTATGGCAGCAGATATCCTGCTGTACCAGGCAGATGTAGTTCCAGTTGGTATTGACCAGATGCAGCATCTGGAACTGACCCGTGACCTTGCCATCCGGTTTAATAATATTTACGGAGATGTATTTACTGTTCCGGAAGCCTATATTGGAAAAATCGGTGCAAAAATTATGAGTCTTCAGGAACCGTCAAAGAAAATGTCCAAATCAGATGAAAATCCAAATGGAAGCATTTATCTTATGGATGATCCAGATACTATTATGAGAAAGTGTAAACGTGCAGTAACAGATTCTGAGGCATGTATTGCCTACAGACCAGAGCAGCCGGGCATTAAAAATCTGTTGGATATTTATTGCTCTTGCACAGGCAAGACACCGGATGAAGCAGTGAGAGAGTTTGAAGGAAAAGGCTATGGAGAATTGAAACTTGGTGTAGGTGAGGCTGTTGTAAGCATACTGAAACCGCTTCAAGATGAAGTGGCAAGATTAGAGAAGGATAAAGCATATCTGGATTCAATTATTAAAGAAAATGCTGAGAAAGCTCAGTATTTTGCAAATAAAACCTTGAGAAAAGTACAGCGGAAGGTTGGTTTTTCGGACAGAATCCGGTAAGTAATTAGGAGGTGTTTGTATGACAGTAGAAGAAATTATTTCTGTTTTAGCGATGCAGGAGGAGATTCTTCAGTTCAATCATTTTACCAATGAGGATGCCTGGGCGCTTGGAACCTTGTTAGTAGCAGAATCCAAGCGTTTAGGGGTAGATACCGCAGTGGAAATCCGCTTGAACAACGGTTATACGGTATTTAAATATGCAGGAAATGGCACCACATTAAACAATGCAGTCTGGATGGACAAGATGTTTGCAGCAGTGCGCCGTATGGAGAAGAGTACCATGCTGCTGTACAGCGAATTAAAAAGAAGCGGCGAGACCATGGAAGAAATCGGTCTTGACAAGGAGCATTATTCTTGTCTTGGCGGTGGATTCCCGGTACGTGTGGAAGAAGTGGGTGTTGTGGGAGCAATTCTGGTATCCAACCAGAGCCACTTTGTGAACCACGATATTATCATCAAGGCACTGAGCAGATACCTGCATGTGGATGAAGTGCCACGTATCAGAGCCTTATAAGGGGAGCAACAGGTAAGGCAAGATAAAAAGAAAGGGGATGTATCATGGAGCAGCTTATTAAGGTAGAGGATTTGTGTAAGATTTATAACCCGGGGGAGAATGAAGTGCGGGCATTGGATCATGTGAATCTGGAAATCGGACAAGGGGAATTTGTGGCGATTATTGGCCAGTCTGGTTCCGGAAAGTCCACATTTATGAACATGCTGGGCTGTCTGGATATTCCTACATCCGGAAAGTATTATCTCAATGGCACCGATGTGTCTACCATGACAGACAGTCAGTTGTCCACAGTCCGGAACAAAGAAATCGGATTTATTTTTCAGGGATTTAATCTGATTGCAAACCTGACAGCCATCGAAAACGTGGAACTTCCGTTGATTTACAGGGGAATCGATAAGAAGACACGGCGTGATTTGGCAAAAGAAGCGTTGGAAATGGTCGGACTTGGACAACGTATGGATCATAAACCAGCAGAAATGTCAGGTGGACAGCAGCAGAGAGTGGCAATTGCAAGAGCCATTGCAGCAAAACCACCAGTGATTCTGGCTGACGAGCCAACAGGAAATCTGGACACAGCATCCAGCAAGGAAATTCTCGATATTTTGAAAAATCTCCATGAAGGGGGAAGAACTGTTATTCTCATCACACATGATAATGGAATTGCCCAGCAGGCAAAGCGTGTGGTGCGGATTATGGATGGAAAAATAGAATCAGATACTATGAATTAAAAAGTGGCAGGATGTTCTCTGTTAAGAGAGCAGTCCTGCCATATCTTTTGGAAGCGGTGCACAGAAATACATGGATTTGCCCGTGATGGGGTGGTCAAAAGTAAGAGAATAGGAGTGGAGAGCTACCCTGTTTATGAGAGTAAAGTCTGGATGATAAAGATAATCGCCAAGAAGAGGGCAGCCTATATGTTGCATGTGTACCCGGATTTGATGGGTACGACCGGTCTCCAAAGATAACTCTACCAGAGCCAGGTTCTCTTTTGTTTTTAATGTGCGGTAATGAGTTACTGCCGATTCTCCTTTTTCGAAATCTACACAACGCTCAATGGCAGAATCTTCTTTTCTTGCAATAGGAGCGTCAATGGTGCCGGACGCCGGAACAGGAATCCGGGAGACCACAGCCTGATAGGTGCGGTGAATCTTTCTTGCTTTCATGTCGTTAGAGAGAATCGAGGCACTGAGGGCATTTTTTGCCAGAATCAGTAATCCTGTAGTATCACGATCCAGGCGGTTGATGCACCGGAAAATAAAGGTTTCTCCTTTTTGCTGGAAATAATAGGCCATTCCGTTTGCAAGGGTATTGTCATAATTATGAATAGACGGATGGACAGGCATATCAAAAGGCTTGTTTACCACCAGCAAATCTTCGTCTTCATATACAATGTCCGGTTCCATGGGTACCGGAAGGATATGTTCTGAGGCTGATTCTTCCAATAAGGTGATTTTTAACACATCACCAGGTACAAGAGGTGTACGGACATAAGCCCATTCCCCATTTTGAAGAATTCCGTGTTCTGTCTTTTTCAGATGAATGATAATCTGCCGGGAATAGCCTTTCTTTTTTAAATACTCCCCCACCGTGCAGGGCACGTCTGAGGGAGTGATTGTATATTCAAAAATTCGGTTCATAAAAATTCCTTCTAGTTTGCATTGCTGGCTGCAATTTTTACACGGCTCCACAAATCCCCCATGAGTTTTTTTGTCTCCTCGTTATACTCAAAGACTTCGTCAAATTCATTTCCGGTTCGTGGAATATAGGAGTCAATTCCTTCGTAATCCCCGCCTTCTCCGTACAAATCTTCCAGAACTTCCTGGTTCGCTGAGGTATAGCCCACATAGCTGGAATTGTCATAAGCGCCCTCATAGCTT
The DNA here is from genome assembly GCA_905200905.1 of uncultured Bacillota bacterium. GTDB lineage: Bacteria > Bacillota > Clostridia > Lachnospirales > Lachnospiraceae > Blautia. Next base: position 8,800 of record CAJKMA010000077.1, read on the forward strand.
GTCGCAAAATTAATATATGCATGAGCAAGCTCTGGATTTTTGGCGTTTTTCGGAATAACCATGGCATCGGACCAAAGATTTGTACCTGTTTCTGGCAGGTAATATCCCATATTTTCGTTTTCACTGATGACGTAAGTTGCATCCCCGGAGTAGATAAGTCCCAAAGCTTTTCGGCCTTGTGCCATATTGTCGATGATTTCGTCTGTGACAATCTCAGGCTCCATGGTTTGTACACATTTTACCAGCCAGTTATAAGCTTCTTGGATTTCAGCTTCGTTTTCAGTATTCATGGAGTATCCAAGCTCTTTTAGAGCCATCATAAAGGAATCACGCTCGGAATCATAGAGATAAATATCTCCTTTGTATTTCTCATTTAAAAAGATTCCAAATCCCTGTTCTTCCAAATCCTGGATATCTACTTTTGTTTTGTCATAGACAATTCCTGCTGTTCCCCAGAAATAAGGAATGGAGTATTCGTTTTTCGGGTCATAAGGAAGACCTTTTACATTTTCAGAAAGCAGATCCAGACAATCCAATTTAGAATGATCCAGTTTTTGCAACAAATCTTCCTGAATGAGCCGCTGAATCATGTAGTCACTAGGTACCAGAAGATCATAGGATTCCTGGTTTGCAACTTTTATGTACATTTGTTCATTGGAATCAAAGTTGTCCATTACCACTTTGGCACCTGTTTCTTCTTCAAAGGCAGAGATAATATTTTCACCGGTATATTCTCCCCAGTTATAAATGTGTAATGTTTGTCCCTCAAAAGGGCGGTCACCACTTTTGGTACTGAAGCGAACCACACAGACAAGAACAACGAGTATGCAGGCAGCAGCGGCAACAGAGAAGATGCGGCTGTGTTTCTGGATCACATCTTTCTGGCGGCGTTTTGCAGCCAGAACAGGGGCTACATTAATTAGAATCAACGCAATAGTAATGATGACGACCACCAGAGTGGAAATGGCGTTGATACTTGGATTAACACGTTTGCTCATGGTATAGACCATAATACTCAGGTTCTTTACACCGCCTCCAGTTACAAAGTAGGAGATGATAAAATCGTCTACAGACATAGTAAAAGCAATCAGTGAACCAGAGATAATGCCAGGGGTAATCTGGGGCACAATTACTTTAATTAATGCTTTCCAGGGAGTACAGCCTAAATCCATGGCAGCATCTGCCAGGTTTGGATCCAGAGAGCGGATTTTTGGCATCACAGAGAGCATTACGTAAGGAATACAGAAAGCAATATGTGCCAGCAGCATAGTCACATACCCCTTTTCAATACGGAAAGTAATAAAAAGAAGCATGAAACCAATGGCAGTTACAATTTCTGGATTCATCATGGGTAGGTTATTCACCTGTTCCATAAGCTGACGAATGATTTTTTTTGATTTACTTAAACCAATGGCAGCAATGGTTCCAACTACCGTAGAAATAAAGGTAGCTAGAATTGCCACACTGAAAGTTGTGGAAAGGGCAGACATCATATCTTTGGACTCTAGCATATGCGCATACCATCGTAAAGAAAATCCAGTAAAATGGGTGAGAGATTTCCCCTCATTGAAGGAAAAAACAATCATATACACAATAGGAAGGTAGAAAAAGATCAATGTGAGAATCATCAATACCTTACCAAAAGGGTGTTTTTTCTGTTTCACAGCTTAGTCCTCCTTCCCGCCCTGATTTCTAGTCTCGGCCTTTCGTACTGCCATCATCAGGAGCATCATAATAATTGCCATAATCATAGAAATGGCACTTCCGAAATTCCATTCTCCTACAGTAATAAACTGATTTTCAATCATATTACCAATAAGGAAATATTGACCGCCGCCTAACAGTTTTGGAATAAAGAAAGAGCTGACAGCAGGCAAAAATACCAGGGTAATACCATTAATCACACCAGGTAGAGAAAGAGGCAGAGTGACACGCAAAAAAGCCATGGCAGGATTTGCGCCTAAGTCAGCACTGGCCTCTAGAAGGGAATGATCCATTTTGCTAAGAGAAGTCTGTATTTGTAGAATCATAAAGGGAAGGAAGTTATATACCATTCCCAGAAGTACAGCACCTTCGGTATAAAGAAGTTCTGTATTTCCAAGACCAATAAGACTTAACAAACGCTGGAGCAATCCACCTTCGCTTAATAAACCAATCCACGCATAAGTACGTACTAACATATTAATCCACATAGGGATAGTGATACACAAAATCAGGAGATTTTGTGTTTTTTCTTTGCTTCTTGCAATAAAGTAGGCAATAGGATAGCCAAGAAACAGACAGATTACTGTTGTTTTTATTGCAATCAGAAGGGAACGCCAGAGAATCAACAAAAAGTCAGGGTCGGTAAAGAACTTTTTGTAATGCTCTAGTGTAAAGGCAAATGTCACAATACTGTTTCCTTGCTCCATAACAGAGTAGACTGCAATCAGTCCCATAGGAAGCACCAGCATTAGTACAGCCCATACAATATAAGGCAGTGCAAGCTGCGAAAATTTTTTCATCTTAATATCCTACCTTTGACATGACATGGATATCTTC
>CAJKMA010000078.1 GCA_905200905.1 uncultured Bacillota bacterium
ATTTTTCTGTTCCTCTCCTTTTGCCGGCTGTATGATTATTCTATGTTCCTTTGTCTCTTCTTCATTAAATAGAATTACTGTATTGCAGTGTGTCCAGCCATTTTGCAAAGGATCTACTGTCAAAACCTGAGTATCATCCACATATATCTGGGCTTTGCCCGCATGAATTTCTCCGGAATCTTTAAACACCAGAATAAGACTTTTACAGGTAATTTCCATGGTAAATGGTGTGATTTCTCCATGAAAATTTTCTCCCTTGTATTGCCAGTTATAGGGAAATTGAGGTGTGGGAATCACATTAAAATCCATTTCTACACACTGCAAATCCCGGTCTGTCTCCAGAAAGCTTCCGCAACAGATGTGTGCATCTTGAAACAAATTTTTCTTATCCAAAAGCTGCACTTCCTGGAAATCACAGCCAATCACCGGCTCCTGTTTCTCCTGTAAAATCCGGCTGTCATCTTCCCCATCCATACTTTTCTCTGTGATCTCAAATAAATACTCTAAACATTTTGCCATAATGAAATGTCCAAGATTGGACGGATGAAACATATCATAGAAAAACTGATTTCTGGAAATCACCCTGCCTTGTTCCCTGGTCAGTCCAAACTGAGGAGATACTGCATCTCGGATACTGACCATGGGCAAATGATAATGATATCCAACAGGGCTTAATCTCTCCTGCAAATTCCAGTCATCTGCAAACACAGAAAATAGCAAAATCACTGCCGGATTCCAGGGAAGATTCAACGCTTTTCTCACCAGACTTTCGTAACAAATCCCTTTTGTTTCATCTCCCTCATCATTCACAGCAAATTCTATAACAATCAAATCCGGCTGCTCCTGCTCTCGTAGTATATCTCTTTCAAACCGTATCATACCAAGTTCTGAAGGCGTACCTCCTACTCCGGCTTTTAGATAATGTACATTTTTTTCATTGCCAAAGTGTTCCCGAAAAGCACAGTAGGTCTTCCATGCATAACATGCTTCATGAATGGGCACTGCACCGGCTCCCTGTGTAATGGACCCTCCTATAAAAGCCAGTGTAACCTCTTCTCCTCTTTTGGCTTTCTCGATTACTCTCTTCAGCCGGAAAGGATTTCCCTTTGACAAAAGGGATCTGGCAATCATGGCATTTGCTTCATCTCCCACCAGTTTTGGCACTTCTTCCTCTTCTTGCTCTGGTATCTGAAAACCGTCTTTTACATAAAGCACAACACTTACCTTTGCCATTTGCCCTGGTTTTAAAAATCGAAACCAAATCTGCCCTGGTTCCTTGTCATCCTCAGACCACAAAATTGAATCAAGAGAAAGCTTCTGTTCCATGCCATTTCCCATAAGCTGCATTTTCAAAATTGTTCCACTGCCATAGATGTCATGCTTACCATACATCTGAAACGCAAATTCCACTGTCTCTTCCTGATTTTCAGTCTCAACTCTTACACCTATACTATGTACCAGACAACGGAATCCTGCTGTTGTCTTCAATAAATTTAAAACTTCTTCATCTTGTATATTTCCTACAATCTTAGCGCTGCTAATCAGTCTCCCGTCAGATTCATACAAAAACTGAACGCCGCTTCCGTCCTCTTGCGGCATACCAAAAATTTCTTTTTCTCTCATAATGTAAAAACCCGGACGTTTTTTCTCCGGGTCTTTTGGTGCTACAGGTCCTCTCATCTTTTCTCTCCTATTTCCAGATACGGTAATTTCCGCTCAATGCCATAAATGCAAACATATACAGGAAATTATCATAATATCTTCTGTCCCCTGTACGCAGTGGCGTATTCCAGAATTTTTCCATACATTCTCTGGAAAATTCCCCCTCTGCAGCAAGAGATGCCTGAGCATTTACTGCAATTACAGCTACCGGATGCAGCGCTTTTTCTTCCAGTCTTGTTCCATCCACAAGGAAAACCCCATCCCAATGTTCCCTCTGTTTTACACAATAAAATTCCTGGAAGGTCTGTGCAATCTCTTTTTGCCATGGGTCTTTTCCAAACCACAGGCTATCCAAACCAATATTAGCCATGGTACGATAGGCATCACTGTAATACCAGTCATGACGTCCAAATTGCTCCACATGTTCCGTATGCGGTGTTCCATCATATTCACTGTATTCCGGAGACAGGCCTGTGTCTGGATGACAGGCAAGATGAAGGTATTCTCTGCTGGCCTGTGCTGCCTGCTTCCAGAAATCCCTGTCTTCTTCCTTTGCCCACAAAGCAAACAATTCGTAAAAATGAGGAAGATGGTAGGAAGGGTCTGTAAAATCCACTCCAGGAATAAATTTAATCAGCTTTCTCTCCCGATCCCACATAGGTTCTCCAGGATGGTCTTCTTCTCCTTTATGTACGCACTCACTTAAAATATTTCTGGCTTCCTGGCTGTAATTGAAGATTCCTTCTCCATCACCCCAGCGGTTAGAGGCAAAGAACAATGCCATGGCAAAAAATTCTTCCCCGTCCGGTGCCGGTCCATCTGAGTTTGGTGTTCCATCTGTGTTACAGGACCACCGGAAGTAGTAACGTCCCTCACCTTCGCTCATCCACATATAGGTTTTCACCCATTTCCAGATGCGGTCAAATTCTTCTTTTTTATCCAACTGCACGCAAACCATCATACCATAGGACATCCCCTCTGTACGTACATCATGGTTTCCCGTATCTTCCAGATATCCCATATCAGCTCCGGCTTCATGATAAAATCGTTCCTCTTCTGTTCCGTAAAAAATAGTCTGAAAAGCAGCTTCCAGTCTGTTTTTCACTTCTTCTTCCGAGTAACCGTATTCCTTCCATAAATTTCTGTAAATCCCTGTTTCAAATGCTCCCTGCATCTTCCACTTCCTCCTTTTATACATTTCTTTTACCTGTAGATAAAATCACGAAATCCTGCGCTTCCCCCAACGTTTTTCGTTGAATAGAAAAATAAGGCAAATCTGCATCCGCAAAAATGATCTAATTGAAAATATAGCTTTTTTGTAATTCCGATTTTTTTCCATTCACCAGAAGTTTCATAAAAGAACTCTGCTTCGTCTTTCATCATTTCAAATTCAAGTTTTACTTTTAACCGTACACATTCTGTATCCAATTTTATCTTTTCATACTCTGCTTCTTTACCAGCCATAACCAGATACATACCATCTTCTTCTTTTTTCAAAGCTACAAAGCCAAAGTTCCCTAAAAATGCGCTAAGTCCTGCATAATCGCCAACCTTCATCCTATTTCCATTGACACTGACTTCTGCCTCACACCTTGGGTATCTGGTTCTCTGGGTCAAGGTGTTCACTGCCGCTTCCAGATTCGCACATACTTTTCCAGAATAAATTCGGAATTCTCCTTCTGAAACAGAATAATATCTGGAATCCGGCTGGTGATTAAATTCCCATACCTTCTTCCATGGAATCTTTCCGTTTTTATCAGGAACATACTGAAAATCATCACTTTCAAACAAAGGCTCATATCTGTGGTTTGGTCTGGTACTTCTGGTTTCTATGACTTCCGGTACTTTTCCGCCTTCTCCAAATACAGGAAAGTCCTGTTCCCATTTCACAGGAACTAGCACAGGACTCCGTCCAACAGCGCCTCTGTCCTGAAACAGAATACTATACCAGTCTCCATCAGGAGTATCCACGATTCCTCCCTGAGCAACACCCTGATGACAGTAATTCAAATCATCTGCCAGAACATCTCTACCTGTAAATTCCCCTTCTATGCTGTCTGATACAAAACATGCCTCCCGTCGGAACCAGGTTTCACCGGGAGAATGTATGAGGAACACATAGTATTTCCCATGAATCTTATAAATATGTGAGCCCTCATACCCCAGCTTACATACACCCTGTTCCTTTATAATGATTCTGTCTATCCCATTTTCTTTTGGTCCTTTTAGCTGCTCATCCAGCTCTGTCAGGTGAATCTCTGTATTTCCATACACAATATAAATTCTGTCATCTTCATCAAACAAAAGAGACGGGTCATGATAAAAGCCTTGGATTTCCTGCTTTTCCCAGGGTCCTGAAATGTTCTCTGACTGATACAGATAAGTTTTACCTGTATCATTTGCCACAAAACATAAATAGAATCTATTTTTATGATAGCGTATCGAAGCAGCCCACATTCCCTTTCCATAAATACCAGAATGATTTTGTAAACGCTGCCCTTCTGTTTCATCTAAAGAATCATAAACATGTTCCACAATCTCCCAGTTTCTTAAATCATAAGATCTGAGAATAACGCACCCTGGCATAAAATGCATGGTAGTGCTCACCATATAATAGGTATCTTCTACACGAATCACGTCCGGATCCGGAAAATCCATCTGTATAATGGGATGAATACTCATATGTTACTCCTTTACTCCTCCAATAGTCAGACCTGATACAAAATATCTCTGTAAAAATGGGTAGAGACAAATAATAGGAAGCATGGTTAAAATCGTAGCTGCCGCCCGTATAGATGCAGGTGTAACAGCGCCAACCGCATTTTTCATGGCTTCTGCTGAACCTCCCTGGTTTGTAACAGAAGACAATAGCTTCATTAATTCATACTGAAGAGTTGTAAATTCCGGGCTCATTCTGTTATACAGCATGGCATCAAACCAGGAGTTCCACTGTCCTACTGCCACAAACAAAGCAACAGTTGCATAAACCGGTTTACATAACGGTGATATGATTTTCAGGAAAATGGTCGTATACCCTGCTCCATCCAACTGAGCCGATTCTTCCAGACTATCCGGGATTCCATTCATGTAAGTACGGATGACCAGCATATTAAAGGCGCTAATCATTCCAGGAACAATATAAACCATGAAACTGTTTGTTAATCCCAGATTCTTATACAGTAAGAAAATAGGAATCATACCACCATTGACATACATGGTAATAACCCAGAATAAAGAAAGAGATTTTTTAAACAAGAACCTCTTTCTGCTGACAATAAATGCTAGGATTGCATTGGTAAACAGCGCCAGCACCGTCCCCAGAATGGTTCTTAAAACTGTTATATAAGCTCCTGTAATCAAATTATCTTTTTGCAAAACCGTAATATAGTTTTTTAATGTCCACTTTCTTGGGAATAAATAAATTCCTCCCCTGAGAGCATCTGTACCGTCATTAAAAGAAATTGCCAATGTATTAAGTACAGGATACAGCGTTATCACTACAAATGCAATCATAAATATTGTGTTCAGAATCACAAATGCTTTATCTGCTATTGATTTTTTCCGTTTCATTTATCCATTCACCTCTTTCTGTCAGAATAACCGTTCTTCCCCATGTTTCTTAGCAATCTGGTTCGCAATTACAATCAGAATAATACTTACAAAACTCTTGAAAATACCGGCTGCTGTACCAAGGGCATAATTTCCCTGGCTGATACCCCATTTCAGCACATAAATGTCAATGGTTTCAGATACGCTTTGCACCAGGCCATTTCCTAAGAGATACTGGACTTCAAAGCCTGCATTTAATACATTACCTACATTCATAAGAAGTAAAATCATAATCGTTGGCTTAATACCTGGCAGCGTTACATGCTTAATTTTTGCCCAGCGTCCTGCACCGTCCATACTGGCAGCTTCATACAAGGACGGGTCAATCGCTGTAATCGCAGACAGATAAATAATGGCATTCCAGCCTGTCTCTTTCCATACATTTGCGAATGCCACAATAGGCCAGAAAAACTTGGGATGTGCAAAAAAGTTCAAGGGCTGATCCAGAATATTCAGGCCCATAAGAATCTCATTTATAATTCCAGTTCCTGATAACACGTCATGAAGAATACCGGTTACAATAATCCATGACAAAAAATGAGGGAGATAGGAGATGGTCTGTACCACTTTTTTTCCACCTTTGGATTTCACCTCATTTAATAAAATAGCAAATACAATCGCCATTACAAAAGTAGACACCAGGTTAATAATTCCCATGGCCAGAGTATTTCGGATTACTTTCAAAAATGTGGCATCTGAAAATAAAAATTTGAAATTATCCCACCCCACAAAAGCGGAATGGAGCAGACCGTCTTTGGGCTTGTAATCCTGGAAAGCCATCACCCATCCCCCAAGAGGCAGATAATAGAAAATGATTCCATAAATTACGATCACTGCCGCCCAAAAGAGCAAAACCTTTTGTCTTTTAATTTCTTTCCATGTGATTTTGGGAGCTGGCTCCGCTACATTTTCTTTTCTTCTACGTTTTGCCGCCGATGTCATATTGTCACTCCTTTTCTTTAAATCAGGCAGATGCCATCCAAAAGGCACCTGCCTGTCTCCTGTTTTCTATCTTTTATTCATACTTTTTATGTGCTTCCAGCCTGCGTTCCAGTTCCTCCTGCATTTCATCTAAAAATGCCTGTGGGTTACAATTTTCATAAACCTTCATATATTCATCCCATGCTTTATCAAAATCTTCTGCCATAACCACTTTAGGAAGATATTCATGTTTAATTTCACCCATCTTGGTCCAGGCCATACCACCCGGTGTACTGGTTGTCATAGTATTACTAAAGGAATACATAGGATACCATGGTCCCGGTGCTTCATTGGTTCCAATCATATCTACATAGGTCTCCGCTCCATATGCTTCGAAGCACTTCTTAACATCATCATTTAAACCGTCAAAAGCTTCCCTAGGCTGATTTTCCGGTTTCATAGCATTCACGCCATCTCTGCTGGTTCCTGAATACTGTGGGAAATAAGAATAGTTACAATAATGAGAGGCTTTATAAGCAGTATCAGATCCCTGAAGTCTCATGTCATCTGTGCGGTAATACTCTCCATTCTCATCCACTTCATAGTCTACGCCTTCTACCCCCCAGTGACGTAAGTCATGAACTTCCTGTTCCAGCAAATCATTGACAAACTGAAGCGCACCTTCCACGTCATCACAACTTACAGTAATTCCTAAACCACCGCTGACATTAAAAGCAGCTCCTGAATTATGCCACTGATTCTGGATGCCTTCTTCAATGGTAATAGGCAATGGAACATAATCACATCCCTGTTCATGTAATCCCTGCTGTTTCAGGGAATCATTTACGGAATAAGCAAAATTCCACCACTGGTCAATCATTCCCAGTACACGTCCGGTAGATAATTTTGCAATATATTCATCATAGCTCTGAGTAAAAGATTCCGGGTCTACAATGCCTTTTTTATACTCTTCATTTAATTTCTGGAAATATTTCACTGCAGTTTCTGATGTGTTATAATCCATAACCTGAAGTTTCTCTGTGTCTACCATAACACTTCCGTCATTGGGATAACCATCCAGGAACATTGGGGCATTTTCCAGACAGAAATATCTCCAGTCATCACAAAGGATGGTATATGGAATATTTTCTGTTCCATCTTCCATGGTTGGATTAGCCTCCTGATAAGCCTCAATCAGTTCAAAATACTGATCCATGGTTTTTACTTCCGGGTATCCTGCCCATTCCAGTACACGCGTCTGAATCCAGAAAGCCTCATCATTATGAACTGTAACTTTTTCCTCTCCATGAATACTTCCAAACTGCGGAATCCAATAAATATGTCCATCCTCTTTACGTAGCTTATCCCATTGTTCCTCGGTTAAGTATTCCTTAATATTTGGATAATCATCTATATAATCATCCAGTGGAATCAGTGCACCTGCCTCATACAACTGTGCCGTTCCATCACTTCCATCAATAAAATCAGGATATTCTCCACCAGCAATCATAGTTCCAATGGCTTCCTCTGCTGTCTGTCCGGTAAGCCAGGTTTCCTTACATTTCGCTCCGGTGATTTCTGCAATTTTTTCCTGAATCTCATTATCATCATTGATTTCCGTTCCAGGTACAGCAAAAAATGCTGTAAATTCCTTTACGCCTCCTTCCTCTTTTTCCTTATCCTTTTTCTCTCCCCCACATCCGGCGAGAAGGGATGCTGTTACTGCAGTTGTAAGCCCAAGAGCTAACATCTGTTTTCTTTTCATGTTACCGTTCCTCCTGTATTTTTGATATCTTTATTTTACCAGTTTTACCTGCTCTTTCAACCTGACAAAGAATAGAAAAAGACAGGACAAATTTCAGTCTTTTTCTATCCCGAAAAATTTGTCCTGTCTTTCGCTCTCTTTTTCATCTGCAATTTACTTTTTTCCTGTAATTGGTAGGGGTACATCCTTTCACCGCTATAAATTTATTAATGAAATAATCCAGGTCTTTATAACCAACCTTATCTGCAATCTGATAAATTTTATCATCTGTATGCAGAAGATATTCTGCTGCTTTTTCAATTCTGTAGTTGTTTAAATATTCTTTAAAGGATATCCCATACTGTTTTCGGAACATCTGTCCTAAATATGCGCTATTTACAAAATACTTTTTACTGAATTCTTTTAAGGTAATGTTTTCCTGATAATGCTCCCGTATTTCTTTTTCCACACATCCTAAAACTCCATGAGATGTATTTTTCCTAAGTTCTCCTAAGTATTCCCCATACTCCTGCATAAAACGACAGAAATTCTCCTGTCCTCCTCTTAAAGTGCTGTTTTCAAAAACATTACTCCGTATGTACTGGATAATTTCATCCTGATTCAGACTTTCATCCTGTCCAAGCCCTAAATGTGCCAGATTCACAAGCAAATAATTCATATTCATTTGGGTCATTTCTAAATCTACATTCTGTTGATTTAACTCCTGGTATACAATTCTCCCCTTTTCCAAAATCTTCCCTGTATTATTTTCTTCCACAGCTTTCAATAATTCTTCAATACTATTTTTATTGATAATCTTTCCACTTGTTTCTATTTTTTCTTCTGAATAGTATAAAATACTCTTATCTACCTGAAAAACATGAAAACTTCTCGCTAGAATTGCAGTACGGAAAGATTCTGAAATATCCTCAATAGAACTGACAGCATCTCCTACATAACTTCTCACCTTCACTGGCAAGTCTACTGCAATACCTTCCAGAAACTCCTTCAAATAGGCCTCTTCTTCCATTCCATTATCTACTGCAATCCCTACATCATACAAAAATCCAATATCCAGCCATTCCTTACGTCCCACAATATCCATAAATACCAGATCTTCTTTTTCTGAACCCAGGTATTTCCTGCAATTCTGAAAAACTACTTTCTGATAGGTACGCATATCCTGAAAATCTAGAACTTCTTCTTTTTCTTCTAATTCTATATGAATATAACGGATTCTATTGGAAAAGGAAACTTTTTTGTGAATATAATCTAGAGCTTCTTTATCTGCACGGCCTAATAACAAAGCCTGTATATATCTGACAAAATAAGCTCTTCCCATTTTCTTCTTTTCCGTTTCCTGCTTTTTTTGCGTCTTATATAAAAGGCTTACTTTTTCTAAAAGAGCAAAGAGCTGCTGCCTCTGAATAGGTTTTAAAATATAATCTGTACATTTATATTTAATTGCCTGTTGCGCATAGGAAAAGTCTCCATATCCACTTAAAATCACAAAAAATGCATCTGAAAGCTCTTCCTCCCTGATTTTTTTCAAAAGTGTTATTCCATCCATTACCGGCATCTTAATATCTGACAAAATCAAGTCTACAGGTGCATCCTGTAAAAACTCCACTGCTTCCTGCCCGTTATAAACAATTCCTGCAATTTCATAGCCACAGCTTTCCCACTCTATAAGCATAGAAAGCCCCTGTGCAATATATTGTTCATCTTCAACTAGTAAAACTTTTAGCATTTCTTTTCTATCTCCTATTTTAAAACATGAAGCGGGATTGAAATAGTTACGATTGTTCCCACATGCTCTTCACTCTCTAACACAAATTTTACCTGACCCTCTGTATACATTTTCAGCCTGAGACAAGCATTCACCATTCCTACGCTTCCCTTCTGCTTTAACATTTCGATGCTTGCGTGTTCCATTTTCTCCTTAAGAATAGAAAGATATTCTTCTGGCATTCCACTTCCTGTATCTTCTATTTCCATGTATAACTCTTCTTGTTTCTGAGATACCCTTACAAAAATCCAGCATTGCGCCGCCTTATCCTCTATACCATGTACACAAGCATTTTCTACAAAAGTTACCAAAGAAAGTTTCGGAATTTTATAATCTTCGCACCCTTCTTCCACCTCAATGGTATAAGACAAACGATTTCCAAATCTGTATTTCTGCAGTTTTAGATATGCCTCCACAAACTTTCGCTCCTCCTGAATCGGTAGCAAATCCGTTCCCCACTCTACGTATTGACGTTCCATGATAGAAAGTTGTTCTATCATCTCTGCTGTCTCATACTCCTGCTTTAACACGCTCCGCATTCTTATATTTTCCAGAACATTAAACAAAAAGTGCGGGTTAATCTGTCCATGCAAAGCCAAAAGTTCTGCTTTTTGTCTCGCAATATTAATCTCCTGCTGTTTCAATCTGCTTTTATATACGGTTTCAGTTAAATCATTATTTTCCTGAACCATACTGTTATAATTTCTCATAAGAACAGCAATTTCATCCGTCCCCTGAATACCCTGAATTTTCTCCAGTTTTCCCTGTCCTCTGTAATTAATAGTTCTATTCAAAATCTCCAATCTTTCTGTAAAGGTTCTCCGAAGTGCCTGCATAAACACACATGGTATCAGAATATTAAACAGAATCAACAGGACGATTGCCGGCCAATGCTGTAGAATCCCTTGAAAGAAATGATTCTTTTGTGGAATGGCATAAACATCTAAGTCTTGTCCAAACAGATGGAAGGACTCCACATATTCTCCTTTTTTTCTTCTGACCTCTGTGATTTTTTCAAAGTTCTGCTGCAGATTCAGCTTACGGCTATTGGAAAAAATAATCTTTTCTCCCTGACATACATAGACCTCATCCTGGTAATTAGCCATAATCAGGTTTTGATTTATCCCTGTATAGTCCAGGTCAATTTTTAATAATTTCTGATAAGGATCTCGTTTATAACGATCCAGTTTTCGCACAAAAGATGCTTTTCTTGGCAGTTTCAGGTTGGTTGTTCCAGAAGCCTCAAAGTA
>CAJKMA010000079.1 GCA_905200905.1 uncultured Bacillota bacterium
TTTTTCCTAAGTTACCATGTCCAAGACCTACTTTACGCTGGTCAGCTACAGAACCTGGGATACAGAAAGCCTGAAGACCTTCACCGATTGCTGCTGCTGCGTCAGCTGCTCTTGTACAGCCTTTTTTGATTGCGATTGCAGCACCTACGATGTAAGCCCAGCAAGCGTTTTCAAAACAAATTGGCTGGATACCTTTAATCATATCATAAACGTTTAATCCAGCGTCTTTTGTGATTTTTTCAGCTTCTTCAATAGAAGCAATACCATAGCTATTTAAAACCTGATTGATTTTATCAATTCTTCTTTCATATGATTCAAATAAAGCCATTATGAAATCCTCCTATAATAATTACCTTTTGTGGCGTTTTGTCTGATTACTCTTCTCTTGGGTCGATAATCTTCACAGCATCAGCAACACGTCCGTACTGACCCTGAGCTTTTTCCCAAGCAACATTTGGCTCATCACCTTTCTTAACGAAATCTGTGAATTTACCAAGGTTTACGAATTTATAACCAATGATCTGGTCTTCTTCATCTAATGCGATTCCTGTAACGTAACCTTCTGCCATTTCCAGGTAACGAGGACCTTTCTTTAATGTTCCGTACATTGTACCAACCTGAGATCTTAAACCTTTTCCTAAGTCTTCCAGACCAGCACCGATTGGAAGTCCGTCTTCAGAGAATGCACTCTGTGTACGTCCATAAACAATCTGAAGGAATAATTCTCTCATAGCTGTGTTAATAGCGTCACATACTAAGTCTGTATTTAATGCTTCAAGCAGAGTTCTTCCTGGAAGAATTTCAGAAGCCATAGCTGCGGAATGTGTCATACCGGAACATCCCAGTGTTTCAACCAATGCTTCCTGAATAATTCCGTCTTTCACATTTAAAGTCAGCTTACAAGCACCCTGCTGCGGAGCACACCAGCCAACACCATGTGTTAAACCTGAAATATCTTTGATTTCTTTTGCTTTTACCCATTTTGCTTCTTCTGGGATTGGAGCTGCTCCATGGTTAACACCCTGAGCTACTGGACACATTTTTTCTACTTCATGTGAATAAATCATTTTAAAACTCCTTTCAAGTATATATACTTAAAGTGCGTCAATTTTTTAACGCCTTATTCAAAGATATTCTCTCACAAAGTGACAAAAAAATCCAGACTTATTTTTCGATTTCCAAAATTTCTAAAAAAGATGCTTCAAAAGTTCCATAATCCCTGTAAGACCAAGGCTGTAAAGGAAGATGGAGCCTGGTTTTCCAAGGAAAATAATGGTTGCAAATTTCCGAAGGGACATTTTCGTAAGACCCGCTATGTAACAAAGCAAATCATCTGGCGCCACAGGGAAAAAGATAGCCAGGGCAAAAGCCTTATCAAATCCTTTTCCCTTATCCAACCATCCAATGTATTTCTCATAATTCTTGACTCCAATAATCCCCCGCACAAAGGGCTTTCCATAATATTTTGACAAGAGAAAAGCTAGTATAGAACCAATGGAAATACCAATATAATTATATACAAATCCCCACACAGGACCAAAAATTAAAACCCCGCCCAGACAACCAATGGCACCCGGCAAAATAGGAATTATCACCTGTACAATCTGTATGACAATAAAAAACAGCGGAGCAAACATACCAAATCTTCCTATAAAGGCTTCTAAAGCTTCTTGGGATACAAAAATCTGATTCTGCACTCCATACCAGATAAACCATGCCATTCCCATAAGCCCTGCTATGGTACAGAGATTCAAATATACTGCTGTCTTTTGTTTTTCCATAGATATGCACCCTTTCTCTCTTTTCTATCCCATTTTCCACTGGCTTTTAACCGCTTTTTCTCTTCCTGCTCCTGAAAAACCCGCTCATAAAATTGTTTCCACATGGCTCCTACTGTTTCCTGGCTATACCGAAGATGACCTTCATAAGATGCATGCGCACTTCTCTGATAAAAATCGGCTTCTTCCTGCAGCTGTTTTAAGGTTGTGACAAATTCCCCCACATGGCGTCCCCGAAGTGCATGGTCAAATAAAATAGGGTCATAAATAGGTAAATCTCTTACCAACACAGGAAGAGCGCAATTCATAGACTCTAGAATCGTCATTGGAAACAATTCTTCATAAGACGGCAAAAACATTACATCTGCCATATTATAAATTTCATTCATACGCTCCCTATCTACCAACCCTAAGAATTTCACGTTGGCAGGAAGATGTTTCATCATACTTCGGATTTCTTCATATCCTTCTGAAATTTTTCCAAAAGAGAAGCCGCCTGCCCACACAAACTGAAACTCTGGCAGCCTTCTGGCTGTTTCTACAAAATCAAAAACACCTTTTCTCTTCTGCAGTTGCCCCACGCAAAGCACTGTAAATTTCTCTTCTGGAATGCGACAGCGTTTTCGGATGACTGCCCTTTTCTCTCTGGGAAGGGGATAAAACCGTTCTTCAGAAACTACATTAGGGATATAGGTTACTTTGTTTCTTGGTATCCCATAATTCACCAGTTTTTCAATAAACACCGGATTTACGGTAACCAGATAATCCATTCTCTTATAAAAAGAAATCATATATTTGTAAAACACATTTTTTGCCCATCTTGGAAGAGAAATACTATTTTCTACTGTTTCCGGAAGAAAATGTACATACCCTACGGCTGCTCCCTGAGCTTTTGCCTTGGAAATAGACAGATAATATTCTGGATTAATGGAATGATAATGGGTAATTTCACAAGGATTTTTCTTATTCTCCAAGATTTGAGCTTTTCCCTTCATAACTTTCTTAACAAGCGCCACCTGCTCATCATGAGCGGATAATACTCCCTGTCCTTTCACCATATCTGCTTTTGATAACATCTTAATCTTTCTCATCTCTTTACGCTCCTCTTCTTAAAATATTTCTCCTGCTCCAGGAAAAAGAGAGTCTCAGATTTTCCACAGTTGTTCCAACCTGTACACGCTCTTTGCTGACAATCGCTTCTTTATATAACCGTTCTGCCATAGTGCAGAAATTCCAGGTAGAATACAGTTTCGCTGTCTGTCTTGCACAAACACCCATCTCTACCCTTCGTTCCTCTCTTTCCAGAATGTACTGTAAATGCATTTTGAAAAATTCATAGGTCTCATACTGAAATCCATTGTAACCATCTGTAATCACCGAATCCAGGCAGGCATCCTTGCGGCACAAGGCCGGAATACCACTGGCAAGGGCTTCAATGTAGGTTATGCCCTGAGTCTCACTGTTGGAAGCACAGACAAAAACGTCTCCTAACTGATAATACTGAGCTACTTCTTCTGGTGTGACCATACCTGTAAAAATCACCTTTTCTTGAAGCTGCAAAGTTTTGGCAATTCCTTCCAGACGTTCTCTGTCCGGTCCGTCTCCCACAATGAGAAGTTTCAGCTTAAATGTTAGCTCTTCTTTGGTAAGTTTCTGGAAATAAATCAAGATCTCTTCCAGATTCTTCTCCTTTGCCAGACGGCCTATGCTCACCAGCACTTTACTATCTTGGGAAATTCCAAGAGCCTCTCTTCTTCTGTTTCTCTCTTCTTTGCTTAAAACCTCCTGAAATCTTTTCAAATCAATTCCTGTAGGAATCACAGAAATTGGTTCTGAAACTTCATAATTTTTCAACAGTTCTTCTACTTTCTTTGTAGGAGCAATCACCTGCTGGGTTTTCTTTAATACTGCTTTAGAAAACTTGGCTACCATTTTTTTCTCCAAAGCTGCGCCTTTTGTATATTGAAAGAAAGTTCCAGGAAGATAGTGAAGATAATCTTCATAAATCGTATGATACGTGTGCAGCAATGGACAGTTACATTTCCTGCTAATTTTCACAGCATAGGAGAAGGTCATAAACTCACATTGGGAATGTACCACATCTGGGTTCCATTGAATTAACTCTTGGATATAGGCTTCTCGGTGAGGAAGCACAGCTCTTACATTAGGATAAATTTTTTCCAGATTCACAGATTTTATATAATAAACACCATCTTCTTCATAAGAATGATAGTCCCTGGAAAGAGTGAGAACCCGTACCTCATGTCCTCGTTCTTCCAGCTCTTTCTTTAAATTTAAAACCGAAGTTACAACACCATTTACAATAGGCTTGTACCAATCTGTAGTAATTAATATTTTCATAAAGGTTTTCCCCCTTTTCTTTTGTCTCTCTCATTTGTCTATATTGTAAAAAACAGACTTAAAGAAAAGAGGGGAGCATTTTGAAAGATTTTCTAAAGAATTACAAAAGGAACTGTGTAGAAATTACACAGTTCCTTTTGTAAAAATGAATTAATCCAATTGAATTTCCGCCAATTCTTGGGAAGGTAATTGATTGGTGGATGCTTTTTGGTATTTTTTCAGCTCTGCTGCTGCTTTGGTAAGGGGTGCATTGGTTCCAGCACCAGCCATACAACCTCCAGGACAACCCATACCTTCTATGAGGCAGCCGTTTAACTTTCCAGCTTTTGCCTGGGTCAGGATTTTTTTACATTCTGCAAGACCTTCTGCGTGTTCAATATGAACTTCCACATCTGGATAATAGGCTTTTAAGCATGCCTCAACAGCACTTGCCACACCTCCAGCTACGGCATAACCCCTTCCGGCTGCTGTGGCATTGTGGAAGGAAGCATCTCCTTCACAAGCTGCTGGGTCAATACCTTTGGCCTCAAACATTCCAGCCAACTCTTCAAAGGTAATAACAAAATCCACATCGCTTCGCACATCTTTTCTAGATGCTTCCAGCTTCTTGGATGCACAAGGACCAATAAATACCACTTCTGCATCTGGATATTCTTTTTTAATGGTTCTGGCCGTAGCTACCATTGGGGTTAATTCCTGAGAAATATTTTCTATCATATCTGGGAAAAATTTCTTTGCCATCATACTCCAAGACGGACAACAGGAGGTCAAAAGAAATGGCAGCTCTTTTGTCGCCACCTTATCTGCATAATGATGAGCCTCAGAAACAGCTCCGATATCCGCACCAAGCGCCACCTCATAAACTTCTGTAAATCCTAGCTTCTGCAAAGCTGCACGGAGTTTTCTTGGAGTTACATCCGCGCCAAATTGTCCAATAAAAGCAGGTGCAACCTCTGCAATAATCTGTTTTCCTTCTTTTAATGCATGTGCCAACTGGAAAATCTGGGATTTATCTGAAATAGCCCCAAATGGACAGCTTACCATGCACATACCACAAGACACGCATTTTTCATTATTGATTTTTGCCCGTCCCAGTTCATCACTTTCAATGGCATTGACACCACAGGCTCTGGCACATGGCCGTTCCTTTTTGGAAATGGCATCATAAGGACAAACTGATTTACATTTTCCACATTTAATACATTTCTCCTGGTCAATCACGGACTTTCCTTTGACAATTTTAATTGCTCCCTTGGGGCAAACCTCTTTACATGGATGCGCCACGCAACCTCTGCACATATTGGAGACCTCAAACATTTTAGGTTCACAGGCATCACAGGCAGAAGGAATCACCTGCATAAGGGGCGGCTCATAATACTTTTCATCAATATTACTCGCCTCCAGACCAGCAGTAATATGCACTGCTGTGTTTTCCGGACGCAAGGACATCCCCATAGCAAGACGCACGCGCTCACTGGCTACTGCACGCTCCCGATAAATACTTTCTCTATAAGATGCACGTTCCTTTACAATTTCATAAGGAATTGCTTCAATATCTGCAACCAAAGTTTCCGGTTCTGACTCAAATCCTACTCTGGCTATTTCTTTAAATACTTTTCTTCGTATTCTTTTGACGTTTGTATCTAAACCTCTCATTCTTTACTTCCTTTCTATTTTCTTCTGTTCATCATAAATATTTTCCCATGGCTTTGCAAGAAAATTCAAGTATTTTATTTCATACAAAGAAGTTCTGTGTTATACTGAATCCAAATTTACGTTCTTATTTTTACGAAAGGATTTCTTTTATGCTTACCAATCATTTGAATCATAAAAAAAGCAGCAACACTTTTCTGCCACCCCTTTTATCAGGCAGCGCCTTGAAATGGATTGCTCTTTTTACTATGCTTATAGACCACATAGGTGCTGTTCTTTTAGAATGCGGCGTACTTCAGGCCTACAGCCAGAACCTTCCCACCGCACTCTCTTATGAAACCAGTTATTTTATTTTTCAGGCAGACCTCATTATCCGGCAGATAGGCAGAATTTCCTTTCCTATTTTTTGCTTTCTTTTGGTAGAGGGATTTCATTATACCTCCAATCGAAAAAAATATGCCTTACGCCTATTTTTGTTTGCCCTGTTATCGGAAATTCCCTTTGACCTGGCTTTACAAGGAACATTTTTGGAGTTTAGCTACCAAAATGTCATGTTTACCCTGCTGTTTGGTTTTCTCACCCTATGGGCCATGGAAAAGGTAAAGGCAATCCATCCTGAACTGTCCCTAATCCCTGCCGGACTTGGACTTCTAGTGGGCTATTTCTTCCATGCCGATTATAACTGGAAAGGCATTGTACTGATTCTCATTCTTCATGTATTTTATTACTATCCAGTGGAAAAAACCATTGCAGGCTGTCTGGCCCTTCTGTGGGAACCCATGGCCTGCCTGGCCTTTATCCCATT
The DNA here is from genome assembly GCA_905200905.1 of uncultured Bacillota bacterium. Classification (GTDB taxonomy): domain Bacteria; phylum Bacillota; class Clostridia; order Lachnospirales; family Lachnospiraceae; genus Blautia. The sequence goes on from CAJKMA010000079.1 coordinate 6,598, forward strand.
AAACCTTTACAACCATCAAAAAGGAAGAAGAAGTCCCAAATACTTCTTCTACCTCTTCTATCCGACACATCTGTTGGTACTGTTTCTAATTCGATACCTTATTTTTCACATCTAAAATAAGGACTGTTGCAGGAAACGATATACAAAAATATCTTCCTTACAACAGTCCTCTTTGTTTCTTAAAGCTTTTCTTGTTTTTCTACTACTTCATTTTTATTTTTATAGATGCTGTTTGCCGGAACCACTCCTCTTACAGAAGAAAGTGGATAGATATTACTGTGACTTCCTACCACAGTACCAGGATTTAATACAGAGCCACATCCCACTTCTACTTCATCTCCCAGCATTGCTCCGAACTTTTTCAAACCTGTTTCCAGGTTCTTTTCTTTTGCCTTTACTACTACTAATTTTTTATCTGATTTTACATTGGATGTAATGGAACCTGCACCCATATGAGATTTATAACCCAGAATAGAATCTCCCACATAATTGTAGTGCGGTACCTGCACTTTATCAAAGAGAATCACATTTTTTAGTTCTGTAGAATTTCCTACTACAGCACCTTCTCCTACCAGAGCATTTCCACGAATAAAGGCACAGTGACGAACCTCTGCATCTTTTCCAATAATTGCCGGACCATTCAGAAAAGCGGTAGGCGCTACTTTGGCTGATTTTGCCACCCAGATATTCTCTCCTCTTTTCTCGTACTCTTCCTCACTTAAAGTCTCTCCCAACTTCTGAATAAACGTTCCAATACATGGAAGCACTTCCCATGGATAGGTCTTACTTTCCAGAAGTTCTTTTGCAAGTGTCTTATTCAAATCACTGTATAATTCTTTGATTGTCAACTGTTCCATTTTTCATACCTGCTTTCTTTCAGAATTACCATTTTCTGCTTTATTTTACTACGCTGAAGTAGTTTTTCCAACCTTTTTTTCTGATGTTTTTCTTTTTTTCCCAGAAGTTTTACTTCCTTGTTTCTGATAGTGCACTGCTGCTGCATCAAAGTATTGTTTCAATACAAACTGATTCCGCAAGTCTAAGACCCCTTTGGTTCTGCTTCGAATAAAGTTTTCCAGTTTCGTCATATATTCCTCTGAAGTAATGCTCCCTTCTGCCACATAGGTAAGACCTTTCTCCCAACTTGCTGTAAGTTCCGGATTCAGCAAAGAACGAATAGACGCATTTACCACATCAAAAATCATTTCTCCTAAAAGGGTTGGGGTAATCACCTGTGTTTTTTTATTCAAAGCCAGATATTGAATGGTAACCAGCTTTTTCAAAATTTCAGCTCTGGTAGCGCTGGTTCCAATCCCACTTCCCTTAATCTGTGCCCGAAGTTCTTCATCTTCAATGAGCTGCCCTGCATTCTCCATAGCCAGAATCATAGAACCAGAGGTATAGCGTTTTGGTGGAGAAGTTTCGCCTTCTTTAATAGTAAGTTTTTCCAAAGGAATCGTACTTCCTTTTTTCAGGCTTTGCAAAACCTCTAAAAGAGAAGTATCGGCTGTCTGCTCTTCCTCTTTTTGAGTATCCTCTTCCTTCTTTTTCCCAAAAGAATACTCTGCAACTTTTAAATATCCTTCTGAAACCAGCACCTTAAAAGAGGAAAAAAAGCGTTCCTTATCTATAACAGAAACGACGCTTACTTTTTGGTACACTGCCGGAGGATAAAAAATGCTAAGAAAACGCCGGACAATGACTTCATACACCTTTTCCCCCTGGACAGAAAGATTTTTTAAAGCACTAAGCCCTTGTCCTGTAGGAATAATAGCATAGTGATCTGTAATCTGTTTATCATTTACATATCTGGTTTTGGTAAGTCCTTGATATGCTTTTCCCTCTAAAATTTCCTTTGCGAACTCTCCCCCATGAGTATAATAGGTCAGTCCTGACAAGTTTTTAAAAATTTCCTTTGCCACTGCGGTAGATAAAACCCTGGCATCCGTTCTTGGATAAGTCACCAGCTTCTTCTCGTATAATTCCTGCACCAGCTTCAATGTTTCATCTGGACTTAATTTAAACAGTCTGGAACATTCATTTTGAAGCTCTGCCAGGTTAAATAGCAATGGAGGATTTTTGTTTTCTTTCTTTTTTTCCAGTTTCTCCATCACAGCCTCCATAGGCTGATTGGCAGACAAGATGCGACAAAGGGTCACTGCATCTTCTCTCTTCTTAAATCCATTTTCCTTGTAAAGAAGTGGAGACTGAAAATATCGGCTTCCTTCTGTGGCTCTCCACTCTCCTTCAAAGGTATGTCCCTGTACAGCAAACCGCCCCAATATTCTATAAAAAGGCGTTTTCACAAACTCCCTAATTTCCCGTTCTCTGCGCACGACCATGCCCAACACACAAGTCATGACACGTCCGACAGAAATCGCCTGATATTTATTTCCCAGATACGCTGATACCGTATTTCCATATTTTAGGGACAAAAGCCTAGAAAAGTTGATTCCCATAAGATAATCTTCTTTTGCTCTTAAATAGGCAGAATTAGACAAGTTGTCATACTCCTGAAGATTTTTGGCTTCTTTGATTCCTCGCAAAATTTCCTCTTCTGTCTGGGAATCAATCCAGACCCTTTTCTGTTCCTTGTCCTTTACCCCAGCCATCATAGCCACCAGACGATAAATATATTCTCCTTCTCGTCCGGAGTCTGTACACACATAAATAGTTTCCACATCTGGCCTGTTCAGCAGGTTTTTCACAATGGTAAACTGTTTTTTTACAGAAGGTATCACCTCGTACTTAAATTCTTTTGGAAGAAAAGGCAGGGTTTCCAGACTCCAGCGTTTTAAAGATGCATCATATGCTTCCGGATAACTCATCGTCACAAGATGTCCCACACACCAGGTAACAATGGTATTTTCAGATTCCAAATATCCGTCATGGCGGGAAGTCTGTACCTTCAGCGCCTTGGCAAATTCCTGAGCCACGCTTGGTTTTTCTGCTATGAACAATGATTTTTTCATACATCTTCCTTTCCGCCGCAGTGCGAGCCCGCGGAATGCTTTTTTATCATGGGAGACATTTCCTATGACAGAAAAAGAATGGAGCTTCACAGATCCTGTTCTGCTCCATTCCTTTTCTATGATTTATTTTCTGGTAATATATCCCTTTGCTTTCAAAGTTTCTGCACAAAGTACAGCTCCGCCGGCTGCACCTCGAACCGTGTTATGAGACAGTCCCACAAATTTGAAGTCATATACCTTGTCTTCTCTTAAACGACCAATGGAAATACCCATTCCCTTTTCATAGTCCACATCAGCAACAACCTGTGGACGATTATCCTCTTCCATGTAGCGGATAAACTGCTTCGGTGCACTTGGAAGCTCTAATTCCTGTGGAATGCCTTTGAAGTTTACCAGTTTTTCAATAAGCTGCTCTTTTGTAGGTTTCTTTCTGAATTTTACAAATACAGCTGCCGTATGTCCGTTTAATACTGGCACACGGATGCACTGGCAGGTAATTACCGGCTCTGTAGCAGGAACAATTACGCCGTCTTTTATCTCACCCCAGAGACGGAGAGGTTCCATTTCACTCTTCTCTTCTTCCCCTCCAATATATGGGATAATGTTTTCCACCATTTCTGGCCAATCTTTGAAAGTTTTTCCAGCTCCAGAAATTGCCTGATATGTAGTTGCTACTACTTCATATGGTTCAAATTCCTTCCATGCAGTAAGAACCGGTGCATAACTCTGGATAGAACAATTTGGCTTTACTGCTACAAATCCTCTTGTTGTTCCCAAACGTTTTTTCTGAAATTCAATCACATCAAAATGCTGTGGATTAATTTCCGGTACAACCATAGGAACATCCGGTGTCCATCTGTGGGCACTGTTGTTAGAAACTACTGGTGTCTCTGTTTTTGCATATTCTTCTTCAATGGCTTTGATTTCTTCTTTTGACATATCTACAGCAGAGAATACGAAATCAACTGTTGCAGCAACCT
>CAJKMA010000080.1 GCA_905200905.1 uncultured Bacillota bacterium
CATATGGATGCTATGAGCGTTTTAGAAAATTCATACTATGTTATAAATAAGAATTTTGAATTTTATAAAAAAAATTTTGGGCATATCTATTATTTGAATGTTCAAGATGATGAGACAGAGTTTATAGATAGAATATTTGCAAAAGTAGAGAATGAGTTATCTGCACAAGATAAAATGTTAAACTATTCAATATCGGCTATTTATACAGCAACAGCGGTATTAATTGAAATATTGAGTAGAAATGGAATAGAATTTAATAAGAACCAGATTGAAAATATATGTATGGGTTTTTCGAATATGCAAAATGATGAAATTTCATTTTCTGATAAAACAGTGGAAGAGTTAGATGAGATACTGTTCGGGTTATTAACAGAAAGAATAGATTTAGAATCCAGGAAGAAATCTGGAAGTGAAAGAACACCGGATGAAATAATCAAATATATGTTAGATATTATAGGGTATGATTCTGCGGTTTCTGATAGTAAAACCATTGTTGATCCGGCATGTGGAACGGGTACGTTTATAAAACAAATATTAGATAGATTTATAGATGGTTTGTACGTAAACGGAGCTATAAGCACATATAAAGAAAGACTATTAGAGCATAAATTAATACGGGCATATGATACAAAACCATCCAATGTATTTGTTACAAAAATTGTGATAATTTCTTCATTGGTGAAGAGGAATTTGATATGCGAAATGAAAGATGTGTTGGATATGGTAAGAAAATTGCCAGTATACTGCCAGGATTTTTTGTATGTAGAAGACCATGCGGATTATATTATTGGAAATCCTCCTTATATTAGATTACAAAATATGTCTATTGAATATAGGAATTTTATAAAAAATAAATTTGTCAGTGCTACAGGAAGATTTGACATTTTTACTTGTTTTCTTGAAAAAAGTGATAAATTGTTAAGTGAGAATGGAAAGATGTGTTTAATTACAAGTAACAAGTATTTAACAGCGAATTATGGTAAGGGTATACGTGAATATTTGTCACAAACAGGACATGTTAGAAAACTGGTAGATTTGTATGATACGAAATTCTTTGGTGCGGCTGTTTTACCGGCAATTATTATGTGTGAAAATCGTAAGAGTGATAATGTTGATGTGGATTACATTGGAATAAAAACGACTGAACAAAATACACAGTTTGAATGTTTGAAAGCTAATGAACTATTTGAGTATATTGAAAAGAAACTGACATGTGGTAAAAGTTTTATTCTTTATGGAGATGAAAGTAAGCAGGCTTTTGAAGTGTCCCGTTCAAAGGTAAAAATACCTATGGATGGAAAAACATGGAACTTTTCTGCAAGAGATGACAACCTTATCAAAGAGAAAATGGATGAGCTGAAATTATGTTCTCTGGTTGATATATTTGATATATGCGTAGGGGTAAAGACAACTGCAGATACTGTATTTGTGCAACCAATGACTTCAAGCTTTGTTTATGAGCGCGAATTTGAAGATAGTGTGATTTATCCATTGATACAGAGTTTTAATGTAAATAAATGGAATGTTTCATGGGGGGAAAACTCAAAGGACAGATATATATTATATCCACATAGAGAAATAGAGGGGAAAATGGTTGCTATTCCTTTGGAGGAGATACCGAAAGCGGCAGAATATTTTGAAGAATGTTCAGAAGTATTAAAGAAACGTTCTTATTTAATAAAATCTAAAAACAGAAAGTGGTATGAATGTTGGGTTCCTCAGAAGTTATCGAAATTTCAACAAACCAAAATTATTACGAGAGATATTGTTTCGAGGAATTCATTTGCATTAGATGAGTCCGGAAGAATATGCCAAGGTAATACGTTCTTTTTGACGAGGAAACCTTCGGTCTTCATGTCAGAATATTTAGGCTTAAATGAACATCAATATTATTGCTTTATGTTAGGTGTTTTAAACTCTAAAGCAATGGAATATTATCAAAAAATGATAAGTGGTTGCTTATATTCGCAGAAATATAGATATACGACATCAAATTTAAACAGGTGGCCTATTCCAGAAATCAGAAGAAAGGATGCGGTAACGATAGCTGGATATGTGGATGATTTAATTGTTGGCATGGAAGGTGGGTTAGAAAGTGAAATAGATAAAATTATTTATGATGCATTTGATTTAACTAAGGAGGAAGTGTTAACAATAGAAAACTTTATAGGAAAGGAAAATTGCTAATGAACTATATTGAGGAAGGGAAGAATCCACCAAAATCTAAAAGTGCTTTATCAACACCAGAAGAACTGGTAGAAGCATTGAAACCTTTGATTGGTCAGAAAATACCTATGACTGGAAAATCAAGAACCGATGGCTCTAATTTTAGGAAGATTGTGACAAATCATCTCTTATCAAAGTATATGCCAACAGCAGCAGATGAGTATGAAATTGTGCCGCCTAAACAAAAAGGAGTGCCAGCATTTTTGCGGGAATATATTGATACATATATTGTTACAACAGGTGATTCATACAATTTGCAAGTGTGGAATAGAAATCCAAACAGTGCATCAGTGCAGGTTGATTTGAAGAATGGAGAAGCCCTTTTGGCAAGTGATGTAAGATTTGTTCTTGGTAAGATAAATGCAGATAATTGTATTGAAACTATAATCATAATGACACCGGATTATATCGAAAATAGATTTGGAAAGTTTGGTAAGCCGACAGTGAAACAACAGCTTATTATTTCTGATAAAAAACGTGAAGCTATTATTCGAAAAGGTGGTATGGTAATCACTGATTTTCGATTACCACGAGAAATTTTGGCTTGTGATGATGAGATAATAAATGAAGAAGTCAGTATTAAAGATGAACCCAATAAGGTTTTGCCAATAGAAATTATAGAGGAACGTATTAAAGATAAACTTGTTGGTGGGAAACTTGATATTTCTTTGTCCACAAAACAAAGAGGACAACAATTGGAGAGAATGGTAGCTTATCAATTAGGATATAGAGATTTGCAAGACGGGCTTGAGGGAGGATATCCAGATATAAAAAATCAAATGCTTGAGGTTAAAGTGCAAGATTCACCTACAATTGATCTGGGAAGATATTCCCCACAGTTTGAGGAACAGATTAATGAGAATTTTACGACAAGAACAATTAGATACCTTATTGCATTAACGAATGCTGAAGATGGTGCAATTGATGGTTTAATTATTTGCCCAGGAGAAGAATTAGGAAAATATTTTACTTACGTGGCAGAAAAAAGTTTTAAATGTCAGAGAAGTATTCCTATGAGTTTTTTTGAAGAGTTTAAAGGGAAAGTAGTTTTTAATCCCTAAGTAGAAAGAAAACGGGTCATAAAGACATAAAATCGCATAGGTATAAGTGTAATGTTATTTTATATCTTTATGACCTTTGCATTTTACAGTATAACAGGCGGCTTTTGTAAATCATTGACAAAGGCGGTCTGTTTTTTTGTGCTTTTTACAGATTCGTATAAGTCGGACAGAAATAAATCCTTTTCAAAAACACCACAGGCAGAAGAATCCAGCGCTTTCTTATAGTCTGCTCCTTTTGTAATGATAGGAATCTGACTGTTTTGCTGCATGATCCTGAGAAAATCAGAATTTTCTCTGCGAAATCCCAAAAGCCTTACATAAGAAGGTGTCAGATTTTCCATGACAGGGGTGATGCCAAGGAGTGCATGAAGCAGCCCTCGGCTGATTCTGGTATAGGTCAATTCTTTTGTCTTTAAGAGAGAGACAAATTGGGAAAAGGATGCAAATTTGTTCAACTGCCTATAAATCCGTCTGGATAAATCAGGGGAAAGGTCTGCGTATTGGCAGAGTGTTTCGGGAGTATGCTGCATAAGCTGGTATTTCAACAGGAGAGAAAAGTCATTTTCTTCTATGAGTGTATCTCTGACAAGAAGCTTTTGCATATAATTCCAGACAGGTTGAGGCTGCGCTGCGGACAAAGAGGAAAGAGCAGTTTCAGAACCAGAAATTGCTTCAGCGGAAGTTGTCTCCTTTAGGGCAGTTCTGATAGCAGAGGCACTGGGATAAAGGGAAGATAAATCAGTACTGTGGTAAGAACTTCCCTTGCGCTCTATGGTCACAGGTTTTATAGAGCTGTTCAGGGCCAGGAGTGCTTTACAATATTCAATTCCCAGAATATTATTAGGTTGCTCCAGAAAATTTTCATCCAGGGCAAGGGAGTGTCTCTGACAATATGTTTTGAGGGCAGCTTTTCTGGCAGAAGGAAAAGAAAGTCCTTGCTTTAGGCTTTTTTTCAGTTCCTGCTGATAGGAGTTTGGTTCTTCTCTTAAAATTTCTGCTATACATTTGCAAGAGTCCAGGCTGCCGGATTCGCTGCCAAAGGAGAGAAATTCTATACAGCTTAAGGCATGAAAAATCCCTACACCGCCTTTGGCAAAATATTCGGCACTGCTGCAGGCATAAGAGCCTGGAAACTCCAGAACAATATCAGCGCCTCCAAGGAGCGCCATGTTTGCCCTCTCATGTTTGGAAAACATGGCAGGAGTACCGCGTTGTACAAAATCTCCGCTCATAAGAACTACTGCGACATCTGCCTTAGTTAATTTCTTTGACTGTTCTATTTGATAAGCGTGTCCATTGTGGAACGGGTTATATTCTGCTATGATTCCTACCGCTTTTTTCATGATGAGATTCCTTTCTTTTACATGGTTCAGGGGAGAAACAAATGGGTTGTTTTCTGTGAGATATTATAACCGGATTGGGGAAGAAATGTAAAGTTAGAAAATACTATTTAATTACTAATAACAATAATAATAAAATATTTAATGTTTATCATTAAAAAATAATTGACAAAGATAAAAAGAATGCTATACTATGTATTAAGAAAGGGAGTATTAAGAAATGAAAGGAGCTTTTAGTCATGAAAGAAAAAAAATTAAAAAAATCTGCTTATTTTATATCCATACTTCTTAATGTTGGCTGTATTATTTTCGGTATCATGAGTGTACTGTTGTTTGCAGGAGTTATGGTTTTTGTCTGCGCTCAACTTTTTTCGCCGGAGATATTCCAAGAAACGTGGGAAACTGCTATTAAAGCAGGTCAAACTCTTAGCTTTGGACAATGCGTATTCTTTTTCATCTGCTGTCTTGGAGAGTTTATCTGTATCTTTTTAGCTTTCTATTATGCCAAAAGAATATTTGGGTGTATCGGAAAAGGAAATTCTCCTTTTACAGATACAACCGCTGCTCAGATACGAAAAATAGCGTTGTTTGTTCTATTGTTCGCTGTATTTTCCGTACTCTCTGTATTTAAGATAACATTTTCATCATTCTTTATATGTGCCGTATTTGCCCTTATTTTGTATTGTATTTCTCTCATCTTTGACTATGGTTGTGAGTTACAACAAGAAATAGATGAAACACTATAAAAGAGACTAGATGTGGCAATAAATTTCTTCATTTATTGCTTCTCATTTTTGAATATGGAATCAGCCTGCAGGCAGAAGTAGATGAGACATTATAGGAGTGTGAGAAAATGGCAATTATTCTAAGACTTGACAGAATGATGGCAGACAGAAAAATAAGTCTGAACGAACTATCTGAAAAAGTAGGAATTGCAAATGTTAATTTATCAAAAATAAAAACAGGTAAGGTGAGTGCAATCCGTTTTTCTACGCTAAATGCAATTTGTGAGGCTTTAGACTGTCAGCCGGGAGATATTCTGGAGTTTCAGAGGGAGGAAAATGATTAAGGTGAAGAATATGCAAGAAAACGATGAAAACAGCAGTGTGTCTCTTATACCCTATTATCCAAACTATGAGACAGCACTTGCGTGGTATCAGGATTTACAACTCTGCAAGCAGGTAGATAATATTGATTATGTATATTCTCTGGAACGCTTAAAAGCAATGTATCACTATCTGGATACTCATGGAGAGTGTTATTACATTCAGTATGGGGGGATTTTGGTTGGCGATGTAACCCTGCAGGACAGCGGTGAGTTATCGATTGTGATTTGTAAGGAATATCAGAACCGGCATATTGGGCGCGAATGTATTCAAAAGATGATAGAACGGGCAAGGGAAAAGGGAATGCACACAGTGAAAGCAAATGTTTATTCCTTTAATACTCAAAGCCAAAAAATGTTTCAATCTCTGGGATTTCAGAAAGTAGCGGAAGAACATTATGAGTATCACATTGTATAACAAGAAAAGGAGAGTGAAAGAGAACATACAGGATTTTTCTCTATGTTTTGAAAAGAATACAAGATTTAGAAGTCTTTTCCATAAAAACCCGAAACCTTCTCTTGTCTGTCATGAGAAAAGGTTGTATAATAATACCAAGCATGGGTTCATACAACCCATAATTACAGAGCAGTCTGTATAAAATATCTAATGATATCGGAGGAAAAAACATGAACGTATTAGTAGTAAACTGTGGAAGTTCATCCCTGAAATTCCAGTTGATTAATTCTGAGACAGAAGCTGTAGCAGCAAAAGGTCTGTGCGAGCGTATCGGTATTGACGGAAGACTGGTATATCAGCCAACAGGCGGAGAAAAGGAAGTAACAGAGGCTGCTATGCCTACTCATACAGAAGCAATCAAACTGGTTCTGGATGCTCTGGTAAATCCAACAACAGGTGTATTAAAGAGCTTAGATGAAGTAGAAGCAATCGGACATCGTGTACTCCATGGAGGAGCTAAGATTTCTGACTCCTGCATTATTAATGACGAAGTTATTTCTGTTATTGAGGAATGCTGTGACTTAGGACCTCTTCACAACCCGGCAAACTTAATGGGTATCCGCGCATGTATGAAATTAATGCCGGGAAAACCAAACGTAGCTGTATTTGATACTGCTTTCCATCAGACCATGCCGGAAAAAGCATATATGTATGCAATTCCATATGAGTATTATGACAAATATAAAGTTCGTAAATACGGTTTCCACGGAACTTCTCACAGATTCGTATCCAAAGAAACAATCAAATTCCTGGGCTTAGATCCAGAAAATTCTAAAGTAATTGTTGCTCACTTAGGAAATGGTTCTTCCATCAGTGCAGTTGTAAATGGAAAATGTGTAGATACTTCTATGGGTCTTACTCCCCTTGAAGGTCTTGTAATGGGAACTCGTTCTGGTGACTTAGACCCAGCAGTTCTTGATTTTGTGTGCAAGAAAGAAAACATGGATGTTACAGAGATGGTAAATATTCTGAATAAAAAGTCCGGTCTTCTGGGATTATCCAAAGGTCTTTCCAGTGACTTCCGTGACTTAAATGAAGCAGCAGAACAGGGTAATGAAGATGCAAAACGTGCCATTGACTGTCTGTGCTACAGAATTATTAAATATATCGGTTCTTATGCAGCAGCTATGAATGGTGTAGATGCCATCGCTTTCACTGGTGGTATCGGTGAAAATGCAATTCCTGTAAGAGAAACTGTTGTAAAAGGACTGAGCTATCTTGGAGTAACTCTTGATGAAGAGGCAAATCAGACAAGAGGTGAAAATAAAGTAATCTCCACACCAGATTCAAAAGTAACAGTAGCCATTGTTCCTACAAACGAAGAATTAGCAATCTGTCAGGAGACTGCAGCGTTAGTTCAGAAATAAGATGAAAAATAATGGTTGACAAACCGCAAATCCCTATGTATAATTTACAAGGTGTGATTAGGAGACTATTATGCTAATTGATTTATCAGAAATTTTATCCCTGGAAGGAAAGACACAGGTTGTAGATGCACCTGTTTCCATGGATTCCTTTCAATCAAAACTAGGAGATTTTCCTATTGTTGAGAAGAAGCCCATTTCCATGAAGATTACCAACAGTGGAAAGAAGGTTTTAAAAATTGAAGCCAGCGGTTCTATTACCGTAGCCATTCCCTGTGATAAGTGTCTGAAGGAAGTTCCCACAACCTTTACCATTGATCTGGAGGAGGAGTTGGACATGAAGGCTTCGAAGGAAGACAGGATAAAAGACTTAGATGAAATTAATTATGTCACAGGTTGCAGCCTGGATGTAGACCAGTTAGTGCATAATGAGATTTTAATCCATTGGCCTTTAAGGGTTCTATGCAAAGAGAACTGCCGGGGCATTTGTCCAAAATGTGGGATGAATTTGAATGAAGGTACTTGTGACTGTGATCAGTTCGTGCCAGACCCCAGAATGGCGGTAATCAGTGATATATTTAGCAAATTTAAGGAGGTGTAACTATGTCCATCTGTCCAAAAAATAAATCTTCCAAAGCAAGAAGAGACAAAAGAAGAGCAAACTGGAAAATGAGTGCTCCAAACTTAGTAAAATGCAGCAAATGTGGTGCTTTAATGATGCCTCACAGAGTATGCAAAGCTTGCGGAAGCTACAACAAAAAAGAAATCATTAAAATGGAAGAAGCTTAATTCCACTATAAAATAGAGGGTTCCAAGTGATTGTGAATCCTCTATTTTTGCGTTCTGACATATTTTGTTTTCATGTGTTTGTTACTTGAAATTAATATTTTTGTAATATTTTAAGGGAAGCCCTTGCACAATTTGTTGAAATACGTTAAGATAAGTTTGGTGAAAATCTTTATTTTGAAGAATAGAGGGAGTATGGGAGTATAAGATATCTAAGGAGGAATAATAATGAGAAACAAATGGCTGAAACGTGGAGTCCTGTTTCTTGCAGTGGGATGTTTAACCTTTTCCATGACTGGCTGCAAGGGAAAAGAGGTTTTAAATACAGCGTTGGAAAAATTACATTTGAAAACAGTAGAAGAACCGGAGGAAGAGATAGAAGAGAAAGAAGTGGAGCCTGAAGTAGAGGTTGCAAAACCGGAGCTTACTACAAATTTAAGCGGTTCTGTTTCCTATAACGTGGGAGACACTGCAACACCTCTTGCAGTAGAAGCCACAACTTCTGACGAGGGGGAGATTACATATCAGTGGTATCAGAGTCTTACCAATACCAATGGTGGAGGAACTTTAATTGAAGGGGCGACAGAGAACACCTTTACACCACCTACCAAAGAAGCAGGAACTGTTTATTATTATGTAGTGGCTACCAGTACCATTCATAGTTCTACTAACCGGATTACCAGTGAAACAGCAGAAATTATTGTTTCCCAGGAGACGGGGGAAGAGGCGGCTCCAGAAAGTGAAGAGTCGTCTCCTGAGGCTGCAAATGAAGAGCAGCCGTCAGAAAATAAAGAAGAAACTTCACAGGAAAAACAGGAGGAAACGCCAGAAACACCTGCGGAAACACCTAAGGAACAGTAAAATGTAAAAATGCGGGGATTATCTATGTGAGAATCCTTGCATTTTTTTTCGATGTTTAGTAAAATCATTCATAGATACAACAGGAGGCATGACATGGAAAATAGAATCAAAGTGGCAGTGGATGCCATGGGTGGTGACTATGCACCATTAGAAGCAGTAAAAGGCGCAGTGGCAGCAGTCCAGGAAAAAGAAAATGTAGAAGTACTTCTGGTTGGACAGCAGGATATTCTGGAGAAAGAATTGGCGACCTGTACTTATCCAAAAGAGCGGATTCAAATTATTCCGGCTAGTGAAGTGATTGAGACAGGAGAACCTCCCGTAGCAGCCATTCGTGGGAAAAAGGATTCCTCTATTGTAGTGGGAATGAAATTGGTGCGTAAGGAGGAAGCAGATGCGTTTGTCTCAGCCGGAAGTTCCGGAGCTATTCTGGTAGGTGGAACCACCATTGTGGGACGAATTAAAGGTGTGGAGAGAGCACCTCTGGCTCCATTGATTCCTACAAAAGATGGTGTTTCCCTGCTGATTGACTGCGGGGCAAATGTAGATGCCAGAGCATCTCATTTGGTACAGTTTGCCCGTATGGGTTCCATTTATATGGAACATGTAATGGGGGTGAAGAATCCAAGAGTAGGTATTGTGAATATTGGCGTGGAAGAAGAAAAAGGAAACGCTTTGGTAAAAGAGACGTATCCTCTTCTAAAAGAATGTCAGGATATTAATTTTATTGGAAGCATTGAGGCTAGGGAGATTCCTGCTGGTGCTGCAGATGTGATTGTTACAGAAGCTTTCGTGGGAAATGTAGTGCTAAAACTCTATGAAGGTTTGGGGGCTACCTTGATTTCTAAGATTAAAGGGAGCATGATGTCCAATTTGCGTAGCAAATTAGGGGCGCTTTTGGTAAAACCAGCCATGAAGCAGACCTTGAAAACATTTGATGCCAGTCAGTATGGGGGTGCGCCTTTGCTGGGATTAAAAGGTTTAGTAGTAAAATGCCATGGAAATTCCAAAGAAACAGAATTTAAGAATGCCATTATTCAATGTATTTCATTTAAAGAGCAGCGTATCAGTGAACGAATTAAGGAGAATTTAACTGTTGCGCAAGAGAAAAAAGAGGAAGTTTAGGAGGGCGAATCATGGAATTGGAAAAATTACAGAAGATAATAGCAGAGGTTTTAAATGTGGATACGGAAGAAGTAACCATGGATACCACATTTGTAGACGATTTGGGTGCCGACTCTCTGGATGTTTTCCAAATTGTGATGGGAATTGA
>CAJKMA010000081.1 GCA_905200905.1 uncultured Bacillota bacterium
CTTCTTTTTTCTCTGCCATAACTGCACATGGAACGGCTGCCACTGCCAGGAGAACTGCAAGCGCTGCTGCAGTCAGCCTTTTTCTTATCCTCATATAAAATTTACTCCTTTTGCCTTCTTTCCTAGCATATGAAAAAGAAAAAAAAATGTGATTTCACTCATCTTGATTTAGAGTCCCAATCACATGAAACAAAAAAGATTTTATGTATATTTTACGCCCCCAATATGAAGATAAAAATGATACGTACGCCTAACAATATCCAAATTGGGGGGCAGAATTTTGGGAATGCAAAGCACGAAATAATGCTCGTGTGCGGTAAAGTAATACACAAGAATTTGATAGGCAGTAGCCACATTATTCCTTAAAAATAATAAAATTCTTGACTCATGTACGAAATCGGATATAATAAGAATGTACGAAATCAGATATATAAAAAGGGGGATGAACATTTTGCACTATTTAGAAACAGGACAATACACCTATTTAGCAGGAGAGATCAACGCTTTATACCACGAAGCGGCTGTAAAAATGGGTATTTCAGATAGCGTTCAAAATATTCTGTATGTCCTTTGTGAGAAAGGCGGACAATCCCTGCAAAGTGAAATCAGTAAGCTTACAGGTATCAGTCGCCAGACAATCAATTCAGCCATTCGCAAATTAGAAAAAGAGGAAATTGTCTATCTGGAACAAGGGAAAGGCAGAAATACCATTCTCTGTCTAACGGAAAAGGGAAAGAAATTTTCAGCAGAAAAAATAATGCCTTTGCATGAGATTGAGAATAAAATCTGGAATGAATGGACGGCGGAGGAACAACAGCAATATCTGACGCTTACAAAAAAATATCGTGACGGATTAAAAAAATATCTGGAAGCCATGTTATAAAAACAGAAATCAAAATCTTTTGAAGGGAGGTGGCTTGATGTCGGCAACAGCATAATAAGGGGATTATCACACTTGATATTGTCCCCTGTTTGAAAAACTATTTTGAAAATGAGAGGACAATTTGATATGGAAAAAACACAAAAATGGAAATCACAGTTTATGATTGTAGCATTGGGACAGGCAGTTTCAATGTTGGGAAGTCATGGTGTTCAGTTTGCTCTGATTTGGTGGCTTGCCGAAAAAACATCTTCGCCGTTAATGCTGGGAATATCAGGACTTGTTGCCTATCTCCCAATGACCTTCTTCAGCCCACTGGCTGGAATTGCGGCTGATCGTTATAACCGAAAATTTATCTCTATTTTTTCGGATATGGCAATGGGTGCAGTTGCACTGATTTATGCAGGACTGCTGTTCTTTTTTGACCTGCCTGTGTGGACAGTATTTGTTATGCTATGTGTGAGGGGAATTGGAAGCACATTCCAGCAACCGGCAATACAGTCGATCATCCCGCAGCTTGTACCAAAAGACCAGTTAGTAAAAACAAATGGGTGGATGCAGCTTCTAAATTCCGGTTCATTTTTATTGGGACCGGTAATCGGTGCGTCTTTGTATGCGATTTTCCCGATGTCAGTCGTTTTAATGAGTGATGTGGTGGGGGCGATTTTAGCAAGTGTTGCGCTGGCTGTTGTTAAAATCCCAAAACTTGAAAAAACAGAACAGGAAAAACAGCATTTTATCGCAGAGATAAAAGAGGGATTGCAGGTATTCAGAGAAGATAAAAAATTGTTTTATATCGTAATTGCAGAAGCTCTCTGTATGTTCTTTTATGCACCCTTATCGTCCTTTTATCCACTCATGACAAGCGACTATTTTAAGCTGTCGGCAATGTATGGCAGCGCTGTGGAATTATCTTTTGCAATTGGTATGATGGTATCCTCCCTTTTATTTTCCAGTGTTCCAAAAATAAACCGGAAAATCAGAGTTTCCTTTATCGGTTTGTTTGGAATGGGAATAATGTCGCTGCACTGCGGTATCATACCGCCTACTTATGTCGGTTGGTTTTTCTTTGCGGGAGGCTGTATCTGCTTAGGGGCTTCTGGTAATGTCCATACAATCCCGTTGACTGCTTATATGCAGGAAACCATATCCCCTGAAAAAATGGGGAGGGCATTTTCGGTACTTACCTTGATTTCTTCTGTTACAATGCCGATTGGCTTGCTTTTCAGCAGCCCGATAGCAGAAAAAGTAGGGGTAAATGTTTGGTTCTTCATTTCCGGTCTGTGCATGATTATATTGACTGCATGTGTTTCCATCCGGTATTCAGCAAAATGCAGGAGGTAAAATTATGATTAGAGAATTTCAAATGTCAGATACAAAGCAAGTTATGAAACTTTGGCTTTCTGGAAATATAGACGCACATTCATTTGTGCCAGAGGAATACTGGCGTTCACATTTTGACGAGGTACAGGAAGCATTATTGCAAGCGAAAGTTTTTGTCTGTGATATAGATGGCAACATAAAAGGATTTATTGGTTTGATGAATGAATATATCGCCGGGATTTTTGTTGACGAAAACTGCCGTTCCACAGGAATCGGTAGGCAGCTTCTTACTTATGTAAAAGAAAAATATGATACTCTTTCGTTGAACGTATATCAACAAAATTCACGGGCAGTAGCCTTTTATCAAAGAGAAGGTTTTTTAATCCAGTCAGAAGGAGTTGATGAAGATACGGGAAAAAAAGAATCTACAATGTTCTGGAAAAAGCTATAAATATAATTTTAATGAAGAAAATTGGAGGTGTCATTAAATGAGTCAGCATATTACAGTAACAGCCTATGATCCATTGTGGGTAAAAAAATATGAAGAAGAAGTTTTGTTAATCAAGGAAATCCTTGCTGATAACTGTATTGCAACTTATCATATAGGCAGTACATCTGTACCTGGATTGGCAGCTAAACCCATTATTGATATTATGGTAGCCGTAAGAAGTCTTGAAAAGGTTGACTGTATTGCAGAAGCCTTTTCTAAAATAGGCTATGAATATCTCGGCGAATTTGGGATACCAGGCAGACGCTATCTGCGTAAAGGAGGAGATGAAAGAACCCATCAGATTCATATCTTCCAGATGAATGATTGGAACAATATTGGGAGACATCTTGCTTTTCGTAATTATATGCGCACACATGAAAAAGAAAGAACAGAATACGCCAAGCTCAAAATAGAGCTTGCACAGAAATTCCCTTATGACATTGATGGATATTGTGACGGAAAAGAAAGTTTTGTGCATGAAATCGAGAAGCTTGCCCTTTCTCAATTTGATGGAACATGGGAAAAGCTGTATATTGCTGCACGCAAGGTGCAGAAAGAAATGCGATTGCCAATATGATTACAAATGGCGAGAATGGCATTTGTCGATTGATAGCGGTTGATTGGAACGGAAAAGCAATCCCACCTTGCGGTGCTTGCCGAGAATTTCTGACAGAGTGGCGATATGGCAATACCGGGGTGGATTTTGCTCTTGATAATTTTGGAAAGAAAAAATGCAGAGAATGCTATTTTTTATGAATTGTAATTTTTAATCACACAAAATCGAA
This sequence comes from uncultured Bacillota bacterium, assembly GCA_905200905.1. GTDB lineage: Bacteria > Bacillota > Clostridia > Lachnospirales > Lachnospiraceae > Blautia. The sequence goes on from CAJKMA010000081.1 coordinate 3,479, forward strand.
AATCAAATGCGTTTTTTTCTAAATACAAGTATTGTGAACCCAAAATGTTTATACTATAGTTTACTTATTCCAAAGTGGAGGAACATGACAATGTCGGAATAAGGTTTTACCCAAAAGGATTGGTCTTTGTTCAGAGAGACAATTACAGATTGGCAAGAATCCTATATGGATAAATTAAATAAAGAATATATTGAGTTACTGAGTGGTGAAGGAAAACCTTCTGAAAAATTCTGGGCTTTAGAAGAGCGAATTCGCAACGATAAAAATGATACAGGTGTACAGTTAAAAATGAGTCGTTCTAATTACATTCCTAACATTATTTCACTTTTAAATGAAGGAGCAATCACGATGAAAGATTTAGAAGAATTTAGCGATGAATTGAAAGAAACAATACATTTCATCACAAGATAAATTTCCTATCTATTCAGAACAGAACATTTACAATTTATAGCTAAAGAGATTATTTGGCAGGCGTCGCGGCTCCTGCATCTCTTTTAACCCATAGGATGCGTGGTTGCAACGAAATTTACCCTTGCTATTCACCGTCTTCCTCTGATGAAACATCGATTATCTCAGCTGTAGATTTACGATTCGGCAATTTCTGTACTTCATCCGTTTCCAGCAGCATTCTGTCAAAATCGCTTTGATAAAGCCGATCCTGACGAACACGATATTTTTCAAATTCACTCAATGCGTGCTGCTGAGCGATTTTTGCAGAAATTGTTCCGGCACCCGTTAATATCTCTTTTCTGCTCAAACGTAAAACACCTTCAAACTGCTCTGCCCAGTCCTCCATTGTCATAGGCACCTCTTCTTCAGCTCTCAACTCTGCCAAATCCAAATAAGCATTGACAATTTTCGCCATGGCCGAAAGTTCCTCTTTTGTCAGATAGTTTTTGGCAACTACCACATCAAAACGCTGAATTTTTCCATCTGGTGCATCTTTCCAAGTGGTCAGCCCCATGTTATCTTTCGTGCTGTCGGCACGGCGATATACGGTTTCTGCCGCTGTTTCTCCATGAATTGCCCAATGAAGCTGATTCTGCACTCTTGCAAAAAACTTTCTTGTTGTTTCAGCCTTGGAATCATAATCGATGCTGGTAGCGTAAATGTCCGTAATTTTCTGATAAAATCGCCGCTCCGAAAGACGAATTTCACGAATCCGCTCTAATTGTTCCCTAAAATAATCTTTCGTCAGAACCGTACCGCCGTTTTTCAGCCGTTCGTCATCCATTGCAAATCCTTTTACTGTGAATTCTTCAATAATTTGGTTTGCCCATTTACGGAACTGGACTGCACGGGGAGAATCCACTTTGTTCCCCACTGCAATAATCGCACTCAAATTATAGTGATTGGTATTATAGGTCTTTCCATCAGCAGCAGTTATTCGAAATTTTCGAATAACTGAATTTTCCTCAATCTCTCCGTCCGAAAACAGTTTTTTCAGATGGTAGTTAATGGTATGAGTTTCCACATTATAGAGAAAACCCATCATTTTTTGCGTCAGCCATACATTTTCATCGCAATAAACGGCATTTACATCACTCTCCCCTGTGGCAGTAATAAATGTCAGGAATTCCGCTGCCGAGGATCGAACAATACTGATCTCCTGTTTTTTCTTTTTCATACACCCACCTCTATTTCTACGATAATCTTCGCAACCTCATTACGAAGAACTTGTTTCTTTTTTATACCCATCATGGTTTCCTCTCTGTTTCATTTCAACAATTATTGTATCACTCAGGTATGAAAAAATCTATCATTATAATGCACTGTTCATCCCGTCCACCCGGTTACATAAAATCACAATACTCTGTGAACTACTCGGCAACTAAATTGCTAGAGCATCTGAAATCTGGCGGGATACCGCCTTTTTCAGGGTGCGTCCATGACACCACTACTGCTTGCCTTTCGGCTATGCAGCTACTTTTATTATTTCTGGATTTTTCAGTCCGGTTACAAACAGTTCTTTCGGGGTTCCGGATACGGAAAGATATTTCCGCAGGATATTAAATGCCCCTACTGCATCTGCATGAAATCTTACTCCATCAGTGATATACACGCCCCGCTCTTTTCGGTTTGATGCTTCTGCATATAACTTTGATACTTCCGGTGTAAAAGGACTGCACTGGCTGGTATAGCTTTCTTCCTGTCTTACTAATTGGATCCCATATAGTTTCAACTTATATTCCAGCATGATATACAGCTTGTTATATGGCAGTCTGTGAAACTTCTGGTTTGTCTTGTTCCCCATGTCTTTTTCTCTACGGATATTTCGGATATCTCCTATGACTACACAGCTGATTTCTTCTTTTTTACAGTATTCTGCAAGCCATCTGGTCACCTTATGGAGATAATCCTTTACTGCATTCTGCTTTTTCCGGTACAACTTCCGGATATGCTTCGATGAACCCGGATATTTTATACCTTTTTCTGACTGCTGTGCATACCATACAGACTGTACCCTGGCAATTTCTTTGTGGAAGTATCTTTCCAATGAAAGGTATTTCCTTCCAAGGATAAAAGTCCTGCCATTTCCCGAATCATAACAGGTCACCAGATTGTGAAGTCCGGGATCGACAGATAAATAATGGCCATTCAGGGAAAGCTGTTCCGGTTCTTCCATCTCATAGATAACGATAAGGTCACATGTTCCATTTTCCGGCGGGCAGATCCTCAGCTGTTTTATCTGATCCATGTTCCTGAAAATCTTATTTTCAAGATATAGAAATTGTTCATGGATCCCGTAAGTTTCTTCCATATATTTTTTCAGACCCTCTGACAGAGACAGCCACAATCGGTCTGAGCCTTTCTCATGCCGGATCCCCTTCAGATACCTGACGATCGCTGTTATGGACAGCTTCGGTGGAGCTGATACAAAGCAGTGGACATGATCGCCTTTACCACATTCGAATAAATGAACGGTAAAGCCCTTATCCTCAGCAATCTGCTGCACCAGTTCCTGCAGGTATTCTTCAATTTCCGGGGGTAATATCTTCCGTCAGTATTTCACTGACCATACCATATGGTAATTGATATTACACACACAAGTCCTATAATGTATTAGATTTTCTTTCATGCATATAGTATAACACAATGGGCAAAAACACGCAACGATCTATCGAACGTATTTTCGATTATTTATATATCTGTTACAGCATTAGAGAGGGAAAATAGTAGTAGGGAGAAAAGACAAAGAATGTTAAATGGGGATTATTAATGCTATTTACTTTGTGCAGATATGCACAATCCTGCGCTTTCATCTCGGTAATTGAATTGCCGAAGATTCCCGCTTATTGTCCTAAATTCGCATTGGTTTTCCTATATTTCTCCTTATCTGCCTCAAAGTCTTCGGATGATGTGTAGGCTGTTCGCCACAGGTAATACGTCGATTTCTGCAGAACTATCACATTCCTTTTTTCATTTGGACAATAATTATTCTGCACGAAACAATATTTGAACGCTTGACAAGTAAACGAGTGTTCACTATACTATATCGGTAAACAGTCGTTCACTAACTAGAGAGGTTATGATGAAAACAAAGGAAAAAATATTAATGGCTGCTCTGCGGTTATTTGCTGTCAATGGATATGAGGCGGTATCTGTCAGCCAGATTGCTGGAGAATTGGGTATGACGAAGGGCGCCTTATATAAGCATTATAAAAACAAGAGAGACATTTTTAACTGTATCTTTGAATATGTCTGCCAACTGGATGCGGAGCGTTCTCGAAAAAGCGGCGTTCCGGAACAGGACTACCCGGATATGCCGGAAGCATTTTCTCATGTATTGCCCAAAAGCCTAGGCGATTATATGAAAGCACAATTCCATTATTGGAGCGAAGATGAAATTGCCTGCAACTTCCGTAAAATGCTGACACTTGAACAATACAAATCCCCGGAAATGAATGCTTTATATCAAAAAGTTCTCGTCAGCGGACCGTTAGAGTATATTGAGAATCTGCTTTATGAAATGTCAAAGGGGCAAGAAAAACTGCTTCCCTCTCCTCATGCGTTGGCAATTGAATTTTATTCGCCCTTTTATCTATTGCTCAGCATGTCCGATGGAGTAGATTGTAAAGAAACCAAAGAAGGAATCGCCAAAAGCTATGAGTGTTATATCGACGATTTCTTCCAAAGATATTTTTCGTAAAAACTTAAAAAAGAAAGGAAATTATAGTGGATAATTCAATTAACATAAAAAAATACGGATTCTCAGAATTATTTTCAAGTAAGATCTCGCAAGATAGTCTTTTAGAACCAGCTCGTGTTCTTTCACAAGAAAAAGGATTCTATAGAATTATAACGAACAAAGGAGAAAAATTGGCAGAGGTGTCAGGAAAATTCCGATTTCAAGCTACAATTTCTTCTGAATATCCTGCTGTTGGAGATTTTGTACTGGTAAATTGGAATGAGTCCGGTAACAGTGCCATCATTGAATCGCTGTTTCCTCGAAAAAGTGCTTTTGTCCGAAAAGCAGCTGGCGAACCACAGCAGGAGCAAGTAGTTGCTGCAAACATTGATATAGTATTTCTGTGCATGGCATTAAACAATGATTTTAATATGAGAAGATTGGAACGATATATTTCGATTGCGTGGGACAGCGGCGCCATACCGGTCGTTGTGCTGACAAAATCAGATTTATGTGATGATTTAGAGCAGAAACTTTCAGAAGTATCTTCGGTTGCTTTTGGTGTGGATGTTCTGGTTACAACTTCGACAGAAGAAAATGGATATAGGGAACTTCTGCCATTTATTTCGGAGGGAAAAACGATTGCATTTATTGGCTCTTCCGGCGTGGGAAAATCCACCCTTATCAATCGGCTATTGGGTAAAGAACAGCTAAAAACAAATGGGCTTCGCAATGACGATAAAGGCAAACACACCACTACACACAGAGAATTGTTCCTGCTCCCTTCTGGTGGTATGGTAATCGATACTCCGGGTATGCGTGAATTTGGAATGTGGGATAATGATACAGGAATTGAGCGAACCTTCTCGGATATTGAAGAGCTTGCTGCTTTATGTAAATTCCGTAATTGTACCCACACAAATGAGCCGGGATGTACCATTCAGAAAGCATTAAAAACAGGAGAATTACAAATTGACCGCTGGCAATCTTATCAGAAGTTAAAAGCTGAAAACGACTATATGGAAGATAAAGAAAGTTATCTGATTGCAAAAGGAAAACGAGAAAAAGAAATTTCCAAATTAATAAAAAAAATGCCGATCAGAGTGTAAAAAGGAGACATTGCTTTATGGAAGAAAATATTATTATTAGAAACGAACAAAAAGAAGATTGGGAAATTGTAGAGAAAATCACAAGACAAGCTTTTTATAATCTTTATGTGCCGGGATGCGTAGAACATTACTTAGTACACATCATGCGGGAACATGAAGATTTTATTCCGGAACTGGATTTTGTTATAGAGCGAAACGGTGATGTGATTGGAAATATCATGTACACAAAGGCAAAATTGATTGACGAAAACGGGAACGAAAAAGACATTTTAACATTCGGTCCGGTTAGTATCCATCCGGCTTATCAGAGAATGGGATATGGGAAAATGCTTATAGAGCATTCTTTTCAAACAGCCATACAATCAGGCTATGATACAATCGTTATTTTCGGAAGTCCCAGCAACTATGTGAGCCGTGGATTCAGATGTTGTAAAAAATACAATGTTTGTATCGAAAATAGAAAATATCCTGCTGCGATGATGGTAAAAGAACTAATCCCTCATGTATTGGATGGGCATAAATGGATTTATCAAGACAGCCCTGTTATGGCAATCAGTGAAGAAGAAGCGGAACGCTATGATGACTCATTAGAGCCAATGGAAAAAAAGTACCTTCCAAGCCAGGACGAATTTTATATTATGAGTCATGCTTACATAGAGAACTAGAAAGCAATGTGGAAATATTACCGGGTGTGATAATATAAATATATATATATCATAACGGCATATTACCCAGATACAAAGAAATTTGAAGATGATTTAAAGACTCGAAGAAAGAGGTGATGGATATGTGTATGTATTGTAAAAATAGTACAACTGTCAATAGCACAACAACACACGTCGTAAATTATAAAAATTGTATTATTGTAATTAAAAATGTTCCATGCCTTGAATGTGATCAGTGTGGAGAAAAATATTATACAGACGAAGTTGCTGAACGCCTTGAATTGATTGTTGATATGGCGAAAAAATTAATGCAGGAAATTGCAGTTATCGATTATCCACAGGTGGCTTAATAATTTTGGCGGAAATATCATTTTCGATATTTCCGCCACTTCTTTTTATATACTCTTCGCACTATTCATTCTGTCCACCCAGTTACATAAAATCACAATACTCTCTAAATTTACATTAATATATGTACGCCACCTTTTCGACCGCCAAGTACAGTTTTTCCCTTTAAGTCATTCCATGAAAAATCAGGCATTTCTTCCCGGGCAACGAGAAAATTTCCGGCGCGTTGTGTCAGCTGGGCAAAATTGACAACATAATCCTTTGAACCGCCGTTGTAGGTGTAAATGGAAGCTTCTGATCCCATAAAACCGATATCAGCTTCCCCGGAAAGGACAGCAGTCATTGTTTTGTCAGCGCCGTATCCTGTAACAAGCTCCAGATCAATGTGATTTTCCTGAAAATAATCTTCTAAATGTAAATTAGTAATGGTTGCCACTTCTATTTTCTCTTCTCTGTGAAGTTCCTCCCGAAGTATTACGTCAGAATCTTTCACAACTGCATTCATTTCAAGCGCAATAGCTCCTCCATGAACTTTTGTAAGCATCCCACGCTTATCAAGGGCATTGAGATCCCT
>CAJKMA010000082.1 GCA_905200905.1 uncultured Bacillota bacterium
AAGTAATAAATCTTTTGTACTTTGTGGCCATCTTCAAAATTGATTTCTCGTCTCAAACTTTGAAATGGATGTGAGAGTAATGTTTTCTTTGTAAAAGGTGTTTTGTTTTTTGTTAAGATTATAATACTACACCCCCTTTAATTTGTCAATATATTTTTTAAAAAAGTTATATTTTTTTATTATATTGGATTATCATTTGTTTACACTGTGAATTATATGTATTTTTATATAATTTTCCGACAATTATATTTTTTCTATTTTTTAAGTAATCTTAATATAATAGAATGTGCTATTTAAAAGTAAGACTGCCGCATTCAATATTCCTCATTGTAATTTTATGCGACAGCCGCTTCTACCAAGCTTCTATCTTCCTGCTCGATAATAATTAATCAGACATCCATCCAAAAGAATCTGTCTCTCATCTGCAGTCATATCTCCCAAATTTAAGGTAAATTCTTTCAGCCTATCTCCCACCACATAAGCTTTCACTTCTCTGCCGTTAGCTTCAATAATTCTCTTAATTCCTGGAATGAACAAATAATCTCCATTTGTAAATGGCAGTTCTCCGTCTGGAATCAGGAATGGCAGCATTCCCCAGTTCATCAAATTGGATCGATATCTCTTAGTAGCATATTCATTGGCAATATTCGCCCAACCGCCTAAAACCTTTTGGCAGGAAGCAGCCTGCTCTCTCGCTGAACCATCCCCTGGTTTCACTGCAAAAATAGTACTTCCAATTCCTGTGTTTTCATTATTTACATCTGGATAAACAACTTTCACCTGTTCAAGGGCTTTTCCCACTTCTAATACAACTTCGCCTGGACATTTTCCTTCTTCTCTGGCTTTTTCCGCTTCCTGTACCTCTTTTGCTTTTCCTACATAGGCAGGGTCTTTTCTAGACAAGGCAAACTCTGCCAGCCTCAATGGATTGGAGCGGAAAGAAGATGTTTCACCAGAAGGAATCAGCTCGTCTGTAGTAGTAACCGGATCGTGGATTTCTGATACTACTTTCAGGAGGAGATTTTGTGTAAGTGCCGGCATTTGAGGCCAGTCTTTAATATTAGGACCAAACTGCACCTCCACACTTTCATCTGCCACACCTTTACTATCAAATACACGGTTTGCATAAATAGTACTATCAAAATAATATTGAGGTTTTCTATATTCACCTGCATACTCTGTCGCTGGTGTGAGGAAACCTTTATTTGCTGCTGTAGCTGCAATGGAACGGGCATCCATAAGCGCTACAGAAGAAATCTGTCCTTCCTGAATCTTAGAACCTTCACGATTAGGGAAGTTTCTGGTAGAATGACGAATGCTCAAGGCATTGTTGGCAGGTGTATCACCTGCTCCAAAACAAGGACCACAGAAAGCTGTTTTTACCACTGCTCCTGTCTGAATCAAATCAGCCAGAACTCCATTCTTAGCCAGTTCCATATAAATCGGCGTACTAGCTGGATAAACGCTCAATGTAAATGCATCCGAACCTATGCTTGCCCCCTTTAAAATATCTGCTGCATCACAGATATTTTCAAAGCCACCTCCTGCACAGCCTGCAATAATGCCCTGTTCTACATAGAGTTTTCCATCTTTTACCTTATCCTTCAGAGTATATGGTATCTTTCCATCCAGGCTAATCCGGGCTTTTTTCTCTACATCATCCAGAATATCCATAAGATTTTCGTTCAGCTCTTCAATTGTATACGTATTACTGGGATGGAATGGCATGGCAATCATAGGTCGAATAAGGCTCAAATCCACATATACCAGACCATCATAATAGGTCACTGCCCCTGGCTGAAGTTCTTTATACCCTTCACTTCTTCCATGAATATCATAAAAATCTTTAATGATAGAATCTGTTTCCCAAATAGAAGAAAGGCAGGTGGTTTCTGTGGTCATAACATCCACTCCGATTCTGAAATCTGCACTGAGATTTTCTACGCCTGGTCCCACAAATTCCATCACTTTATTTTTCACATAACCATTAGCAAACACAGCTCCAATAATCGCTAATGCCACATCCTGAGGGCCTACACCTGGAATCGGTTTTCCTGTTAAATAAACCCCTACCACTTCTGGCCGTTTTATATCATAAGTCCTTCCCAAAAGCTGTTTCACAAGCTCAGGTCCACCCTCTCCAACGGCCATAGTTCCCAGAGCACCATAACGGGTGTGACTATCAGATCCCAGAATCATCTTTCCCCCTTCTGCCAGCATTTCCCTGGCAAACTGGTGGATAACTGCCTGATGCGGAGGTACATAAATACCGCCATAACGTTTCGCACAAGTAAGTCCGAACATATGATCATCCTCATTAATGGTTCCTCCTACTGCACACAAAGAATTGTGACAATTCGTAAGCACATAAGGAATCGGAAATTTCTCCAGCCCCGATGCTCTAGCAGTCTGTATAATACCTACAAATGTAATATCATGAGAAGTTAATTTATCAAATTTAATTTTCAAATCATCCATATTGCCTGAAGTATTATGTTCCGTAAGAATAGAATAAGCAATGGTATTCTTCATCGCTTCCTCTTTATCTGGAGCTTTCTCTCCTGTCAAAGAGCAAATCCAGGCTGCGGCCTCAGGACCATCTTCTATAAGCTCCGTACCATTTATCAACCACGCCCCATTTTTATATAAACTTATCATATTACGCCTCCATTTCTCTTTTTTGCTATGGTTTCTATTATAGATTTTATCATGGTAAAATGCAAGTATTTTAATGCATTGAATTGATTGTATACAATCAAAACATAAAAATAAGGAACTGTCACATCAAGCAATATTTTTCATATCTGCTTAACGCAACAGTCCTCTGTTTCTTAATCTTGTTTTCTCATAAATTCCATATAGCTAGAAACCATAAGCGCAATCTTAAAGGTCAATGCATCATCAAATACACGGATATCCAGACCTGTGCTCTTCTGTATTTTCTCCAGTCTATACACTAAAGTATTCCTATGAAGGAACAACTGTCTAGATGTTTCAGAGATATTCAGGTTATTGTCAAAGAATTTGTTAATGGTATTTAAGGTTTCATCATCCAATGACTCTGGCAGCTTTCCGCCAAATACTTCTTTCATGAACATTTCGCAAAGAGGCATAGGAAGCTGATAAATCAGACGTCCAATTCCCAGATTATTGTATCCTACAATACTCTTCTCCACATAGAAAATTTTTCCTACATCAAGAGCCATCTTCGCTTCCTTATAAGAGCGTGATACATCCTTAATTTCATTAATGATATTTCCATAGGAAACACGCACCTGGGACATTGCCTCGGCGTTTAACATATCCACAATCATCTTGGCAATTCCTTCAATTTCTTCATAGCCATCATTTTCTTCCAGACTGCGAACAATAATAATGTTTTTTTCATCAATGGCTGTAATAAAATCATTATTCCTGGAAATAAACAGGTTCTTGAGAATTTCCATGGAATCCTGGTCTTTTTCATTTTTTGTTTCAATTAAAAGCACAACACGTTTTGCTTCTACTGCAATATGAAGTTTTTTGGCCCTGTTATAAACATCTACCAATAGCAAATTGTCCAGAATCAGGTTCTGAATAAAGTTGGATTTATCAAAACGTTCCTTATAAGCAACAATCAGGTTTTGAATCTGTGCCACTGCTACGCGACCAATCATGTAGGCATCCTCGTTGCTTCCTCTTGCCACCAACACATATTCCACTGCCTGGTTATCATAAATTTTAAAGAAATGATATCCCTTAATCACCTGGCTGTCTGCCATGGACTCTGCAAAAGCTCTGATATCGCCAAAATCTTCATTTTCCACAGCAAAGGTGGTAGAATTCACCTTTCCGTCTATATCCATAACACAAAGGTCGATTCTAGTAATGGCTCTTAATTCGTCTAATGTTTTTTGTATTACCTGGCTTGAAATCATAGTTTCTTCTCTCCTTTGGGCGCTATCCCGAGATTTTCTAGGTTAATAATACCTTATTTTTGAAAAGTTGGCAACCTACCTGTTTGGAATTATCGAAATTTTTAGAAAAGCAACAAGAATATTTAAAGAATTCAATCTCTAAAAGAACATTCTCACAAAGCTTTTTTCTTAGACGCTCTGTGAGAATGTTCTTTTTTGTCAAAGGATTTTCTTAGATATGCAGTCTGTGGTTTTCATTCATAAAGTTCATATCAATTGCATTATAAGGTACTGGTGGAAGACTTTTTATAAGAATTCTCCATTTTCCTTTATTACCTTTTGATACCAGTAGCCGGAATCTTTTATGATTCTTTCCTGTGTCCTGTAATCCACATAAATCATTCCAAACCGGTCTGCATATCCACTGTGCCACTCAAAATTATCCATGAGGGACCAGTGGAAGTAGCCCCTGATGTCTACGCCATTTTCAGAGGCACGTTTCAGTTGTCTTAAATAACCCTCTAAAAAGTCAATGCGGTTCTGGTCATGGACTTTTCCGTCTGAAGATACTGTGTCATGGCAGGAAAGTCCGTTTTCTGTAATATAGATAGGGCTTTGATATCTCTCATACAGGAAATAAGGTCCCCAGTATAAGCACTCTGGAGTGACCGGCCATCCCAAGGCTGTTTTAGGAAATCCGTCATACCGCTTTACAACTTCCGGTTTTCCATCCTTTCCCATACGAATCCGGTTCCCGTTGTAAATATTTTGCCCATAGAAATCAATAGGCTGCGAAATAAGCTTCATATCTTCTGGTGTCATGGTTGGAAGGTAATCCTTATATAATTTCAAACCATCTTCTGGATATTCACCTCTAAAAATCGGGTCGCTCCACCAGGTCACATTCCAAGTCCAATTCTGCAAATCCGGATTTACCTGCATCAAGTGCATACGTGCTGCTTCGATATCTTCCGGCCGTTCACTATCTGGATAACTCATAGAACCAGTAGGTGCAATTCCGATTAAAATGTCCCTTTTCGCTGCCTCACGCATTTTCTTCACCGCCATACCATGTGCCATGAGTACATGATGTGCCATTAAAAACGTATCTCTTACAGGGACTTTTAACCCAGGAGCATGTACCCCTGTCATATAGCCAAGTCCGATAAAACACTGGGGCTCATTTACAGTAAAAAAGTGGGTCACTTTATCAGAAAATTCTTTTGCAATAAAAGCCGCATAGTCTGAAAACCACTCCACAATCTCCCTGTTCATCCATCCGCCTTTTTTATAAAGCTCATAAGGAAGCTCCCAATGATACAGGGTAATATATGGCTCTATATTAGCTGCACATAACTCATCTACCAGCTCATGATAAAATTTCAATCCTTTTTCATTCACTGTGCCTGTCCCATTTGGAAAAACTCTGGACCAGTTAATGGAAAAACGGTATCCCTGAACTCCCATTTTTTTCATCAACGCCACATCTTCCCGAAATCTGTGATAATGGTCACAAGCCATGTCTCCAGAATGTCCCTCAAAAACCTTTCCCTCTTCTTTGCAAAATACATCCCAGATATCCCAGCCTTTTCCATCTTGAAAAGCTGCTCCCTCTATTTGGTATGCAGAGGTTGCCTGCCCCCATACAAAATCATCTCTAAAGCTCATAGTTCTGTTCCTTTCCAGTTGGTACTACTTTCTCTCAATATCAGCTCTGTATCAATCAAATACCGCTTTTTATGTGGTTTCTTTCCACTCACCAGGTCCAATAAAAGTTCTGCCGCCACTTTTCCCAGCAGTTCTTTATTCTGCCTTACTGTGGTCAATGCCGGTTTAAAAACTCTGGCATATTCAATGTCATCAAACCCTACAAAAGAAATATCCCGAGGCACCTGATATCCAGCTTTCACAGCATAATCAATGGCACCCATACACAGATAATCCCCTGTAGCCAGAACTGCTGTAGGCTGTACTTGTTCTAAAAGTTTCTTCATAATCTCATGACCTTCTTCATAAGAATAATAGGTACAGTTTTTTACATACTTTTTTGAAAACCGAATCCCATTCTCACTGAGACATTCCCTGTATTCTTTAAACCTCTCTATTCCTGGCTTTTGATTTAATTCTCCCGTAATCATAGCGATTTTCTTGTGACCAAGCCGTATGAGATATTCCATTGCTTTTCGTATTCCCTGTGCATTATTACTTAACACAGAATATTCATTGACAAAAACTTCATTTAGCGAAACAATAGGAAACTTTTGAAACAACTGACGATACGTAATATGAAAATCCTGGTTTGTTGAAATTAATAAAATTCCGTTTACCTGTCTTTTCACGCAAAGCTCTTCTAAATCTTCTGGGGGATTTCTCCTGATAAACAGAAGATCATACCCCATCTCGCACAGTGTATCCCTTACGCTATTTAGCACTTCGGAAAAGAACGGATTTTGCAGTCCTCTCCAGTCATCGTAAATAACTGCAATCACCCCTTCCCGCACAGATGTCTCATGAAAAAAACGATATTTTGATATGTAACCCGTCTGTTTCGCTGCTTCCATAATCTTATTTCTGGCTTCTTCCCCTACGTCACTATAACCCCGGAATACTTTTGAAACCGTAGACGGGGAATATCCTGTTAATTTCGCAATATCATATATGGTTGCCATGAAGTTTTCATCTCCTTAATCCATTATCCTTTTACTCCTCCTGCTGTTACACCACTTACAATCTGTTTGGAGAACATGAAAAATACAAGAATTACAGGAAACAAGGATAAAGAAATACCCAAATAAATTGCACCGTAATCTGTTTTATAAATATCTGATTTTAACAGTTGCACTAACATTGGCAGTGTGTATTTTTCCTGCTCTGTTAAAATAATGTAAGGCATCATAAAGTTGTTCCATGTACCCACAAATGTCATAATTCCTGTAGTTGCCAAAGCAGGTTTCATAAGTGGAAACATAATTCTGTTAAAAATATAAAACTCCTTTGCCCCATCAATCCTTGCAGCTTCCAAAAGGCTTGGAGAAAATACACTATCCAGATACTGTTTAATAAAAAACACGGTTGCAGGTGCTGCAATTGTAGGAATAATCAATGGAATATAGGTATTTACAAATCCCAGCATCACCATGTATTTGTAAAAACCGATAAAACTGAGCTGAGCCGGAATCATAATCAACAGCAGAATAAGGTTATAAACTTTGTCTTTATGCTTAAAATTATAGGCTTTAATTCCATAGGCTGTCAACGCAGAAAAATATACACCCAGCATGGTAGATGCCCCTGCAATAAACGCAGAATTCAGGAAGCCTCCTGCTAAATTAAATCCTTTTTCAATAAGTCCTTTGTAATTTTCAATGAAATGTCCCCCTGGCAGCAAACTCACTCCCTGTAGAATCTGATTTGTTGAACGGGTTGCATTTACAAAAGCCAGCCAGATTGGTATCAATGTAATGACTGTAATGATTCCAGTGATCACATACAGCATTGTTTTGGAAAGTTTCCATTTTGTCATGTCCTCACCCCTCTTCTTTCTCTGTCATAGAACGGTACACCAGCATACTACAAAAAGCAATAATGATGAATAATACCACGGAGATTGCTGCTGAATATCCATAGTAATTCTTACCGGTAAACGCATGGTTGTATAAAAGCATGCTCACGGTATTCAGGCTCTCATTTGGTGCACCTCTTCCATCTGTAATCATGAATGGTATATCAAAAAGCTGAAGACCACCTACCAAAGAAGTTACCATCATGTAAATTAAAATCGGCTTCAGAAGCGGAATGGTGATATAGCGGAATGTGTTCCAGGAAGAAGAACCGTCTACCATGGCCGCCTCATACACAGAAGTATCAATACCAGAAATACCAGCCATCAAAATCAAAATAGAGTTTCCATACCACATCCAGGTCTGAATCCCTGACACAATATAAGAACTTGCTGCTTCGCTTCTAAAGAAATTAAAGGTTTCATCTATAATTCCTGTCTGTACAAGGAACTGATTAATAGGTCCTGTAGGGTAAGCAAAGAGCGTCGCTGCCAAAATAGAAATAGATGCTGCTGTAAGCAGGTTCGGCATGTACATGGCAGTGCGGAAAAAGCCTACTCCTTTTAACTTAAACTTTACATTGGTAAACACGACTGCAAAAAACAAGGCCAGAGCCATCTGGAAAATAAAATTCACACCCCAGATTCGCACTGTATTCCATAATGCCTGCCAAAAAGCACTGTCTCTCATAATATGTAAATAGTTCTGCAGTCCTACAAAATCTCCCATATTCCCACTAAATCCCTTGGTGTTTGTAACACTCAGGTAAAAAGTATAAATAATCGGAAATAAAGAAAATGCAAGAAACACTAGAAAAAACGGGATTACAAAATATACCCCATACCGATTATAATTCTTTCTTTTCAAAACACTCTCCTCCTCTCACTTTAAATCCGGAAACATTCTTTTGGCTTTTTTTATGATATTATCCTTCATCTCATCTATGCTACATTTGCCTTCCCGGTAATTTTCTTTTTCATTCCCGAAAATTTTATTCATTTCTTGATCATAGGAAGTAATTAGTTTTCCGTTAATGGATTTTGCATCTGCTAAAAAGACTTCATATGGATTCTGCCCTCCCAGGAAATCATTAGATATCCCTTCAGTAATATAGTCCATAACCTTTTGTGATGCAACATAGTCATTTGTTTGATCTATCCACTGCTTCAGAAATTCCTCATCTGTAGTAAAATAACGGACCATTTCTTTTGCGATTTCCTTATTATCAGAATCTTCATTCACACCAAGCCAAGTTCCTCCCCAATAATAAGATGACGGCCCCTGAATCACACCCCAGTCTCCACTGGTATCCTGTGTACCGTCTGCACTGGCTGCATTTGGCATCAAGGTATTAAACAATCCCCAAGCTGGAAAGAAATAGCAGAATATTTCCTTAGGATTTCCCTTGACATCCTTTAGCTGTCCGCTCATTCCGGCAAACCAGCCTTCTGACCAAGGTGCCTGCTGTGCCGCATATCCCTTGTCATTCATGGTCTTATAAAAATCAGCAAATTCTAAAATTTTATCATCAACGACTGCTTTGTCATCTTGAACCCAGCCCTTTTCCCTTTTACTCATGAAAATATAGGACAAATCATCTGGACTGCATACCGTATAACAATCCCCCTGCGACTGCTGCTTAATGATTTCTGCGGTCTCCATGAACTTGTCCATATCCTGAAAATATTCCTGAATTTTCTGCGGATCATCTGTGCCAAGATATTCTTTTGCTAAACTTCTCCTGTAAAACATTGCTCCCGGTGCTGCCTGCCAGGATACTGCACGTAAGCTTCCCTCAAAATCAGTTCCAACATCCAGGGTATAGTCCAGAACCTCCATCTCTTCCAGATCCGGCTTCAAATCCTCTAAATCAGCCATAACTCCCGGTTCTTCCACAAAACTTCTGACAAATGCCTCCTCAATGGCAAATACATCCGGTGCATTTCCACTCTGAATGGCATTTTTTAGCTTGCTGGCATAAACATCTGTAGGAACTAATGTAAATTTAACTTTCACATCAGGATGTGTGGTTTTATACAAATCTAACATTTGTTCCAGCTCATTTGTAAAAGACCAGACTTCAATTACATCTCCCTCTTCTTTCCCTTGTCCTGCACAGCCTGATAGAGAAATCGTTCCCATAACTGCTGCTAAAAACAAAGCAATCCATTTTTTCTTCATAAAGCTGTTGTCCCTCCCTTTCATATTTAAAATATATTTCGTAATTCTAATTATATTTACGAAACATCCCCCGTTCAATAGTTATGTATTTTTCTACCTTTTTCATAAAAAATGTTTTTATATTTTTATATAATTTCGAATTTTATTTCGCTATAAATACCTATTATTGTTGAATATACGTATTATATTGTGAATTTTATTTCGTACTATTTTTCTATTCTTTCTCCTTTTCCTCTTATATACATACTGTCCTTCTTATATTTTACGAAACTTTTCTCCAAAAATATCAATCAACAAAAAGAAATCTATCTACAAAAATTAAAAAAGGCATCGATTCTATAACCCATAGAATCGATGCCCTTATTTACATTTTATAACAAATCTTA
>CAJKMA010000083.1 GCA_905200905.1 uncultured Bacillota bacterium
GAAATCGGTTTATACTGGGAAAAAGCTGCTTACGAAGAAGCAGAACATGCTGCTAAATTTGCTGAATTATTAGGTGAAGTTGTTACAAACAGCACAAAGAAAAACCTGGAAATGCGTGTAGAAGCTGAAAACGGTGCTACAGCTGGTAAATTTGACCTGGCTAAACGTGCAAAAGCTGCTAACCTTGATGCTATCCATGATACAGTTCATGAAATGGCAAGAGATGAAGCTCGTCACGGAAAAGCATTTGAAGGTCTGTTAAAGAGATACTTCGGTTAATTTAATTGTATAGAACTTTGAAATTTGAGAGGGTACCGGCTATGCCGTTGCCCTCTTTTTTTAGTATAGGAGGGTTTTCTTTATGAGTAAATATGCAGGAACAAAAACAGAAAAAAATTTAATGGAAGCGTTTGCCGGAGAGTCTCAGGCACGAAACAAATATACCTATTATGCTTCCGCAGCGAAAAAAGCCGGTTATGAGCAATTAGCTGCCCTTTACCTGGAAACTGCTGACCAGGAAAAAGAACATGCGAAAATGTGGTTCAAGGAATTCCACGGAATCCATGATGTAGAAACAAACCTTACAGATGCGGCACAGGGAGAAAACTTTGAGTGGACAGACATGTATGCACGGATGGCAAGAGAAGCCAGAGAAGAAGGCTTTCCTGAATTGGCTGCCAAATTCGAAGGCGTGGCAAAAGTAGAAGCCGCTCATGAAAAACGCTACTTAAAATTACTGGAACACTATAAAGCAGGAAATACGTTTAAAGGTGATGCTCCTTTAGGATGGAAATGCAGAAACTGCGGCTATATCCACGAGGGAGAAGAAGCACCAGAAGTATGCCCTGTATGTGCCCACCCAAGAGCTTATTTTGAGAGAAAAGCAGAAAATTATTAAATTATCAAAAAAGATTATAAACTTAGAAGTAGTGGAAACTTCCCACTACTTCTAAGTTTATAAACGGACATCTTCTGCATGTAGACGGTGGAATCCTTGCATACCTCGGAACACAGCTGTGATAAAATAGTTTAAATTTTCAATGCCTTTCTTTGAAATGATAAAATGCTCCCAGCATTCCCGCCTGATTTTGATTCTCTGCAAATGCAAGACGCGTATGCTCTGCCACAGATGGAATAAGATATTGATCCAGAGCTTCTCTTAACATATCTCTTAAATATTCCTTCTGAGCCATAATTCCACCGCCGAGAACAACCACTTCTGGATTTACCACATAACAGATATTTGCGATTCCCATACCTAAAACTTCACACATTTCCCTAATAGCCCGGATACAGTCCTCATCTCCCTGTTTTGCCTGTGCAAACACGTATTTTCCATCAATAGATGTCGGATTCAATTTCTTGTATTCTGCCGTTTTTTTTACCAGAATACTGCTGGCTCCTAAATCCTGGAATTCGCCTCCTGGAAGGTGCATATAGCCAACTTCACAGCCGCTTCCCGAAAATCCATGAAATACCTTTCCATCAATCAGAATTGCACCACCGATACCTGTTCCAATGGTTAGGCATACACTAATCTTACTTCCCTTAGAAGCCCCAGCATAGTACTCTGCCAATCCAGCACAATTTACATCATTTTCTACTTCACAGGGAATTCCATACAGTTCTTCTAACGTCTTTTTAATCTCTGTTCCAGTATAATTAGGAATTAATGGAGCCGCATAAGTAATTCTGCCCTCTTCACAGTCTACCATTCCCGCTGTAGAAATGCAGATTCCCTCTGGGTGATACGTTTCCCTGAAGATTTCTATTATTTTTTTTGCCTTTTCCATGATTCCCGGGCCACCATCCTGCTTTGCCTCTGTTGGCATCTCTCCTGTGGTGAGAAATTCTCCATTCTCCCGAATCATACCATATTTGATAGAAGTACCGCCGATGTCAATACAGATATATTCTTTCATGCCGTATCTCCTGTGTATCTAAATTATTTTAAATAATCGCATCCTACATTTCACAGATATTTAGCTTTTGCCGCCTTTACCATTTCTGCTGCTTCGTGTGCAATTGCTTTATCGGCTTCCTGGAGATTTTCCAGTGGCTTACGGACGCCGCCCAGGTCTACACCTTCATTGACACGAAGGATTTCCTTTGCTACCGCATACATATTTGCATGGCTTGAACACATTTTGTAGATAATCTCGTTGATATCATACTGAAGGGCTGTTGCTGTTTCTCTTTCACTTACGGCAATCAGGTCATTTAATTTCAGGAATAACTCTGGCATAACACCATATGTTCCACCGATTCCACCGTCTGCACCAATGGCACGGCCTGCAACGAACTGTTCATCTGGACCATTGAACACTACAAACTCTCCCTTAGCTGCTGTTCCAGCTGCTTTAAACATCTGGATATCCTGTGTTGGCATAGAAGAATTCTTTACACCGATGACTCTTGGATTTTTCATCATTTCTGCAAAAAGACTCATAGTAAGAGCAGTTCCGGCTAACTGAGGAATATTGTAAATAATAAAGTCTGTATTTGGAGCTGCTGCACTGATATCATTCCAGTATGCTGCAATAGAATACTCAGGAAGCCTGAAATAAATTGGCGGAATAGAAGCAATTGCGTCAACACCTACACTTTCAGAATGTCTTGCCAGTTCAACACTGTCCTCTGTATTATTGCACGCTACATGATTGATTACCGTTAATTTTCCTTTAGCTACTTCCATAACATTTTCAATGATAATTTTACGTTCTTCCACTCTCTGGTAGATACATTCCCCTGAAGAACCATTTACATAGACACCTTTTACCCCTTTATCAATATAATACTGTGTGAGAGCACGTACACCTTCCGGGCTTACATTGCCATCTGCGTCATAACAAGCATAAAAAGCTGGGATAATTCCTTTGTATTTATCTAATTTACTCATAATACCATTCCTCCTGGGCTTTGCCCTTAAATCTTACTTTGCTTTTTTCATTTCCTCTGTAAAGGATTTTGTAATTAACTGCGGCCTTGTAATAATAGATCCGACTACCACACTGTAGCATCCAAGTTCCACAACTCTTCTTGCTTTTTCTGGTGTGTTGATATTTCCTTCTGCGATAACATGATGTTTCGCTTTACTTAAAATAGTCCGAATAATCTCAAAATCATTTGCTTCAATCTTGTCTCCTTGGCTATGTTCTGTATAGCCCACCAAAGTTGTTCCAATGAAGTCAAATCCCAACTCATCTGCATGAAGTGCTTCTTCTACCGTAGAGCAATCTGCCATCAGCAACTGTTCCGGGTATTTTTCACGAATTTGATGATAAAATTCGTCTATTGTAACATTTCCTGGTCTTAAACAAATCGTTGCATCAACGGCAATGATTTCCGGCTTTACTTCCATGAGTTCATCGATTTCCTTCATGGTTGGTGTGATATACACCTTACTGTCTGGGTAATCCCGTTTCACAATTCCAATTACAGGAAGATCCACATTCTTTTTGATTTCTGCAATATCTTCTTTTGTATTTGCACGGATTCCCAGTGCTCCCCCCTCTGCCGCTGCCTTGGCCATTCTTCCCATAATAAAAGAAGAATGTAGAGGCTCATGAGGAAGTGCCTGGCAAGATACTATCAGGTGTCCTTTAAGCTGTTCTAATTTTTGTTCCATAATATACTCCTACTAAATATATAAATTAGTCTTCCACTGCTACTTTAATCACACATTTTTTTAATCTTCTATCTTCGTTTGCTGCTGCACTGGGAAGATGCGGCTCCTGAGCCATACATACAACAAATCTTCCAGGTCCCATTTTCAAACGGGCACTTTTTTCTGCTGTGCAGCTTCCGAAATCTTTTTCTGGTGAAAATGGTTCCTTTTCATGGAATCCATCTAATCCAATAAGAATTAATTCTGTTCCTTCAATATCAATCTGAATATCCATATATTTTTTATGGATTTCGAAACTTAACTCTTTCTCATCTTTTGCCTGTGCTTCCATAACATTTGCAAATACTTTGTCACCTAGAATTTCTGTTTTTCCTAACGGAAGATTATTTAAATCCGTTTTTTCCAAAAAATCTATAGCAACATCCAAATTAGAAGAGATTCCACGATAGCGTGATATGTTTCTTATTTCGTCATATATCATTTTATGTTCTCCTGTCATGTTTAAAAAGCCAAAGGAGAGGACTTCAGATTTTCCTATGATCAGCCCTCTCCTCCCGCCCTATATTTTTACTTTCCTATAATTTCACTTAATTTTACTTTTCTATCTTCGTATCTTGATTTTGTGCAAGCATCGGCTGTTGCAATAGCTGCTCTTGCTGCTTCTCCTGTTAATAACGGCTTAAACTCTTCATCAACTTCCTTTCCATGCATAATTCCATTAAAATATCCCATTTCATTTTTCATGATACTATGAAGCCACATTGGTGGTTTTTTACCAGGTTTTCCGTACATAATGGCACCGTCCATCTCTGTACCATGATAAATTCTTGTACGGTCATCATCCTCTTCCTGAGATTCATGAACTAAGAAATGTTCTTCTTTACCGTCTACTTTTAAGGTACCGCCACAATCACACATGTCAATACGAATAGCACCTTTTGTTCCCTGAATTAATACGTAGTGTTCTGGCCAATGAAATGCAGAACCCCACTCAAGAACAGCGTAACGGTTATCAGAAAATTCCATATTTACAAACAACATATCATCTTCATCACCAAATTCATCACCCTGATGTGCTACATTTCCGCCTGTCATGGTCACTGTTTCCGGTGTTCCTCCCATAAGAAACTGTACACAGTCTAATTCATGGATATGATGATACAGGTGACCGCCTGATTTTTCACGGATTTTTTTCCATGATATAGATGGCTGTGCTTCTTCCCAGCCATTCCTTGCGGAATGACAATATAAAACTTTTCCAATCACGCCATCATTGATTAATTTTTTAGCATGACGAACACCATTAAAGAAATTCATTACATGGCCTGCCATAAAAGTCACACCATGCTCCTGACATGATTTTACCATTTCATCACAATCTTCATAACTTAAAGCAATAGGTTTTTCACAAAAAACATTGACTCCGTGTTCTGCTGCCTTTACAACCGGCTCTTTATGAAGATAATTCGGAGTTGCTACAATTACAGCATCTACATCTTCTCTGCTATAAAGTGTATCTAAATCAGTTTCCACATCGCATCCAAGCTCTTTTGCTACGGTTTCTCCATTTTCCGGGTCAAGAACTGCTACAATTCTTGCTCCCTCTTCTTCTTTCATAATACGTCCTAATTCAGCTCCAAAATAACCTGTTCCTACAATTGCGTATCCTATTGTTTTCATATCACTTATAACCTCCTGCGTTTTTCTTAAACTATTTTACTGCTCCATCTGTCATTCCTCCGGCAATCTTATTCTGAATAAACATAAAAAAGATTACAGAAGGTACTACTACTAATGCTGACGCTGCCATCATATCTCCCCAATTCAGAATCTCTGAACCCTGAAGAGATTTTAATGCTACTGATACTGTCATTTTGTCCGTACTGTTAATTAAAATCAAAGAATATAGGAATTCATTCCATGCATTAATAAATGTATAGATAGCTGTTGCTACAATACCTGGCATAACTAAAGGCAGAACAATCTTTGTAAAAGTCTGAAACTTATTTGCTCCATCTACTCTCGCCGCTTCTTCTATACCAAGAGGTACTGTCTTGAAAAATCCTACTAACATCCACACTGCATAAGGAACACTAAAAGACAGATATACAATAATCAAACCTATTCTTGTATTCATTAATCCTGCTTTTGCCATAACTAAAGAATATGGGATTGCTAACAGGATTGGTGGAAACATGTAAGTTGCCACTAATACTTTTGACATAAGTGCTCCCATTTTAGGGAAAAATCTTACAATTCCATAAGCCGCCATAGATGAAATCACAATAGCAATTAAAGTCGTGAACAATGCAATTATCACACTATTTCCAATATTTCCTGCAAAATGCAAATCGTTAATAACATGAGTGAAATTTTCTAATGTAAATTTTTCCGGCAGAAACTTGGTCGGATTTGCAGTTAAATCTCCTGAAGATTTTACAGAGCAAAGTAAAATCCAAACCAAAGGAAAACAAGCAATTGCAGACAGTATGATAAGATATATATGACATAAGCCATTGCCGATTTTTTCTTTTCTGTTTACCATCACTTATCCTCCTTTTCCCATTTTCCAATAATTGCAAAGTAAACTATACATACCAGTAATAAGAATGCTAACAAAAGCATGGTTACTGCTGATGATTTTCCTAACATTTTTGTTCCCCAGCCCATGTTATAAGCATAAATCGGAACTGTAGTAGTTGCGTTTGCAGGTCCGCCACCTGTCAAAAGATAAATCATATCAAAGTTATTAAATACCCAGATAGTACGCAATACTACTAACAATCCCACTACAATTTTAATATGAGGAACTGTAATGTGCCAAAACTGCTGAAGCTTTGAGGCACCATCTATTTGTGCGGCTTCATACTGATCCTGAGGTATTGTTTGTAACGCTGAAAGAACATTTACCATAATCATAGGTGCACCGAACCAGACATTAATAAATATCAATGTCAAAAACACCAAACTATTATCACTTAGAAACTGGGGAAGTTCGCTGCAGATACCTAATTGCACAAGAATATTTGGTAAAAATCCTGATACACCATTTAAAATCCATTTCCATGAGAGTGCAATAACAATAGATGGAAACGCCCATGGAATAATCATTAAAGTTCTATAAACACTTTTTCCTACTTTTACACGATTAATTGCTAATGCTGATGTGAATCCAATTATCAGCTGTCCTACTAAAGAACATATTGTCCATACAATAGATGTTAAAAGTGCTTTAAAAAAATTAGGATCTGATAGCACTGCCTGATAATTAGCCAACCCGACAAAATCATAAGATGGTCGGATCAAATGTTTTGTCGTCATACTATAATATAAACTAGAAAAAATAGGATATATTAAAAGTACACCAACAATGATTAAAGCAGGAAGGACAAAAACCCAGCGTGCATAATCCGCTTTTGCTTTTCTTTTCACTGTTTACTACCGCCTTTCTTTTTTTAAATCCCACCAGATCCCGAAGGGCTCGGGTGGGATTTAATTTATTTTTATTGAACGGTACTAAATATTTCGTTCAATTTATCTTCTGCTGCCTTTGCAGCTTTTTCTACATCTGTTCCATTTGTAATAATATCCTGGAACATACTTTCAATAATTCCCTGTGATGTTAGAAGACCTGCCTGAACGCTTGGTCCTTTTTCAAATCCAATAGCTGTACCTTCATTCATAGCCTTTGTGATAACATCTACAGCATTGGAGAATTTCTGCACTGTTTCATTAGCCTGGTATTCAGGTGTATCGGAAATTCCTTCAATAGAAGGAAGCATACCGACCGGTGTTGCTTCAAGGAATTTTATGTAAGTTTCCTTCTCATACAGTTTTTTCATAAATGCCTTACAAACTTCTGGATGTTCTGAATTCTGCCATACTACCATAGGAATGTTTGATCTTTCTGCACCATAATCAGGATCATCTGCATTAATCTTTGGAAGTGGAGCACAATCAATTTGATCAACTAAATCCGGTGAGTTTGTTTCCACTCCTCCAATCTGGAAGCCAGAGTTAAAGTCAAATGCTGTTTTTCCTTGATAGAACAAGGTCGCCTGATCCAAGACCGCATAGTTTAAGGAATCTTTTGGAGAACAGTTTTTGTAAATATCTAACCAGTAATTAATACCATCAATTGCTAAATCACTGGTCAAATCTGCTTTTAAATCATCTGTTAAAAGACTTCCTCCACCACTTCTTACATAGAAGTTAAGAAAACGTGTTCCCATTAAATCATTAGAACCGCAGGGGAATGAGCAGCCATATACCCCATCTTTTGTAAGGGTTTTTGCCGCCTCTGCAAGTTCATCCCATGTCTTTGGTACTTCCAACCCTGCTTCTTGTAATAAATCTTTTCTGTACCACATAACCATTGCATGAGAATACAGTGGAATGGAATAACATTCTCCGTCTTTCTCACCCTCATCTAATGCTGTTTCTGCAAATTTATCACGTCCGATATCATCAATCAAATCATCAAGAGGCGCTAATGCTTCTGCATCCATCATCTCAACTACATGTCCTGGAAGTGCGGTACTCATATCTGGCACATTTCCCGAAGCCAGACCTGTTGTCCACTTTGTATAAAAATCACCCCAGGAAAAAGTCTCAATTGTAATATTTACTTTTGGATTATCCTTCATAAATTGATCTGCAGTTTCCTGAATAACTTCAAGTCTCGGTCCCTGCGTAAATGAATGCCAGAAAGTAATATCACCTTCTAATTCACCATTTTCATTTACTGAACTTTCGTTTTTTGCTGTTTCTTTTCCAGAATCGCCTCCGCATCCTACGAGAGATCCTACTGTCAAAATTCCCGCTAATAACAATGCTAATTTTCTCTTCATACCTTTAACTCCTTTCACATATAAGTACACTTTGCTTTTTTGTTACTTACCACTCATTCGTTCTTTTGTTGATTTCGTATTTGATAATCAGATTTTACATCCTTTCTTTGGATATTACTACTGAATATCCATTCTTTAATAGCACAAAACAGCACTTATCGTTCCATATATATGCATTTTTATTTTTTTCACAAAAAAACTTCTTTTCTATTAATTACAAAAAGAAGTTTTTGGTTGTTTTGTGCAATTTAAATGTGTTTTTATTCTTTAATATATATATATTGCATACTTTCCATCACTTTATAGGATTTTTCAACACTATTCCTTAGATATTTTCCGATACTGATTTGGGGTTACTCCAAAATATTTTTTAAACACTCGGATAAAAAAATTAACATCTTCATATCCAACGCTATATGCAATATCACTAACACTTTCTACAGACAAAAGCAATCTTCTTCCTGCGGCAGTCATCCTCATATCCCGTAAATATTCTCCCGGACTTTTTCCTGTTTGTGCTTTAAAAAGTTTGCGAAACCTTGTTTCTCCTAAACCTGCCATCTCACAAAGCTGGGCTGTAGTATAAGTTTCTGTAGGATGCAAAACCATAAAATCTACTACCGCACGAATTCTTTCGTCCATATGTTCTGCTCCTGTATTCAAAAAATTTTCCTCTCCACGTACCTCCCTTTTCAAATGGGCACTATCTTTTCCTGATCTTTCAATAATCTTTCCAATCAATAACTCTAAATATCCTCTGACCAAAAACATACGCTCTGCTCCATCTGAATGTATAGCATCGTATATCTTTTCAAAGTACTCTTTTTCTCCATTATCCGGCAAAACATCTGGCATTCCATAATAATCTTTTAAAAAATCTCCACCATCATAATATACAGATGTATTGAATCGAATACTCATAAATGAAAAAGAATCACCCAGTGCATGACAAGATAATTCACAACCTCGTGGAATATATACCACTTGATTTTTTTCTACTGTAAGTTCTTTCCCATTTATAAAAAATATTGCTTTTCCGGATATAATATATCGTAGCATGCTATATGGAATTTTACTTTCCGGCATATACCATGCTCTTCCAAAAGAATACTTGTCAACGTATAAAAAATTAATCCTTACGCCTTCAATGTATGTTTTTTCTGCCTTTACTTCATTTTTTTTCACATTATCCCTCCGTATTCTTTTTTCATATATTTTATAAGTTTAATTATACCCTTATTATCTGACTTTGTGAATTAGTTATCTATTTAAAACAGAACATTCAAATCATAAAAAATGAAAAAGAGAATTCTTTTAATAAGAGTTGATTTCATCTTGGCATCTCCTTATAATGAAGGCATAACAAAAAAGGGGGATTTCTCTATGATTATAAAAAATGGCTTAGTTTTTCAAGAGGATGGCACTTTCCTGCA
>CAJKMA010000084.1 GCA_905200905.1 uncultured Bacillota bacterium
ATTTAATTATTTATACTCCCCTCGAAACACCCGTCAGCTCCCCTGTCGGGTGTTTCTTTATTCTTTCAATAACTCTATACGCAAAACCGCTGAATTTCATTTTGTTTCCAATGAAATCCAGCGGTTCTATTTTTTAACAACTTTATTTATTTCTACAACTGAAATTCTTCTGCAAGCTTCTTAAATCCATCCATAGAATTCACAATGGTTTCATATGCAACGCAGTAAGCAATTCTTACATAGCCCGGACATGCAAAAGAGGAACCAGGCACAATAAGAATGTGATGCTTCTTCGCTGCCTGACAAAATATCTTTTCATCTTCCACCGGTGATTTCACAAACAAGTAAAATGCTCCTTCCGGTTTAATACAGGAAAATCCCAAATTTTTCAGCCCTGTATATAATGCTTCTCTGTTTCTGTCATAATATGGAACATCTGCCTGTGCATCTAGACACTTTGCAACTGCTCTCTGCATTAAAGAAGGCGCATTAACATATCCTAAAATTCTGGTTGCCACATTTGCCGCTGCCTGAAGATCCTCTGCATCTGCTGCCTCATCTGGAATTACCAAATACCCAATACGTTCTCCTGGCAATGACAAGGACTTACTAAAGGAATATCCAACAATCGTATTTTTATAGTATTTGGTAAGATAAGGTACATCCACCCCATCATAGGCCAATTCTCTATATGGTTCATCCGAAATCAAATAAATATCTGTATGAAATTCCTCTTCTTTTCTTCTCAACAAATCTGCCATAGCCTGAATTGTTTTTTCAGAATAAACCACACCAGTAGGATTGTTTGGGGAATTCACAATCACAGCCTTTGTTCTCTCTGTAATTTTCTCTTCCATTTCCTTTAAATTAGGCTGGAAAGTTTCTGTATCTGGGCTCACCACTACCACTACACCGTCATAATTTGCCACATAAGAATTATACTCTCCGAAATAAGGTGCAATTACCAGAACCTCATCTCCAGGATTTAACAATGATTTTAATGCTACATTCAATCCTCCTGCTGCTCCTACAGTCATAACAATGTTTTCTGCATGAAATGTTGTATCAAATCTTTTATTAAGAGATTTTGCCACTTCTTCCCGCACATCCTCATAACCACTGTTACTCATATAGCCATGAAGCATCACCGGATCATCGTTTTCCAATTCCTCTATAATTGCCTCTTTTACCCGAGCCGGCGCTGGCACATTAGGATTTCCAAGACTAAAATCATAAACATTCTCAGCCCCATACTGTGCAGCCATTTTCTTTCCTTCCTCAAACATTGCTCGGATTGCAGAACTGTTCTGAATCATTACTTTCATTTTATCAGCTATCATGTTTACATTCCTCCATTACTTCCATGCTGTAAGACTGTTTCACTCTTCCTCAATTATACGTGCTTTCTTTTCACAAATCAACGTTTTATTACTTTAAATCGAAAAGGAATTCATTTTTCCAAAGCATAAACATTTACTGAATGCTGGAAGATGTATATAACTGATAGTAAATTCCTTGTTTCTCCATTAATGTTTCATGGTTTCCTTCTTCTACTATGTGATTACCAGAAAGCACCAAAATCCTGTCTGCCCCGTGAATCGTGGTAAGTCTATGTGCAATGGTAATGGTAGTTCTCCCTGCTGCCAGTTTATCCAAGGATTCTGCAACCAAATGCTCACTTTCATTATCCAAACTTGCAGTAGCCTCATCTAAAATTACCAGTTTAGGAGAACGCACCATGACTCTGGCAATACTGATTCTCTGTTTTTGCCCTCCTGATAGCTTCA
Source organism: uncultured Bacillota bacterium (assembly GCA_905200905.1). GTDB lineage: Bacteria > Bacillota > Clostridia > Lachnospirales > Lachnospiraceae > Blautia. The sequence continues at coordinate 1,788 of CAJKMA010000084.1, forward strand.
CACCGCGCTCGCCCACATAGGTATCATATCCATCTTTCAGCTCCATAATAAATTCATGAGCTCCTGCCATTTTGGCCGCTTGAATTACTTCTTCTCTTGTGGCATCTGCTTTTCCATAAGCAATATTTTCATAAACACTACCTGAAAATAAATATACATCCTGCTGTACAACACCAATATTACTTCTCAAGCTTTGCAAGGTCACGTTCTTAATATTCTGTCCGTCCAAAAGGATTTCCCCTTCTGTTGGATCATAAAACCTTGGGATCAGACTGCACAATGTAGTCTTTCCACCGCCAGACGGACCTACCAAAGCAACTTTTTCTCCTGGTTTTATCGTCAGATTAATCCCAGACAACACTGGCGTATGGTCATCTGGATACTCAAAAGCCACATTTTTAAATGTGATTTCTCCTTTTACATTTTCCAGAGGAACCGCTCCCTCTTCATCAAAAATATCAATTTCTGCTTCCATCAATTCTGCAAAACGCTCAATTCCCGTCATGCCTCTCTGGAACTGTTCCGCAAATTCAATAATACGGCGGATAGTGGTCAAAAGTGTAGTTACATACATGGTATATGCAACCAAATCCGCTGGGGCAATAAGCCCTTTAATCATAAAAATGCCGCCAGCCACTATCACAACTACATACATCAGACCATCAAAAATACGGATGGTATTCTGAAAAGCTGCCATATATTTATAAGTATGGCGCTTAATCCTCAGAAATTCTTGGTTGTCCTTATCGAACTTCTGAATTTCCACATTTTCATTGGCAAAGGCCCGCACTACCTTATTCCCAAGAAGACTATCTTCGATTCTTGCATTTAACTCTCCTATGTGGTTCCTTTGTTTCTTAAAAGCTTTTCGCACCTGCAAATTGAAATATGTACAGGAAATTGCCATAACTGGAATCAGAAGAAAAATAATCACTGTCAGCAATACATTGACTCTCGCAAGAATGAGAAATGATACCACACCTTTTAACAATGCAATAAAAAATTCTTCGGGACAATGGTGCGCAAATTCAGTGACATCAAATAAGTCACTGGTAATTCTAGACATAATCTGTCCAATCTTCGTATTATTAAAATAATTATCGGATAATTTCTGCAAATGCCGGAAAGCGTCTTGTCTCATATCTGTTTCAATAGATGCTCCCATAACATGTCCAATATAAGCCATATAAAAGCTGGCCATACCATCAATAATACGAAGTGCAAAATACAACATTCCTATGGTAACCACTGTTTTTACAGTGAGAGATGCTAAATCCCGCATCCCCACATCTGTAATGTAACGGAGAATCAACGGCAATACCAGTTCACAAACTGTAGTAAGCGCAGCACAGAATAAATCCATAATCATAATTCCCTTATATTTTCCATAATAAGGTATAAATCGCTTTAACAATACACTTGTTTTCATTTTTATGTTTCCCCTCTTTCGTAAGTATGATAATCCTAAGTGTATCACACAACACGCTCTTTTTCCATCTTTACCTTACTATCAAAAAGAAAACATCAAAAATTAGGCTGATGATGCAGTCTTCGGTATTCTTTTGGTGACATTCCCATATGCTTTGTAAAAATACGACTAAAATAATTCAAGCTTCCAAAAGATAAATAATCTGAAATTTCGCCTATCTTTCTATCTGAGAATTTCAACATATTGCAGGCAGCTTCCAGCTTTACATTTAAGATATACGCTGTCATAGCGATACCTTCCTGCTTTTTAAATAACTTCAACATATATTCTTTAGAAATTCCAATATCATCTGCAATTTTCTGTAAATCAATTTTCTCTCTTTTCCTGGAGTGAATATCTTTTTTGCAATCTTCAATATAGGGATTGCCCCCCTGTGTTTCTTTCCTACTTTTTACAACACGAGCAAATTCCAGACATGCTTCCTTTTTTAACGCAAAAATTTGATTCACAGTACTGCATTCCGCCAGTTGTTTTAAATAAATATCATTCATCAACAGAGCTTCCCTAGAAGTTAGTCCCCCTTCAATAGCACTTCTAGCTGCCATGGAAATCTCTATAACTGCCATATATTCCTCATTTTTTTGAAGACTATTTACTACCATAGGGTGTGGAGGAGTAATTACCTCATATTTTTCCTTGATATATTGCACATCTCCGTTTCTAATATGTTCAAAAAAAGCCTGCTCTTCCGCGTAGGTATGGTTCTTCTGAAAAGAATCGTACTGGCGCAGTTCTATATCCAGGAGATTATCCTGAATTTGTAAAGGTTTTTCCTGAATTTTTTCTACCAACATTTCCAGTGTATATTCCTTCTTTGAATTCTCATTCAAAATTAATATTCCTGTTAAAAGCAAATCCCTCAACTGCACATTTAGAAGAGTCTGGAACTGCTTCTCCACCATTCCATTGAGCCTTTGTGTATCTATTCTGCCAATAGCTACCGGCCCTGCTAAAATCCATTCTTTTTCTCTCTTACAGGCAAGAAAAGCCGCTGGAATATTCTGATATTGATAAAAAAGCACATCTTCTCTTCTAGATAACTGTAGTTTCTCCCTTACCTCTTCTGCCAGAAAGAACCTCTTTTCCTCCCCACTTACCGAATACTGTTTCACAAAATCTCCTGATTCAGAATATATAGAAATGGGAATTCTTGTTAATTGGTATAAATGTTCCAAAAATATGTAAAATTTCATATAATCTATTCCTCTGCAAGATTTACCTGTAGAATATCTTCTATCGAATATCAAACACGCTTCGCACCCTGATATTCTCGGCCCTTCCTCTTAAAATTTCCACAGTTTTGCTGTCTCCATTTAAATCAAAATAATTATCAGACAGTACCAAATCTTCATTTTCGTTTAAAATTTCCACGCTCTTGGCATAAGTATCAGCAGTCACCGTAATCGTATTTCCTTCTACTTTCCATTTCAAATTAGGATCTTCGTATTTGAAGTATTTTGGATAGGAGAAAATAACCGTCCCTTCGGATATCTTTTCTTCTTTTTCCCATGCTTCAAAGCTAACATATTCAGCAAAAACGTCTACCTTTGGCAATTCTACTTTATCCAACCACACACTGGTAAGGGCAGGAACTGAAATCGTTTCTGTTTCCTCTCTTAAGATTTCTGCTTTTGCATTTCTCAAATACCATTTCACCTGAATTTCTCTGTCTTGTAAGGTTTCGTTCGTCACGTTCAGCCAGATGGATTTCTCAAATTCAAAATGCTGGCGATTCATATTTGCTTCCTGAGTAAGCCAGCTTTCCTCCTGACAGGAAATCATCACTGGCGCAAAAAATCTTTTTGCATAATAATGCAGGGCTTTCCATCTACCCCAGTAATCAATAGAAGACCAGGAAATAACAGGCCAACAGTCATTTAACTGCCAATACACAGCCCCCATGCAGCGACCCCTGTTCCGTCTGAAATGCTCTACCCCATATCGAATGGCATCTGCCTGCAAAAGCTGGGATGCATAAAGTACTGTATCAAATTCTCCTGGATAACGGTAAGTCTGCTGAAGATAATTCATAATCTTTCCATTTGCCCCATAGTTTCTCTGGTGTTTTTCCATAATGTAAGAAAAAATGTTCCAGTCTGTCGGGTCATCAGAAATGGTTTCTACGGTCTTTTTGCATGGGAAAGACTGAAATCCAAACTCAGATGCATAACGGAAGAAATGCTTTCTGTATTCAGAAAATGGCTTATTTCCATGCCATACTTGCCAGTAATAAACATCTCCTCTATTAGGGTCATTAGGATTATCAAAGGAACCACCTGAGGATGGACTTGCAGGCCAATAGAAGGTCTGCGGGTCATATTCCTGTAACACTTCTGGGATAATTCGCTCATACATAAAGAGGTAGTCCCTTACCTCTGAAGGTTTTGTTACCCAGCAGCGCTCATCTACAAACATTTCCATCTCGTTATTTCCACACCAAAGTCCCAAGGAAGCATGGTGGCGTAGGCGTTTAATATTATCAATAAATTCCTGGAGAATATTTGCCTCAAATTCCGGCGTCAATTCATACACTGAGCAGGCAAACATGAAATCCTGCCATACAGCCAACCCAAGCTCATCGCAGATATCAAAAAACCAATCATCTGGATAAAAACCACCGCCCCATACACGGATAACATTATAATTTGCCAATTTACAATCCGTCAGAAGTTGTCTGGTGCGTTCCTTACTTCTCTTGCCTAGAAGATGTTCTTCTGGAATATAGTCTGCACCCATGGCAAAAAATGCCTTGCCATTGATTTCATGGGCAAAACTTTCTCCCCACTCGTCTTTATTCCTCTGCATGGTCATGGTGCGAATACCAATTCTCCGTTTCCAGGTATCCACGGCTTCTCCATTACAGAACAGAATAGCCTTCACCTCATAAAGGGGCTGCTCTCCCAGTCCATTCACCCACCAAAGCTCTGGCTTCTCAATGGTCAGGCTGCCACAGCCCTCTTCTGAAAGCACTGTCTCAAAAGTCTCTCCTCTAGGTGAAATAACTGTTACATGTACCTCGTAATCTCCAGCCTCCTCCGCAAGATAAGCTGCATCAAAATCCAATGTACATCTTCCTTCTTCATGGTTCTGGCGGATATACACACTGTCAAATCGTCCACATTTCACCTTGCAAAGCTTCACAGGGCGGAAAATACCTGCATCCGGCAAATGTGCGCCCCAATCCCAGCCAAACATGTAATGCGCTTTTCGCAAATGCATAAATCCCTCGTAGGTATCTTCATTTCCAATATTTCCATATTTCTTATAAGCTTCTGCAATATAGTTTAAAGGGGAATGAAAAACTACCCGCAGACGGTTCTCGCCTTCATTCAGAAGGGCTTGAACTTCATATTCCCAAACTCTGTGCATATTAAAAGGCTGTCCCAGAAGTTCCTCATTCAAGTACACATCAGTAACCGTATCCAGTCCTTCAAATTGAAGAACAATGCTGGAAAACCTTCAGTATTTCCTCCTTCAAAGGTACATTCATACTCATAATCCTTTTCCATTAAAGCGCAAATGCTGTCTTCATTATCCTTCCAATAAGGATTTTCCATGTTTCCATTCCGAAGCAAATCTGTATACACAGTTCCCGGAACTACCGCTTCCTGCCAGTCTGATGCTTCTGTGCAGCGCATTTTCCAATTTTCATGTAATTCTCTTGTTTCCATAAAACCTCCTAAAAACTCTAACACTTCTTACTATGTCTACAGGCTTACCCACACAGCTTCATGACCGCCCAGCACGCCTTTTCCCTCTTGTTCTCCATGCCATGGATATTGATAAATTTCCTCTCTGTACTTCTGTGGCAGTACAAAAGGAGTGGAACGGTGATTTACCAGAATCATACCATTTTCATATACTGCTGTCTCAATACCTCTCTGGCAGATGCCGCTTGCCAGTGTTACATGCTGTGCTAAAATATCTTTTACTAGAGTTATTCTAAATCCCAACAAATCTTATACCATCCTAGCAAATCAAGGCAGCGAATTTTTTTATTTACCACCTCAAAAGGCTCCAAATGCGCCATTTCTGATGGGAATAAAATGGCAATTTCTTTTTTTTATTTTCCATAAGAAAAAGGACTTTTGCAAACCACAGGCTGTCATAGGTTTTCCTGATTCATTACCCGCAGCATACTGTACGGGCAGGAAACCACATAAACATCTGTAATGCCATCTGCTGTAACCGGAACCGTAATGAAATGACAGGAATCCAAATAAGAAGACAAGGCATACATATCAATACCCGATTTTTTCAGAATCTGAGACTGTGCCCAAGAATATCCGAATACGTCTGACATCCATAAATATTCTGCCTCTTTATCAAATTCATCTTTAATGAGCTTGCTTCCAATTTAAATTTGACGGGTCAGCGATTTACCTCTTGTCATATTACAGTCTACTCCTATTCACATATCGCTGTCTACTTCCCAGCATCCTTCTGCTACACGTTTCTTGACTTGTCTGTCGTGTACAAATTCTATGCTCTACAAAATCTATTATTTTTCCAGTGTGTATCCCACATAATCCAAAAATAATTCTGCATACATCGCATTTGCCCAGGAAAACCACGCCCTGGTAAATTTACTGTCATCTTCACAGCAAAATCCTTCATGCATAACGCCTTTACCTCCTGTTGTTGCAGCCATATTTTCCAGTATTTCTAGTTTTTCTTCTTTACTTGTGCTTGTCAATCCTTGAACCGCCATGGCAATATGCCAGATATAATTGGATGGTGTATGTGGACTTCCGATTCCGGCTGCCTTACATCCTTTGAAATAGAAAGGGTTTGCCTCGCTTAAAAGGAATCGTCTCGTATTTTCACTGACTTCCCGGTCTCCTTCATAGCCCAGATAGCTCATAGCCAGAAGACTTGGAACATTGGCGTCATCCATGAGATTATACATACCAAAACCATCTGTTTCATATGCATACACCATTCCAAACTCTTCTGTGAAAGTTTTTCCTATGGTCTCAATGGCTTCTTTGACCTCTTCTTTTAAAGATTTCGCTTTTTCTGCCAGTTCCTCATTGTGGAAAATCTCTCTTTCCATTTCTTCCAGATAGCCAAGAGCGACCACTGCAAACATATTGGATGGAATTAGATACCCATAGGTGCAAGCATCATCACTTGGGCGGAAGCCGGACCAGATGAATCCTGTGCCAGGTTTCACCAATGCACCTTTTCCGTCTCTGGACAGTGTATCCCGGTAATATCCATTATTTCTGTTAAAACGATACTCTGACTTTTCTTCATGATATTGCTCTGTTGTAAATACTTCCAGAATTTTCTTCACGCCCTCCTGAAATACACCTTCAAACTGAGTGACACAGCCTGTATTTTTCCATAAAAGATAAGCGAGCTGAAGAGGATAACAAAGAGAATCTACTTCAAACTTCCGCTCCCACACCCATGGATTCTGATCTGGATCATCTTTTTCCCAGCAGGCTCCATTAGGAGCTTCATTAAAGGCATTGGCATACTCGTCAATAGTAATGCACATAAACTGACGTCTCACCAGACCTGCAATCAATTCTCTGATTTCTTCATTTTCCTTTGCCAAAAAAATATAGGGTCTTAACTGTGCTGCGGAATCTCTCAGCCACATGGCCGGAATGTCTCCTGTAATCACATGAGTCATGTTGTTGTCCATTCTCTTAACCGTTGTGTTCAAGGTATTCGTATAGCAGTTTACAAACAACTCCATTAGCTCTGGAATCTCTGTGGCCTGATTTCTCAGTGTATCTAAAAAATTATCCATTGTTTCCTGTATACTCATGGTTTTCCTCCGTCTCCATCATCTTCTCAAAAGCATATTCAAAGCTACATTTCTTCTGCTATTTTAACAGACTGTAAAGGAAAAAAATAGTGAACTAACTATAGAAATACTAAAAATATAGGATAAATAACCTCAGTTCTCTCATATGACTTTTAAAATCTCCTCTTCAATTTCTTTCAGAACAAAACATATCTTCTGTCTCTTCTTTTCTTTATAAATGAAATAAAAACAAAGGATACCTGCTAAAAAAATCCATATAAGTACATAAGACTTCAATAATTTCCCTAAAATATTAAAAAAGCCAAGTAGTAAATTTGCGCCAAAACTACTTGGTAGTGTATAGAGCATTTGATAAGCTTTTAATTTTTCCTGGTCTCCAGCAATTTTCTCACTCCATCCCTTTTTCATTTTTCGATAAATTTTCAAATTTTTTTCCATGATATCTCCTTTCCTTCTACCTAAATATAATTTTTAACACTAACCGTTCTTTGGTATATTTAGAGATATCATATTTGCTCATGAGCGAAAAGTTTTTTGGTATAAATTGACGTTTTTTCTTCCTAAATGGACAAACACAACAAAAAAGCCATTATAGAGAATTCTATTTCTCCATAATGACTTAATTACAATTGCTTTTATAAGAATAAAAAAGCTCCCCCTGTTGGACTCGAACCAACGACACTGCGGTTAACAGCCGCAT
>CAJKMA010000085.1 GCA_905200905.1 uncultured Bacillota bacterium
TGTGGAGTTTTTCGTTGTTCCGAAAAACGAAACTTTGAAAAACAAATAAACCACCGGCTAAGCCGGTGGTCGTGATTAAAAGGAAGTCCAGTTATATCTTCCTTTTTGTAATCTTTATATAGCTTTAAAGTATCGTCTTGCCATTGTTTTATGATTTTACTTTTTAAAGGCTCTTGTAATGTAGTTTCCTTTAGCTGTTGCCATTCGTTTAGAATTTTTTCAAAAACAGGAGAGTCGGAGCAAATCCCTAATGTAGTTACATATCCGTTAATATCATAGGAAACATCAATGCGACTTTCAGCTATACAAAAATCCATAAAATCATCTATTTCAAAAAGCATTTTTAGTGCATCTGAAAAAGTTTCAATATTATTTTTGTTAGCCTTTTGTTCATCTGGCGGTAAAAGTATTTCATCTGTAGAGCAATTAAGAACATCTTTGCTTGCAAGTTTTATTATTTGTTCAGTGGTGAAACATTTACCGTTCCCAAATGAGAGTGCGGCAGATATGCGAGGTTGAGGAATACCGGTTCTTTCTGAGAGTTCGGATTGGTTTATTCCTTTTTCATTCATTATTCTTGTGATATTTCCTTTGACTATATCAATATTATTTTTGTCCATAAATATATCTCCATAAATTATAAAAATAATTTTAAATTATAATTTTATAGTATTTGATTATATAATACCACACTTGATACAATATGTACAGAGCAAAACAAGACAAAACATAAAAAGGAGATATGAGTTATGAGGAAAATGGAAAGAACTAGCCCAGAGGTAAAAACTGGAAGAATTGAACAGGCATGCGAACGTTATGGAATCGGGAAAAGTAGTATGCGCCAAGTGGCTGAGGACGCAGGAGCCGTGATCAGAATAGGAAAGAGTTACTTAATCAATTTCACCAAAGTAGATGCCTATATGGACAGCTTGTCAGAGTAAGGCGGTGGCAGCAGTTGAGAAACAAACGAATGTTTTCCATAGATGTAGTAGACACAGACAAATTTCTTGATATGCCAACATCAACACAGGCTTTGTATTTCCATCTGGGAATGAGAGCAGACGATGACGGTTTTGTGACGTCACCTAAAAAGATACTGGCAATCTCGGGATGTAATAATGATGATTTAAGCCTATTGATCGCAAAGAACTTTATAATCCCATTTGAAAGCGGTGTGATCGTAATAACAGACTGGAAAACCAACAACTACCTACGAGGTGACAGATACGCCGCGACAAGATGCATTGAAGAGAAGAAAAGCCTTGTAGAGATTAATGGAAAATATCAAATTAGCTTGGACGGTGTACCAGATGGTATACCAAACAGTAACCAATGTGTGCCAGGTGTGGCTACCCAAAAGAGAATAGAAGAGAATAGAATAAATAATATTGTCGAGCAAAGCCCGACTACATACCCTTTTAAAGAGATTATTGAGTACCTAAACCAGAGAACTGGAAAGAAATTTAAGTATAGTTCAAAGGCAAATCAGAAGCATATCAAAGCGAGAATCAATGAGGGTTACGCTTTGGAAGATTTTAAGAAAGTAATTGACTGGAAAATTTCACAGTGGACTGGCAACAAGGAAATGGAAAGGTACTTGAGACCAGAAACCTTATTTGGTGCAAAGTTCGAAGGGTATTTGAACGAAATACCGGTAGCCAGAAAAGTTCAGCCAATAGAACCAGAAGAACCAGAGAAACCAATTGATTTATGGAGTGATGAACAATGTCATATTATGAATTTAAAGAATCGGATGCGTGGGACTTTTCGAGATCATCCGGCATAGCAGCAAAACAGAAAGGCGAGGAATTACAGTTTTTGAGTTGCCCTTATTGCCGAGGGGGGAGAAATGGAGACAAAGGGACTTTTTCTATCAATCTTCGGACGGGGCAGTTTAAGTGCTTACGTTCCAGTTGTTCGGTTTCTGGCAATATGGTTACTTTGGCAAAGGACTTTGACTGGTTTAGCCTGGGAAGAGATGTTGACGCCTATTATAAAGCTGGCAACAGACATAAATACCGAAGATTCCAAAAGAAAACGGAGCCAATAAAACCGAAGCCTGCTGCCGTTACTTATCTGGAAAGCCGGGGCATATCTTCCGGTACAACAGAAAAGTATCAGATTACTGTGCAGACGAAAAACGAAAATGTATTAGTGTTCCCTTTTCTGGATGCTGCCGGAGTAATGCAGTTTGTGAAATATCGAAAAACAGATTTTGACAGGGAAAAAGATACTGCGAAAGAATGGTGTGAAGCGAATTGCAAACCTATTTTGTTTGGAATGTATCAGTGCGATCCGGGAAACAAAACACTGATTATGACAGAGGGACAAATTGACAGCTTGTCAGTGGCGGAATCCGGAATAGAAAACGCCGTATCAGTTCCGACGGGGAAAAATGGCTTTACATGGGTGCCCTACTGTTGGGATTGGTTGCAGCAGTTCGAGACCTTAATTATATTCGGGGACAATGAGAATGGATCCATAACCCTTCTGGACGATATGAAAAGACGCTTCAGAGGTACTATAAGGGCAGTTAAGCAGCAGGATTACAAAGGATGTAAGGATGCTAACGAACTTTTGCAAAAATACGGAAAAGAAGCCGTAAGAAGAGCTGTAGAGCGGGCGGAATGCGTGCCGGTGCAGAGAATTATAAGGCTTTCAGATGTGAAAACTGTGGATCTGTTTTCTTTGCCGAAGATTTCAACAGGATTCAAGACACTGGACAAGGTTCTGGCTGGTGGGATTTATCTTGGACAAACTGTAATAGTAACCGGGAAGCGAGGAGATGGGAAAAGCACATTTACCTCGCAAATACTTGTAAATGCCTTAGATCAAGGAATACGGGTTCTTGCATACTCTGGGGAGTTGCCAGACTATTTTTTTAAAAGATGGATGGATTTCCAGGCAGCAGGAAAACACAATGTAATTGATCGAGCGGCAGAGAATGGTAATATCAGCTATTTTGTAACCAATGAGAAAATAAGCAAAATTGAGGAATGGTACAGAGAAAGAGCGTATTTATATGATAATCAGTCAACTTCTGATGATGAACTGGAAGATTTACTGCAAACAATAGAAAAGGCAGTTCAGCAGTACGGAATACAGCTTGTACTGTTAGATAATCTTATGACTGCCTTGGATGTTGGAATGAGCGTCGATCTGTATCGAGCGCAAAGCAAATTTGTTGACAAGCTTGTAAAGATGGCAAAACGTTTGCAGGTAGCTGTGGTTTTGGTTGTGCATCCAAGAAAAAACCGTTTTGGAAATGACGATACGGACGAGGTGAGCGGAAGCGCTGATATAACCAACAAAGTAGATATTGTAATGACATATAAAAGAAATCTGGCTTCTTTTGAGAATGCAGAGCGTGTGGTGACTGTATCAAAAAATAGGCTTACAGGCAAGCTGGCTGTAGGGGAAGCTGCAATTCCTTTGTATTATGACGAAGCATCAAAAAGAATATGCGAAGATAAAGCAGATTTTATAAAACCCTATGGTTGGGAAAAGGATGAAGATGGATTTATACAAATAACACAAGAACAGGCTGAACAAATGGAGATACCTTTCGAATGACAGAGCAGGAATTGAAAAGCAAGTATGATATGTTTACGGAGCTATGGAGATTTTACAGGAAATGGGCGGTTATTCCAAAACCAATGAGTGAGGATTGCTGGAAGCAGGCAGTGGATGAAATACATGAGTTTTGGGAACGTTACGGAAAAACAAGAATGGCGGAATGTTTTATGTTGGCAGTAATGAGTGATCTGGAAGATTAGGAAAGGAAGTGGGGAAAATGACACCAGAAAAGCAGGAAGAATACATGGAACGTATAGCAAGAGCATTGGAAGGAATAGAACAGGAATTAGACTGCATGAGTAGCGGCATTATGGATATATGGGAAATTCTACTTGATTGTGAACGAGATGATGGAATAACGGTTAATGTTCGTGGAAGTATCCGCACAGAGAACTAAATAAAAGCCCCAAAGGAAAGCGGCAACTTTCCTGAGGGGCAGCAGTACAAGGCTGGAAGCCATGCACAGACATTACTATAATACCATGATTCCGGCCGGAAAGGAAATAAAATGGTAGAAGAAATATTACATACAGGAATACAGAACGCTTTATCCCCGGAATATCTGGCAGCAGTTTTGAATCTGGGAACGGTGAGAGCTTTACAGAAACAGATTGAGCGGGAACGAAGGGAAGGAGCCGTGATCCTATCCAGCACACAGCCGCCGGGCGGGTATTACCTTCCGGCAAACAGAGAAGAGGTTAGGCAGTTTATCAGAACCTTGGAGAACCGGGCAGGGGAAACAATGAGAGCCTTGGACAGTGCCAGGAAATATTTAGAAGAATTTCCAGAGTGATCCTGTTGCTGATTCATAGCGTAAAGACTGCTGCCGATTCTATTAATGTATGCGAGGTAAAAAGAAATGTCCGTAGAACTATTGAAAAACGAAGAGCTTGTAAAGCTGATCCAGAATGGTACAGACGTAACAGAAAACATGCAGCAGTTAATACGCTACATAAAGAAAAATAAGACGGTAAGAATCCCGGAACATACCCATAACAAAATCCGGGAATACAAAAAAGCTGTACAGGACTATTTTGATTATAAGGTATAAAAGGACGGGATGCGATGTACGAAATTACACTTGAGCCTAGAAAATATGCAAAGGGGAAGTATCTGCGGATTAACTTTATCACGGTAGAATGGGACAGGGAGCGCAGAACCTTTGAGGCTATGATTATATTTCACCGGACAAGGGACAGGCAGGATAATAAACCGCTGGGAGTGGTACTGTATGCGAATAATGCGGAAACGCTGGTGAAAATGCTTCAGGAATATAATTTGCTCTATCCCGTCCGGGAAGAAACTGTGATAGGAATACCAGGGCCAGGGGAGGAAATAAGGTGTATTTCACATTCTGGTTGCGCTTATGCTTCTGTGCTGGACTTACGGAAACTTACGGATTGCCCCCCTAAACATCCCTAAAGCAGCAGGAAATAAGCCGGGAAACCTGAAAAAACCTAAGATATTTCTGGGATAGAACGTGGAAAAACGGGGGAATTTGGATATATAGAGCCTGTCGAAACTGCCAAAACGGCATTTTCCGAGAAGGGGAATCTTACATATTTGGAAATAGACCAGGAGTACGGGGATTGGTTGCAAATAATGGCAATGGCGGATGATAGGCATTTTGCGGCAAGGCTTCTTCTATCAGGTAGGCTCTTTATGCAACAAGAAGCAGAGCGGATCGGGAGTTTCTTAACACGATACGCGCGTGAACAGTGGAGATTCATAAGGCACAGCAGTTAATTAAGTTTGAATTGCTTATAGGTATAAATTATAAGGTAAAGGATTTAAAGGCGAAAAAACGGTGTTGAAAGGCGGGAAGCGGTATGCTATGATGTGACCAGGAACAATCGTGTTACAGGGTGGCTGACCTCTATTCTACATAGAATGGGGGTGGTGCTGATGAACAATAATCATTTTGATTTCAAAGACCTCATGTCTTTTGGCATGTTCATTTTATCACTGCTGACATTCATTTACTTGATTTGTCACTGATATTTTAAAGCATAGAAAAACCACCCTCATAACTTTGACCGGTTAAGGGTGGCATTTTCTATGTCATGTCTTCGAGGTCAAACCACCTTGTGGGCGGTTGTTCCTTTTCTATTCTCAATATAACACTTCTGGTATCCGGATGCAAGAGGTTTATTTTGTAAAAATATTAAAGCTCTCCAGTATATCGACAAAATTCTGGACAATAGATGAGGCAATGAGATCAGGGGACTTGAAGTTCAGAATAAGACTTGAAGTTCCGTTGCTACAATAATTTGTCCCGACATCCTGCTGCCTGCGCTGACTCACTAGATTTGATATAGGCAATGACTGAGAGCCAAATGGCTGTACCAATAATACCTAAAATAACATGAAATATGACTAGGAAAAGATTTTTGGTATTTCTGGTATTTTTAGTCATTAAGGTATAAATAAAAAATGACGTCAAGATGGTGGACGCCCTTATTAGTAATGACCCCATAATAACGCTGTCGTGTTTCACGACTACTAAGGGCTACGGTAAAACACCGAGTCAGTAAAGGAAAAGGGAGTAGAGAGAATCGACACCCTAACCAGGCCAGACCCCCGAACAGAGAAAAGCCCCGGCAGATCAGCCAAGAACTGAAAAGCCGGGAACTTCCCTTCTGTGGGTTTTTGTCAAAGATTCCAGATCATCAAAACGGTTATAAGCGAATTTCTGTAAAGTCAATCCATAGATCATCGTAAATTCCGGCTTTTATAATATCAGAAAAAGTATATTCTCCAGTATCTTCAGATTCGAAATTATAAACGGTGATGCGTTGTTTGTCCGGATCAACAATCCAGTATTCCCGAACACCGGCATTGCGGTATTTGAAAAGCTTTGTATAATAGTCCATGCGCCTACTGCCAGGGGAGACAATTTCAATAATCCAGTCTGGTGCTCCAGCGCAGCCCTTATCATTTAGTTTGTTTGGATCGCAGATTACAGAAATATCTGGTTCCACATAGTTTTTGTCGTTTGCGTTGAGAAAAACGGCAAATGGGGAGAGATAAACTTCACAGGAACCGCCTTTTGCATTGATATAACCGCCTATTTTGAGATGAAGAGCAGACAGTATTTTTTGATGCGTTCGACTTGGAGGTGCCATGTAATAAATCCGACCGTCGATTAGTTCGGCTCTGGTATCATCTGGAAGATTGTAAATATCTTCAACAGTGTAAAGTTTTTCCTGAGGTAATGGCATAGTAACACGTCCTTTCTTGATAGATTATTCGCATAATAGCAAGGGTTATGCGTTGTCACGTTCCATAGTTTCATTAATGGCACGATTGATAAAGGCATTGACGCTTTCGCCGTGATCTGCTGCATGGGTTTTTATTTTGCTTCTGTTGTCGGCAGTCATTCTTACTTTAACTTCCACGAAGTTTTCCATATATCTTTTGTGAGCTTCAGCTTGTGCAGGTGTAAAACCTCTGTATTTGCTTTTTTTATCTTCTGGCATTGTTATATGTCCTTTCGAAGTATTCAGTGAGGCGCTTAAAAATAGATACACCTTTTCCACTGTACATTTATTATATCACAAATATCAATATACGACCATATACAAATTTGATAAAAATACGACCATATAATTGTGGATTATGCAAATAGACAGATACGACCATATACGATATAATAAACTCATAAGTTAAAGGAACAGCAAACAGCGAAGGGTGAAAACGAAGTGATCGCAAGATGTACCGGAGACACCAACGTAACACCGGGCAAGGGAAAGCAAAGGAACAAGGTTGCCGAGATTGGTTTAAGACCTGCCGGGGCTGCGGGAGATTCCTAAGAGAAAGGAGAAAGATATGGGTTTAACGCTTGAAGAACAAGAAACACATGTAAATTTTATGCGTGGAGGTGACAGGGCAATAATTTATACCTCTGACACAACTACTATGACAAAATTAAATAAGCTAGTTGAATTAGACGGAACAGAATGGAAATTAGAGAGCGAATCTAAACTTGCTTCTGGTGAGTTGATTGGAAAGACGTATTCCTGTCCAGTTTCATTTATTACTTTCCGTTCAAAGCGTGTAAAGCGAAACTATACGGATGAACAACGGAGAGAAGCTGCCGCTAGGCTTCATAAATCAACAAGGGATAACAATTTTTCAGTTTAAAAACTTATAGGCATATAAAAGACCGTCTAAGGGTGTGGAGTAGTCAAAACGCCACGTAGCCTATAGTTTTTTTCGATAGAAAGGAAATTATGACATGAAGAAATACGATTTAAGCCATATCATGACAAGAGCATGGAAGATTTTCCGTAAAGTACAGGTTACCTTTGCAGAAGCTCTTCACAGATCATGGTTATCTGCAAAGGCTGAGGAAATTAACCAGAAGCGCATTGATCAGAGCAGACAGGCAGCAGGCGTTACAGAAGAAGTAAATACCTGGGCTGGATGGAAAGCCCTTGGTTATGAGGTGATCCATGGAAGCAAGGCTTTATTTGGCACAGAGCTGATCTGGGGAAGTAAAGGGGACGGAGCTACATACAAGGCAAGGTTCTTCGGTAGATCACAGGTACATGAGTCCACAGTAGAGGAGATGGCAGTATGACAGTAGCAGAGCTATTACTTGTGTTCCTGGGCGGCGTTCTGACAGCCAAGGTGCATGAGATAGTAAACAATTAAAAAGCGCCCCTTGCAAGTGCTACCAACGCTTACAGGGGGCAAGTAACCCGACAACCCATATTATAAAGCCGGATTGTATTTATTATAACGTGAATCCGGATAGAAAGACAAGGAAAAATGAGATATACATACAATGGTTTGACGTTTGAGGAAATAGGAAAAGAGCTTGTAACTGAGTTGGATAAGATGCCGTTATCAGAATTACAGGATTTTAAAGAGGAATGGCAGGAAGCTATTCAAATGATGCCACCAAAGGCAAAGAATTTTTGCGATCAGTTAATAGATATAATGATTGATATTAAAGAAAGGGAGCAGTTGCAGAAAGATGTTCCTGTAAGGGAGAGTAAACCCGGAAAGTACCGTCTTACGCAACAGGATAAAGAATTTATAAAGAGCTTTGCTGTAAATGGTGAAATACCATTCAATGCGTATATATCAGCTGTAAACAGGGTTTTGAATGGACTTGCACCACATCAAATAAAATAATTTTTGAGCCGGCACAATACCGGGGAACGTAACCCCGGAGCCGGTACCCCTGCTGCTGATTCTGGTTATGCTGCGCCAACAGTCTGATCCGGGACGGTGGCAGGATATTTGTTATATATGAGATCGTGGAGCAATACCTCGGCGTGCTGCCAATACTGACGGGTACCATTAAATAGGAAAGGAGATAATCTTCTATGGCAGTTGATAAAAGAGGACGGAAGTTGCCAAAGGGAATACAGCAGCGTTATGAAGGATTCGAGGGAAGGTTCATGTATCAGGGCAAAAGATATATGGTACATGGGAAAACCATTACCGAAACCCAGAAGGCAATGACAGAACTAAAATATAAATTAGAACATGGACTATTCGTTACCAAAGAAAAGATAACCTTGAATGAGTGGTTTGTAACGTGGATGGAAGAATACAAGAAGAATCGGGTAAAAATAGGAACGTATAACAATTATGAGAAATATTACCGCTACATGGTAAAGGAAAAGCTGGGAAGCCAATATTTAACAGATATCAGAGGAAATCATATTCAAAAGCTGTACAATACCTATGTGAAAGAAGAGTATTCATTATCAAGCATAAAAATAGTAGCCGCTGTTTTAAATGGATGCTTCCAGCAGGCTATGAGGAATGGGCTTGTAGAAAGAAATCCGGTAAGGTTGGCAGAGTTGCCAAGACAGACAGAGAAAAAAACTAAAATAGCTATGACAAAAGAACAGCAGGCACTATTTATGGAATATGCGAAAGAAAGTTATCTGTATCATTTCTTTGAGGTTATGTTGAGAACTGGAATGAGAAGGGGGGAGATGCAGGGTTTAAAGTATTCAGATGTGGATAAAGAACAAAATGTATTGCATGTCAGAAGGACGTTAAAATACATTTGTTATCCAGCAAATTAAACACTGCCTCTTCCGTCACATTAAAACAGGTCTTTTA
>CAJKMA010000086.1 GCA_905200905.1 uncultured Bacillota bacterium
CCGTGCCGTGTTTCTTGCTTGGACGATCTTCTCTCTTTGTGAATAACATTTCAAAGGCACCAATCACATATTTTCTTGTATCTTCCGCTTCAATGATGGTATCAACATAACCTCTCTTAGCTGCTGAAAGAGCGCTAGACTGAAGCATTGCATACTCTGCTGCTTTTTCATTAACTGTAGCTGCATCTGCATCTGCATACATAATTTTAGCAGCCAATTTTGCATCCATCATACCAATCTGAGCATTTGACCATGCAAATACCATGTCTGCTCCTGTAGATTTGCTGTTCATGGTCAAATAAGCGCTTCCGAAAGCTTCACCAATCACAATATTTACCTTAGGAACCGTAGCACTAATAAATGCATTTGTCAGTTCAGCTGCATTTCTTGCAATATTTGCTTCTGAGCATTTTGTAGCTTTGTAACCTTTTACATTTGTAAGTGTCAGAACTGGAATTTCAAAAGCATCACAGAATTTCACAAATTCAGCAGCTTTCTTACATCCTCTTGCTGATAATACATTTTCAAAGGATTCTGTCTTTTCTCCTTCTTCGTTGTAAATCTCACATCTGTTTGCAACACAGCCAATGGTAGCACCATTTAAACGGATAAAACCAGTAACCATATCTTTTGCATACGCTGCTTTTACTTCAAAGAATTCATTGTTGTCTGCAATCTGAGAAAAAGCAATTGCTGTATCGCCTACACAGTTTGCCAAATCTGGGCATACACGGTTCAGGTCATCTGTACATTCGATATAAGAAGAGTTATCTTCGTAATTGGATGGCAGCATGGAAATCAGCTCTCTCATCTGTGTAAAAATCTCTTCTTCACTTCCCAGAACATCTACCAGACCTGCATTTTCACTCTGATATGCAGCACTTGATGTGTCACATTTAGAAATTTCGTTTCCTTCCAGTGCATTTGGTGCATTCACAAACAGTCTGCCTTTCTTAGCTTCCATGAATGTGAAGTCTGTCAAACCAGGAACAACAGCCAGTCCACCGCCACAGGTGCCAAAAATTCCTGTAATCTGAGGGATTACCCCAGATGCCATAACCTGTTTTGTGTAGATTTCGCCAAAAGCATTTAATGCATCCGTTGCTTCCTGCAGTCTCAGTCCTGCACAATCAATCAGACCGATAACCGGCGCTCCTGTTTTCATGGCCAAGTCATACAGGTTTGCGATTTTTTTCGCATGCATTTCACCAATGGATCCGTTTAATACAGATGCATCCTGGCTGTACACATATACCAGGCTGCCATCGATTACACCGTATCCAGTGATAACACCATCTGCTGGTGTTTCTTTGTCAGATAAGTTGAAATCTGTGTTTCTGGCTGTTACATAGCCGCCAATTTCAACAAAACTGTTCTCATCAAGTAATGAAAAGATTCTCTTACTTGCTAAGCTTTGTGCTGTACTACTCATTAATCAGCCCTCCATTTAAATATATTTACCGGGATTTCTGCACGTTTTCTGTGATTCCATCCGGTTTTGTGCAGAAATCACCTGTTGGTTCACTGTATCACACTACATAAGTAAGACCAATTTCTGCCGAGTTTAATTGTACCTTGTTTTCGGGTTTTTTTCAATAGTTTTTGACAAAATATTAACATCAATATCTGCTTATATTTTCCCATTTTCTGATACACCTTTGCATACACCTGTATAAATCAGAGTGCCATCCGTTTCTCACTATTTTTACTTCTAACTCTTCTGCAAACAAAAATTCCAGGCAAAGATAGCTGATGCTGACAAAAGGTTCCTGATGCTTCTCTTTTGCCAGCCAAAGAAGAGCTTGAAATGTAGTTTCAAAACGGCCTTTAAGAAAACCGTATATCTCATAAAATCCCTTATGAACCAAATACCAGAACCCAATCCAGGCCAGTTCTGCCCGTTCCGACTCTTCTGCCCGAATATCTTCCAGAAGTCCCAGCGCTGCTTGAGCACATTCTTGTTCCTCCCCGTACAGACTATTCCAGAATATTTCACCTTGGTATCTGCTCTTTTTTGCTTTTCCCCGCAAATAATTTCTCCACTTGTCCTCCATCCCCTGTACCAGCTCCTGGCACCTTCTGTTTTTGCCTATGCCATAAAGCAGGAAATAGGTACAATCCACATAATGCGTTTCTCCTTTTTGAAAAAAAACTTTTTCACCATAATAAACTCCCTCTTCCTGTATAAAACCGTTCCCTGACTCCTGTATGCAGAGCCCCTGAAATAAAATCCCTTCTCTTTTCATAGACAGCCTCTTTCTGCTGCACCTGCATACTGGTATTTTTTCTTCTTTTTATTGCTTTATCCGGAAAAATCAAGAACTATAATAAAAAAGATAAGATAACTGAACCGAAAAAGAAAAATACAGAACCATGAACATGAAATGAAACTCCAATGACACTTGCCAGAAAATGCAGTGCAGACTTGTTTATTTGCAATTATTCTACTACAGCATCAGCCAAAACACAAGTTTTTTCTTGCATAATGCAAGCTTAGAAATTATAATCAGCTTATAACAGCAGAAGGAGGTTTTCTCTATGATCCAGAAAATACTAGAATATAACAAAGCCTTTGTAAAAGAAGAGGCATACAAGCCCTATATTACCAGCAAATACCCTGATAAAAAATTGGCAATCCTCACCTGTATGGATGCCAGGCTGACGGCACTTCTTCCGGCAGCTTTAGGTATCAAAAACGGAGATGCAAAAATCATCAAAAACGCAGGCGGTGTCACAACGCACCCTTACGGAAGTGTCGTCCGCAGCCTTTTGGTTGCCATTCTGGAGCTTGGCGTTGAAGAAATCATGGTAATCGGCCATACAGACTGCGGCGTTCAGGGCATGGATGCAGAAGAAATGCTGGAAAAACTCATAAGCCGCGGAATTCCCAAAGAGCACATCGATATTGTCCGCCGAAGCGGCATTGACTTAAATACATGGCTTGGGGGATTTTCCTCTTCTGAAGAATCTGTCCGTGAAACCGTGGCAACACTAAAGGAACACCCCCTCATGCCAAGGGACGTTACCATCCAGGGCTTTGTCATGGATTCCATAACAGGGGCACTCACTTTCATCTGTTAAATATTCACAAAAAACATCCCATGAAACAGACATCCAAGCAATGGATACGCTTCATGGGACATTCTATTTTACGCCATGGTTACTTTTCTAAAGTTTTTCTTTCCTTTTTTCAGAACAATTCCTTCTCCCTGGAGTTTTTCTACTGGTATTAAAAACTTAATATCCGTTACCTTTTCGCCATCAATGGCAACACCACCCTGCTCAATGGCACGTCTTGCTTCAGAACGTGTATTGGCAAGCCCGCTGTTTACCAGAAGAGAAATCAAATCAATATTTCCATCTGTTAAATCTTCTTCCTTGATTTGAGCGGATGGCATATTTGCTGCATTTCCACTGGAGAATAAAGCTCTTGCTGCTTCCTGAGCTTTTTTCGCTTCTTCCTCTCCATGAACCAGTGCAGTCAGTTCGTATGCCAGGATTTCTTTCGCCTGATTTAACTGGCTTCCTTCCCATTTGTCCATTTCATCAATCTGCTCTAATGGAAGGAAAGTAAGCATACGGATGCACTTTAACACGTCTGCATCTGCCACATTTCTCCAGTACTGGTAGAAATCAAATGGAGATGTCTTATTGGGATCCAGCCATACAGCACCAGACTGTGTCTTACCCATTTTCTTACCTTCTGAGTTCAGAAGCAAGGTAATGGTCATAGCATATGCGTCTTTGCCCAGTTTACGACGGATCAGTTCTGTACCACCCAGCATATTGCTCCACTGGTCATCTCCTCCAAACTGCATGTTGCAACCGTATTTCTGGTACAGCGCATAGAAATCGTAGCTCTGCATAATCATGTAATTAAATTCCAGGAAGCTAAGACCTTTTTCCATACGCTGTTTGTAACACTCTGCAGTAAGCATACGATTTACAGAGAAATGAGGTCCAATCTCTCTTAACACATCAACATAGTTCAAATCAAGCAACCAATCCGCATTGTTTACCATCAATGCTTTTCCATCTGAAAAATCAATAAAACGTTCCATCTGCTTTTTGAAACAGTCACAGTTATGCTGAATGGTTTCCGGTGTCATCATAGAACGCATATCGGTTCTTCCAGATGGATCACCGATATATCCAGTTCCACCGCCAATCAAAGCAATGGGTTTGTTTCCAGCCATCTGCAGACGTTTCATCAGACAAAGCGCCATAAAATGGCCTACATGGAGACTATCTGCTGTAGGGTCAAAACCAATGTAGAAAGTAGCTTTTCCATTGTTTACTAATTCCTTAATTTCCTCTTCATCTGTCACCTGGGCAATCAGGCCTCTGGCAACTAATTCATCATAAATTGTCATATTCATTCTCCTTTTTCCATAATTTCTTGCGGAAGGATAGGAATTTTTTCAAAAAAAGCTCCCATCCTTCTCTTATTGAAAAGGACGAGAGCACTATGTCATCCCGTGTTACCACCTTTTTTTACAGTCAGTTCACACTGCCTGCCTCTGTAAGTACAGCTTTCGCGATACTCAAAGTACTTTAACGTGTACTAATCCGTCACAGCCTACTCCGCTTTTTATCTCCATTTCGGTGTGAAGCTCTGGGAGGTATTCACCTTGCCATTCCTTCTGCGCCTCTCATCTGCCGGCTGCTTTCTGTAGATTTCCTGACACGCTACTTGTTCCCTTCTTCGCTTTTGCTTATTACTTGACAGTATACAAACCTATTTCTGCTTTGTCAAGTATTGTTTTGCATATTGCACAATGTACCTGCATATTATATAATAAAAACCACATAAACACATCTAGAAAGGAGGTTCTTCTATGGTATTGACACTTCTCATTTTCATCTCATTTCTTCTTTTGGTCTTTTCTGCAATATGTAAACAAACACCTTATGAAAAGCATCTTTCTGATATCCAGCAAGAACAGTTTATCAAAGAATACCAGAGCAATAAAAAATCATCTTCCTAATCCACGATAATATTTTGCCACAATTTCTATCATCTGATCAAACTGCTGCTCCATCTCATCCACCAAGCGAAACTGTGTCCGCGCACGTACCAAATTATGCTCAGGATATGCCGTTTTAAAATAGGTGTCTCCCTGAAGATAATCAGTCAGGAAACGCATACCACATTCAAAAGTCATCAGACGAGCACCCCAAGCAAGGCTTGCTGCTTCTTCCGGTGTCAGCACATCCCTGGTTTCTTCTAAATATCCTTTGGCATATAATTCATACAGCGAAATATCGAAATGCATCTTGCTTAAATCTTTCTCGTCTTCCTCTGCTGTTGCTGCACCAAAACGAATAGAATCACCAAAATCATTAGCCGCCAGTCCTGGCATAATGGTATCCAGATCAATGATACAGAGTCCTTTTCCGGTATCAGCATCAAATAAGATATTGTTCAGTTTTGTGTCATTATGTGTTACACGAATCGGTAAGATTCCATTTTCCTGTTGTTCTACCAGCACCTTACAATCTTCCTTTCGCTCCAAGACAAACTGAATTTCCGGTTTACAGGTCACAGAGCGGTTCTTAATATCACGTTTCAAAGCAATCTCAAAATTTTCAAAACGCTTTACTGTATTATGAAAATCAGGAATGGTCTCTTTTAGGCTGGCAGCCGGATAGCTTCCAAGCTGTTTCAGAAAATGTCCAAAACTGGCTCCTGACTGATAAAACTGCTCTGGATCTTCTACTAACTGATAGCATACCGAATTTGGAATATAGTGATAACTTCTCCATGGCTGCCCTTCACTATCCTCAAAGAAGGTACATCCGTTCTTGGTCTTAATGCAAGATAAAGTCTCTCTATCCGGATCTCCGCCTTCTTCTCTGACCACATTACGGAGATATTCTGTCACTCCAAAAATATTCTCCATAACACCTGCCGGATCTTTGAATACGTTATTGTTGACACGCTGCAAAATATAGGCAAACTCTTCTCCTTTATCCGTCGGCATATAAACCGCATAGGTTTCATTGATATGTCCTTCTCCAAAAGGTTTCACATAACTGCACTGTGGGCCAAAACCAAAAGCATATAATGCGTCTTCCAAATCTCTGCTAGTCACGCCATCGATTTTTCTTCGGGTAGAAAACACCACTTCTCCAGCTTCCACTTTGCGTTTCTCATCAATCCTACAATTCGCCTTCACCACACTGCCAAGTCCAATATGTGCACCCCTTGCCACATAAGAATCATGGTCTACCACTGCACCACTATTCACCAACACTCCATGTTCAATCACTGTATGAGTATTCACTACAGCTCTCTGCATGATAAAACTCCCTGCACCAATCACTGCACTGGGACTTACAACCGCAGATGGATGAATGATTGCCGGCACCTGATAACCTGCCTCCATCAATCTCTCGGTCCAATAAAGCCGCTGTCCATTGTCTCCTAACGCTGCTACAGCGGTATCGTAGCCCTTTAAAAAATTCCTATAATCGCAACATTTACCCACCACATCTTTGTGCTTTGAAGCATCATCCAAAAAAACAACTTCCTCATAACCCAGAAGTCCGGCTGTCTCCTGAATCATTTGTCCAAAACCACCTGCTCCGATGATTAATAAACGTTTCATTTATTTTCTCCTTTGACTTTTCTTTTTCTCATGCAAAAAAGAACTCCCCTTTTATCCGTTTCAAGAACAGGGGAGTTTGATTTTTCATTATTTTATATCATTTTGTCAAAAAATGCAAGTCAAGAGGGCGGAAATATGTAATTCAGCCTTTCCTACAATACCTTACTTCCATTGGCAGTCAGTTTAAACCTTGCTCCCAATAATTCCGCTGCTTTTCTGCACATCATCATTCTTCCAAGAAAAATCTCAAAGTACTCATACATGGTACAGATTTCTTCATCAATCTGCAAATTTAACGTAATCAGATGCTTCTGTGGACTAACTTTTACCGTTGCATTAGTAACTGCATAATTTACACGATCATGTTTATCAAAACTTGCTTTTTCTTTATTTCTGACACGGTTTCTCCGAACATCTGTTTTATCCGCAAGAATCAGCGCAGCAGAAATAGGATCCACTGCCCCTCCTGTGGATTCATCATGATTCCCGATTGCAGACATAATGAGGACCCTATCTTCCAGGGGAACCTTAAGTTTTTCTAAAATCGAATACGCTAAAATCGCCCCATATTCTCCATGATTCTTCCGATTAATGACATTCCCAATATCATGCATGGCTCCCGCAAGTTCAGCAAGCTCAATTTCATGTTTGGAATATCCAAATTTTTCCAAAATCATACCAGCACGTTTGGCAACAATCGCACAATGCTTTTCCGAGTGATCTGTATACCCAAGGATTCCAAGATTGGCATTTCCCTTGGTTAAAAACGCTTTTACCTCTTCATTCTGTAATAATTCTTTATAATTCAACTCTTCTATTTTTCCTTCCTATTCTTTCTTTACAAACGGCAAATTGCCTCTGTGGCCAAAGCGGAACGTTCACATTCCTCAGATAACAATGTAATCTGCCAACATAGCGGGCTTCCCTTCATATGTTCCGCAGCATAGCTAAGCCCATTGGTTCTGTCATCCAAATAAGGCCGGTCAATCTGATTGGGATCTCCCAGAAGAACAATCTTCGTTTCTTTTCCTGCACGCGTAATAATCCCTTTGATTTGTGCCGGCGTCATATTTTGCGCCTCATCAATAATCAAATACGTTTTTATAATCGACCTTCCTCTGATGAAGGTCAAGGCTTCTGTCTGAATCAATCCCCTGTCAAAAATCTCCTGTACCTTATCCTGTAATTCCTGCTCATTGGAATATCGCTCACCATCATTGGAATCTACTAATTGTTCCAGATTATCCATAATCGGACGCATCAGAGGAGAGATTTTTTCCTGCTCATCTCCAGGAAGAAATCCGATATCGGAATCAAAAAGCGCGTTTGGTCTGCAAATCAAAATGCGCCGATATTCGCCAGATGGATTGTTGAGTACTTTTTCCAAGCCCACTGCCAGAGAATAAAACGTCTTACTGGTTCCTGCCATTCCTTTTACAATGACCAGCGGTGCCTTTTCTGCCGGTTGCATCAAAGCTTCCTGAAGAAAATACTGCCCTACATTCCTTGGAGTGACACCATATGGCGTCGCCTTCCGAAATTCCAGTTTCCGGATCACTCCTTTTTCCACCCGCCCTAACTGAGTCTTCTTCGAGGATTGATCGGCCTTTAAGATAACAAACTCATTCTCAAACAATTCCGGATGACTACACGTTCCATTGCTGTCACAGCAATAAACATGTTCCACAGGTACTCCCTTTTTCTTAAAATCCTTAAACAATTCTTCTGAAACAAAAACTTCTTTCCTGCCTAAATACTGTTCCTCGTGACCTGCAACCTGTTCTGTTGTAAAATCTTCTGCCTGAATCCCAAGAAGCTGTGCCTTAATCCGAAGGAGAATATCTTTTGTTACAAGAATCACTTGTTTTAAGCCCTCTTTCGATAAACCAAGGCAGACCTTTAAAATTCGATTATCTGATTTATGTTCCGGAAGATCTGGGGGCAATTCCACATTCAGATAATTTTTTTCCACCCGCAGGATACCTCCCTGCTCTGTACGAACCCCTTCAAGCAAATTCCCATTTCCTCTATGGGTTTCCAGAATCCGTATCGCCTTACGGACATTTGCTCCTTTTTCTCCCTCTTCTTTTTTCAAATTATCCAGTTCTTCCAACACGGTCATTGGCAGGACCACTTCATTGTCTTCAAAACATTCCACGGCATAAGGTGCCTGGATTAATACATTGGTATCCAGTATATAAATTTTTTCCATAAAAGACCTCATTACACATTTCTTATTTTCTCTTAAAGGTTACCACCACCTTGTATAATCGAAAGTCACGATATGGTTAAATTTGTGTAAAAAATACCGTACGTCAAACTGAATTTTCAAATCGTTAGACAGTCTGACGCACGGTAGTGCTGATTAACAATAGAAATCACGATATTGTCCTACCATGATTTTTCTTATAAGGAATTTAAGATGATGTAGTAAAAAACTATTTTCTATCATTATGAATGAAAAAAGGATAAATTTGTAGTTACCCAAAAATTAAGTGCTTACTTTGTGCAGGCGTTTTTCATTTAATAGTTCGCTAAAAATCGAACTTTCCTATAAAGTAAAAATACCCTGCCAGTCTTCACCAGCAGGGTCGCTTGCGTTGTTTACTTGTAGAGATCTTCCAGTGTTATCAGCTGAACTTCGCCACGCTCCTGTGCTTGAAGAAGTCCATCCGTGAATCCGCCTTTCGAGAAAATATAATAATGATAGTTGTTGCCTTTTCCAAATACCGATGCGTAATCCCTCATCAAATCGAGTTCATCCACACCAATTTTTTCATTTCTGTACTTACACGAACCGATGATATAGTCCTTACCCTCGACAGGTGTTCCAACAATATCAATCTGTATCTGCTTTTTTTTCTTTGGGTCTGTCCCCCACCACTGACCGATTTCGCTCAGTTCAGTGGGGAGATTGTCTGAATAATAAAGCAGATAATCCTGACACATCTTCTCAAAAATCAGAC
>CAJKMA010000087.1 GCA_905200905.1 uncultured Bacillota bacterium
ATTACTCGATGATTGTAGCAACACGTCCTGATCCTACAGTACGTCCACCTTCACGGTATCAGAATGGCGTGTTGCAGAGGCTAAATGGTTATTTTTCGTTCATTTTGTGCGGGAAAATACGGATTTTCCGCTGTGTCCGTGTGGTTTTTGAGGATTTTGTTATCATGGTGTTATCACGACATATTTATTTCTAATTCTAACTTTTTAAATATTTTCTTTCCTGAATATAGGTTTCATATTCTGCAATAACATAATTACATACTTCCTCAATATAATCACATTTATTTTTCAAATCTAAAATAGTAAAATTTCTTCCCACTTCTTTAGGAGTTTTATTTCCATGTGCAATATAATTTCTATTATCCACCATTTCTTGTATGTAACCACCAATTTCATTTCTCGGTAGCACATTATCTTTTACCCCAAATGAATTAGCTATGCTTTTTAATTGTTTGTATCTTATATTTTTTCCATCCGTCGGCATCATATCATGTGAGATAATAACATTAGGATTGTTTGTCATCTTATCCGATACCTTCCATCTTTTTTCCCATTTATGTTCATTCCCCACACTATACATTCCATCATATTCCTCAGAAAAAATCAAAGAATATAATTCATATATGCACTCATCAATTTTTACTTCTGCATTATTTAATTCATCTATTGTTGTTGATACTACCTGACGTATTGTTTCTTCGTAAATCCCATATATATATACAAAATACAATCCTTTTGTAATATTACAGTACTGATTTCTTTCATCAATATTGGCTAACCACAACTTTAATTCGCAAATTTTACGAGTCAACTCATCTTTAATTTCATCAAACAACACTTTATCCCTCAAATTTATCTTTGCAATATTCAATTCTTTTGATAACACGCTCTTTTGTATTCGTAGCTCCCGTTGTGTACTTTATAAGTTCACTGTCTTTTATCCATTCTTCTATACCCTCTGTATTAATTGTTCCATTTTTTAAATATGCCAAAGCTGCTCCTACCGCAACAGCTTCATAAAGATTCAATGGTGTATTTTTTCTTCCCTTGCTAATTCCCTTAGGCAATGCTGCGTTTAATGTCTTAAATACTTCACAAAATATTTTTTCACTTTTACTGTAGTTAAATTTTTCATCTGCTTTCTCCATATAATCATTCAAAAAATCTCTTACACTATGGACAAAACTTTTTAAATCATACAAATATGCAAAAAATCTTAACACCAGTTCCTCTCTAGTTCCATCATTTTCTTGTCTTTCTGTCAAATGAACGCATTCTATAAAATCTTGGTTCTTCGCTAATTCTTTTATAAAATTATTAAATCCTCCTCTGTAAACACAGCTTCTAATTTCCTGATCGGTAAGTGTAACCCCACCTCTATTCAATCTTTCAAATAAATCAAACCTAACTTGTTTATCACTTTTATCACTCAGCGTTGTAACTTTTATATTAGACAATCTAAATTTTGTTTGAATCTCTATAGGTAATTTTGTGAATTTTTTTCCATTAAATTCTGTCAATTTTTTTAATTGCTCTAATGTTAATTCACTCAGATTAGGTGTTCCTATTTTTTCTCTCTCCTCATCTGTTCCAGCGAAGCACAAAATAGTACTTACACGCTGCACTCCATCTATCAATTCCCATGTTCCATCTGCATTAGTAGCCATAAATAAACTAGGAATAGGGATCCCTAAGAATATCGATTCAATCAGGCTAGACTGCCTCTCTTTATCCCATCGGAATTGTCTTTGATATTCTGGGGCAATATTTATTAATTTGTCATTTACCATACTAATCAATTCTTTTATTGAAAGATCATAAGTATTAAAATCAACTTTCATTTTTTGCTCCATCAGTTGTTTCTGCAAATCCATTTTAACTATTTCCTCTTCTTAATATACTATGTTTATAAGGTTTCTATTATTCATAAATCTATCAATTAATTCATACTAGATTATTATACATTTGTTTTTACACTAATTATCTTTTTCATCAAACTCTGTAAGAACCTCTCTCCATCTTGTCAGAACTTCTTTTCCTACAATCAGTTCATCTATAAGCCCCATATTAAGTGTATCAATAAATCTACACAAATATGATTTTCCCTGTCCCCAGAAAGTATAATGGCTGTCAATAAACATCACATGATATACTTGCTGTCCGGTTCTATCGTATATTTCGTTAAATTCATATCCATCAAGTTCAGCTTCATACACAGCATCTGCAACTCTACTTCCAAATGACTTTGAATAATAATACTCTTTTATTTCCCACACTATCTTCGGATTATAAATCGAAGGATATGCTCCATCAAATCTTCTTGAAGATGCTCCAATGATCTTTCTATTATTCAACAGATACACAAGCCCTCTTGGATCTGGATTAAATTCCTCATCTCCACCAAGCATTTCTTCTGCTATCATGGTAATAATTGCGGTAAAATAATTTACTTTTTTGATCTCTTTGCGCTGTTTGTTCATAATTAGCTTACATTTATATTTTCCGCTATTTCTCATTTCTTCAAATATCTGTTTAGCCTCATCAACATCCATCAAATTTTTCTCAATTGTATTATTTAACAAGTCCGCTCTCATATTACAATATAAGACAGCTTTATTAATTCTATCCGGAGAAACTTCAATATTCTCTTTTTCACATAGTTTTTCTATTTGCTCTACTGTATAAGTTAAAACGATTCCTTTTCTAGAATAGCCCAATTTTTCGCTGATAAATCGAATAAAAAACCAAAATGATTTATCTTCTCTTCTAAATTCCTTAAACGCTCTCATATTGCTCCACCTCAACAAATAATTCCGACTTTTTCACTTGCAATGCATGCGCAATTTTATCTATATTTTCCAAAGAAACATTACGCTTACCAAGTTCTATGTCACTTATATATGTTCTATGTAGTCCACATAAATCAGCCAACTCTTCTTGTGATATTTTCTTATCTTGTCGTATTGTTCTTACAGCCTTTCCATAAGCGACACGTATTTCTTCCTGCATTGCTTGACACCTCCAATTAGTTAAATTATAATAGCACTGTAGACTTTGAGTCTACAGACTATAAGTTACATGTGAGGTTTGAGCAATGTCCAAAGTACCAGCATTATTAAAATGGATCGGAAATAAGCAACGCTTTGCCGAAACCATTATTTCATATATGCCTGAACAATTTAATAACTACTATGAACCATTTTTGGGGAGCGGTGCTGTAATGGCACAATTACTGTACCAAAGCAGTACGACCAACACTCCTACATTTGCCCATTCATATGCCAGCGATATCTTACCGTTTTTAATTGACATCTTTAATATCGTCAAATATGATCCGCAGCAAATAAAGAACTATTACTCAAGAGAAATTGAAGAATATTATAAAAATCCCAATGGCAAATACAATGAAATTAGAGATAGATTTAACAGCAATCACAATGCTCTTGATTTCTGCCTTCTATCACGCACATGCTATTCTGGAATAATACGTTTTCGAAAAGCCGACGGGTATATGTCCACTCCTAAAGGTCCACATAATCCCATCAAGCCGGAAACTTTTTCAAAAAGAGTAGATTTATGGCATAATCTTATAAAGAATTCCACTTTTTCAACTATGTCATTCGAAGAATGTATGAATAAAGCACAGCCCGGTGACGTAATTTATTGTGATCCACCATATACTCATAGTCAAAGTATTATTTATGGTGCTCAAACTTTTAATATAGAAACATTGTTCAGTAAAATAGCAGAGTGTAAAAACAGAGGTGTATATGTAATGTTATCAATCAATGGTACACGAGAATCCAACAAAAAAGATATTTCTGTTACTCCACCTATAGGTTTATTTGAAAGAGAAATTTTTGTAAATTGTGGCACCTCTATGATTGATCGATTACAAAATGCTGGGCAAACTATGCAAAATGAAGTCGTTCATGATAAACTACTTCTTACCTGGTAAAATTATTTCATAAAGGAGATACTTGTCCCGTTCCTGTATCTCCTTTTATGATGCTTTTATTTTTCCAGGACAAATATATATTCATGTGCCAACATCAAAAATGTTTTTTGTATATTATTCCAATAGTCTGAAGATCGACAATTATGTTGTTCTTTTATAATAATTTCTTTAAGCCTAAAACCAGCATCTACAAATTTCTGCATAGACTGCATCCCCATCGGCAATACATACCCTTCTTGTCGTATATCTCCGATCATAAATGCACATATTCCCTGCTTCTTCAACACTCTATATGCTTCTCTTGCGACTTGCTCTAATGCCTTCAAAAATTCCTCATATTTTAAATGTGAAATATCTCCCGGAATTTTATTGCTATATCGTATAATATCTGCGTATGGCGGATGTGTACAGATAAGGTTTATGCTCTCATCTTTTATAAATGATAATTCAGTTGCATTTCCTTGTTTTGTGAAAATTTTTGAACTTTCTTGACAAGTAAAATTAAGATTTGTGTTAGATAGTTTGATGGCTTCGGAATTTATATCAACACCAATAGCATTTCTCCCTAATAACTTTGCTTCTATCAATGTTGTACCGCTGCCCAAGAATTGATCTAGTATCCAATCATTTTTCTTTGAATAACGTAAAATAAGATTTCTGGGAATGTATGGGGACCAATTTCCTCGATATTTTCCCGAATGTGTAGCCCAACTTCCTCTTTCTGGAAAGGACCATATTGTCGTGTCTTCTAATTTGAATTTTTCTGGTGCTTCTCTTATAAGAATCTCCCCTTTCTTTTTGCTCATTATACTTCTGCCATATTTATTTGTCTATAAAAAATCTCCATTCAAATATTAAATATCACTAAACATTTGAACAGAGATTTCTTATTGATTACAAATATATAAGTTCTTTCAACACAATTTCTTCTGCACAGGCTTTAATAGTGTTCATTGCTCCAACCCATTTCATCTGATCCTGCATTTTCACTTCTTCTGTCACACCCTGTTTTTCTGCCATCTGCTTCATCATAATTTCTACCTGCTCTCTGGCATCTTGATCAACTCGATTTAAATGTGCTATCAATTCCCCCGTCATCAATAAATACTGGTATCGTGCCAGTCTGTGCTCTTTCAAGAACTGTTTCCGTAGCATTCCATATTTACCATAGGTCGGTTCTTCCTCATTCACTGCCAGATCCGGCAGGTAATAATCTCCATGCAGTGTGTAGCTTAATCCATTACTTTCATCATAAATGTGCTTTTTCATTGTCTTATCTCTCCATTCCTCTATTTTTTGTTTTATTTTTCTTACGCTGTTGATTCTCCAGCTCACTCTTTCGGGCACCCCAAGCCAGTCTTTCATGAATACTTCCTTGAGGCATTTGCTCCATTTGTCGTTTTTCTTCTAATACTTTCTGCTCCTGTATATCTTGCTGCACTGCATCCTCTACAACATTTTCCCCAAGGACACGCACTACCCGGTCATATCTGTCGGAAACACCCTGCAATTTTTGCTTTTCCTCAGATAACAACTGTTTTTCTTCACATACTGTATCTAACTCTCTCTGCACTCGGTTATATGCCTGCTTTGTTTCCTGATATTTGTGTTTCCATTTTTCTACTTCTTTAGTAAGTTCTTTAACCCGAGCAGCCATTGCAGCAATTTTATTTTTCATCTGGGTAAACAATGGTTTTATCTTTTTATCCCGGTAAGTTGCTGCACGTTCTAATGCACCAGCTTCCGGAAGTAAAGTCTTTACTGTCCCATATTCCTTTATTTCCTTACTGACATTATCCATAACAGGCTGTAACCGTTCTCTGCGTTCTTCTAGGCTGCACAGATCTTTCTCAGCTTTTTCCGCACGCTTCTCAGCTTCCTCTTTATCTTTAACTGCCTGCTCCTTATCATCTTTTAAAAGCTGGATATCAGTTCTTGCTTCCGCAATCTGTGCAGTCAGTCCTTCATTCTCAACAGTGAGATATTCTTTCTCCTGTTCCAGTGCCTGCACTTCCTTTTTTCGCTCTTTCTTTTTAAAATTATAAACGTCCAGGTGCTCCTCATGTGTCCCTTTCTGCTCCCATTCAATCCCATGCTGTCGGGCAATCTCTGCAAGTACTTCTTTTTCATGGTTAATCCACTGGTTTAGCTCCGTATCGTGTTTGTTCCCGCCTTGAAATCCCAGACTTTTTAATGCCTGCTTCAGTGAAACCCTGGTATCCATTCCTTTCCCTTCCCAACCAGTTACATAAGGGACAAAATCAATATGCAGATGCGGTGTAGCTTCATCCTGGTGCAGATAACAGCTAAATACATGAAGCGTTGGATTTCGTTGCTGAAAATTCTTTACATACTCATCCAGCACTTTTACCGCAAGGTCTCCTTCTGTCGTTCCCACAGCCATATCTTCTCGATTTCCAATCTGGAAAATTACTTCGTGGAACAGCTTTTCCTGCTTTCCCTGACGGATTTTTTCATAATAATTTGCAATCTTCCGGTCCTTTCTTTTTCCGACATTGTATCTCTCCACAGCATCATCAAACAACTCTTTATAAACTTTCTTCAGATTCTCATTCTTATAACAAATGTTCAATTGTACTCTGTCCGGATCTACATTTTCTGCTACAAAATCCCGTCTGTTATGAGCTAGGGAGCCAGCTCCAATCATACCGCTAATCGTTCTTCTCATCATTATGCTCTCACCTCTCTTTCTAAAAAGCGTGCCAGATATGGCACATAATTTGTATTTACGCCAATTATGGCGATTATAAGAAATTTTCGCCGGATACGGCGGTTTTGTTACTTTTGTCAAAAGTAACGCAAAAGCACTTTCGACAGCCGTACCGTCCATCAAAAGTACCCTTGCGCCCTGCGGGGCTATTTACTCCGGTATCCTTGCCTGCACATATTCCAGATTTCCACAATACGGTGTCCCCACCAGATACCATTCCCTTGCCAGGTTCATCTCCATTCTGGTCTGTACCCACTTGTCATCCACTAATACTTCCAGACCTTCTCCACAGTGAAATCCTGTATCAATCCATAAGTCCGATGACAATAATCCATATCTTCCATTGCAGCTGTTATATCCTAATCTTCCCTGTTTCATCAGTTTCTTCTCCTCTCCTGTCTGTAAACGGAATTTGTAAACACAGCTCAAAAGATTTTAAAAGTTAACTTTTCCATTCTTTTCACAAAGTCTCGTTTACATTGTTTACAGTTGTTTTTTCTCAAATGGTATCTCCAGTTGTTCCGGTACTTTCATAAATCCATCCTTGTCTTTTTTCTCAGTACCTTCTATTCGTTTCCATGACCGCTGGATACCATATTCCTTTCCGAAACGGTGAGTTCCGTGTGCTTTCCATCCTTCGATTGCATTGTTCATAATATTTGAGATTTCTTTGCTTTCCCACTGTTTCATCTCACCTGTCCGATGCAGTGCATCATCAAACAAAAGCTTTGTACATACATAATCGTCTTCATAGTCATCAAGAAACGCCTGGATAATTCCTGCATTTGTATCTTCCGGCATAAATTCTTTCTGCAGTTTCTTCGCTTCTTCTTCAATCTCTTTTGTAAAACTAAGGTATACATTTCCCTGTTGATAAAGCACCATAGCCTCTGCCCATGCCTGTACAATATAAGCTCTGCTCTCTTCTTCATTGTCCAGAATATGAACTTCTGCTTTTGTTACATCTGTCATAATCGGGGCAAATCTCCTATTTCCGGTTCTGTCTAATGGAAGAAAATTAAGATCATTCGATGTTCCGCAGAACACACACTGTCGTGGTCTGTCCTCCGGGTGAACCTCATAAGGAACTTTATAAGTTTCTTTCTGTCTGCTGAGAAATGATTTAATCTGTTCAATATTCTTTGCAGTCACAGTTGCTTTCATTTCTCCCATCTCTATGATCCAGTGGTTCTGTAATTTCCGGTAAATATTTTCATCATCCAGGTGATCCAGATTGTCACTGAACCAATCGTCCTTTATCGCCAGATATTTGAAAAAAGTAGATTTTCCGGCTCCCTGACTTCCTACCAGACAGAGCATAATATCATACTTTATTCCCGGTTCATATATCCTGGATATTGCCGCCAGCATGTGCATTTTCATCACACCGGTTGTATAATTGTTCTTTTCAGCCCCAAGAAATCGTGGCAACAAATTCTTAATACGTGGAACACCGTCCCAGACCAGACTCTCTAGATAATCCCTAATTGGATGATATTTATTTTCATTGGAAACAATATCTATTCCTGCTTTGATCACACGCTCGCTTGTCAGTTCATAATTTTCTTCCAGATACATCTTCAAATTATTTTCATCAGTATCTGTAACCGTAGGACTGTTATTTCTCCGTTCCCAGGGCACCTCTTTCACAATGTCCATTCTTCCGGAAAGCTCATTTCGTTTAATCGCTTTTTTCAGCACTGGATCTTTTTGTAATACGGTTACACAATTTCTGATTGTCTGCTTTGTTCTTCCTTTATCCGTATGCTCCAACATATCATTGACATCTTCTGTTGTAAGCATCTCCTCGTTCACAATATCTTCTAATTCCATTAAGGACTTCTCGCTGATATTCGTTAATTCTTTCTTCAATTTTTTCAACCTCCCTTCTCTTCATCTTGAAAAATTCTACAATTTCTTCTCCCGTTCCAAACATCAGCACGTCCAGATAGTCATTTATCTTTCTTTCATTTGCCAATGCCTCCGTAAATAACTCGTGCCATTCTGCTTCCGGTTCTGGTCTGTAAAACTCTTTCCAGAACTGAATCCATTTCAGATATCTTATCAGCACGTCTGTTGCATGTTTCAACCACTGCTCCAGTTTTTCTCTGATCATCACAATTTTAGATTTCTTTGATATCAAAGTATTCCTGCTTTGGTGCGTCCTTTTGTATTTGTTTCTGTCTTCGATTTTTATATCCAGTCCAAAATCTTCTATCATCTTTTTCGCGGCTTCATACTGTGATATTCCAAATAACCTTGCTGTAAAATCTATCGCATCACCGCCCACTCCACATGCAAAGCAGTGATATATTTTATCTGCCTTCATACTTGGGTGTCGGTCTTTATGAAACGGACAACACGCCATTCCATTTCTTTTTACTTTAATCCCGTAATGCTCCGCAACCTGTCTGGCTGTCACACATTCTTTTACCTGTTCAAATAATGTCACTTCTACCTCCTGTCCCTCCGGGCAAGTCTCTGATGAACAGATATTCGGGAATTGTTGTATCGTTCAATTCGTGATATACTGAATCTGCCAAGATGATATATCAGTGAATCTGATTATCAGAGAACTTGCTCAGATATTTTGTCTGGGCTTTTTCTTTTTGTCTGTCAGTAG
>CAJKMA010000088.1 GCA_905200905.1 uncultured Bacillota bacterium
CCAAGAAAAACTAAGAAATGCGAGGTTATGCAACAATGATAAAAGTACTTTTCATTTGCCACGGCAACATCTGCCGCAGCACTATGGCTCAATTTGTCTTTCAAGCCATGATAAACCAAGCTAATTTAACAAACAAATTCCACATTGATTCCGCTGCCACCAGTCGGGAGGAAATTGGAAATCCGCCACACCATGGAACTGTCAACAAACTCCGTGAGGTTGGTATCCCAATTCTTCCGCACCGTGCAGTCCAGATGACAAAGCAGGATTATAAGAAATATGATTATCTCATTGGGATGGATGAGTGGAACATCCGAAATATGATGCGGATTGTAGGAAAAGACCCAGAGAAAAAAATCCACATGCTTCTGGACTTTACCCAGTCCCCAAGGGCTATTGCAGACCCTTGGTATACGGGAAATTTTGATGTGACTTATGATGATGTAAAAGAAGGGTGTGAAGCATTTCTGCAATATCTGAAAAAAGAACACCATATATAAATGTTTTTAGTGCTGTTTACAAAATGTTTGATAAACTTCTTGGGCAATGGCAGATGCACCAGCACTGTCGGGATGTACTCCATCTAAAAGAAAATATTCAGGATGCGTTCTGGTTGCTTCGTGAATATCAATAACCGGAAGATTATGCTCCTTTCCAAAAGAAAGTATAGCATTTGAAATGATATCTGCCACATTTTCTTGCATTTTATAATTGTCTTTCAGCTTAAAATGTCCAGAGAATACAGTAGCAGGTGTCATAAGATAAATTTCAGGATGACTATCCAGGGTTTGATAATGGATTACTAAATCTTCTAAATCTGAAAGAAAGTTTTCGGTACCAGTCCAGTTATAGGGCTTGGTATCGTTGGTTCCTAACATAAGAAAAACAACATTCGGTTGGAAATCACTGCTCTTTTGAAAATTGGGATGGTTCCAATAAGGAAAATTTGTATTCTTTTGCAGGGAATATCCGCTGGCACCGAAATTCTTCACCAGATATTTTCCGCCTAGCAATTGCTGTAGTTGCGCTGGATAAGAATTAAGAAATTTATCTTCAATTTTGGCTCCATAAGTAATACTGTCTCCCACACAGGCGACTCGAATTGCAATAGCATTTTGCAAAACAATCAGTAAAATGGGAGATAATGTCATAAAAACAATCATTAGCAATAAAAAAACACGTTTCGTATTTATTTTCATGAGAAACTCCTTTTATTGTCATATAAATTTACAAAATGAATATGATTTTGTCTCATGAGAATATTGTAAAGGTAAATGATAAAAATTACAAGGCAGGGATAAAAATGAAGGAAAAAATAGAAGAACTTTTAAAAAATATGTCATTTTGGAGTAGACTTCAGGAAGAAGAACAGACAATTTTGATACAGAATGCAAAAATTCTAGACTATAAAGCAGGGGATGCTGTTTATTCTGGGGGTACCCAGTGTCTAGGTATGATGCTTGTATTACAGGGAACTCTCCGTACGTATTTGCTGTCTGATGAAGGTAAAGAAATCACCATTTACAGACTTCGCCAAGGAGATGTGTGCGTGTTGGCTGCTTCTTGTATTTTGTCTGCCATTACCTTCGATGTGGAAATGGAAGCGCAGACAGACGCTAGCCTTCTTTTGCTTCCTGCTTGGGTTTTATCAAAACTTCAAGATGAAAATGTGTATGTAGAAAATTATATTTATAAAGAAGCGGCAAAACGTTTTTCCGATGTAGTGGAAGCCTTGCAGCAAATGATGTTTTTAAGCCTGACTCAGAGAGTTGCATCTTTTTTGCTGGATGAATCTGCAAAACAGAATACATCCAGTATTATTATGACCCATGAAGAAATTGCAAAAACAATTGGTAGCGCTAGAGAGGCAGTCAGTAGGATTTTAAAACAATTGGCAAAGGGTGGTTATATTTCTTTGAACAGAGGAGAAATAAAAATAGAAGAAAAAGCAAAATTATATCAATTACTGTAACTAAGAAAGTATAGACTTATTCGTATATTGCAATACAGTTCCAGGCGCTTTTCTGATGATATATTCGGTCTGTCATACTTACGGCTTAGGAAATATGGTGAGTAACGAAAAGTGCAGTTTTCCCTTCTTGGGCGGATAATGCTTCCAATACGAATGTTCGGATAAGAGCAGTTGGTTGGCATATACTGCCGGATAATTGAGAAGGTCTGGAATTTTTAAACGGATCCAGTCCATAGTTTTTAGAAGATTCTCCACTCGTAATGCCGGACTGATTACTCAGCCCGGTTGTTTTATATAAGCAGTTACAGAGGTTCTTGGAATTTTCTCAATATGTCCAACATGAAAGTTATTATCAGCGTCTGGTCTAGTCAAGTGTTTTGTTTGCAAGTTCGCCGATTTCCTGACGAAACTCAGAGGTAGATACAATTAAAAATTTTGCAGGTTCTTTTGTGTGATTTTCCCATCTGTGTCCGATTTCATTGGGATAGTATAAGGTATCCCCAACTTCTAATACATAACTGCCTACTTGCTCAAGATAGAAAGTAATGCTACCTTCCATGACAAAAACGAATTCCTCTCCACCATGGTAATAATAGTCACCGGAATCTGTTCCGGCAGGCATAGCGATGATGCCTCCCCACATGCGGCTGTCACCTTTTGTAATTAGGGATTCAAGGATGGTTTCCTGATTGCTGGTATTTCTTACAAAAGAAGTGCGTTCATTTTTTCGTACAAGTTTTACTCGGTCACTGTCATCTTGAATAAACAGAGCTGAAATGGGGAAATTGAGGCACTCACATAAAGAATAGACACTTACAAGATTAGGAGAGGTTTTCCCGGTTTCAATCTGACTAATAGTTCCAGCGGCAACTCCAGATTTTACGGAAAGCTCCCGGATAGAAAGATTTAGTTCAATTCTTCTGCTTTTCAATAAAAAGCCAATTCTGGCAAGATTCAGTTTTGACATAGTTTTCCCCTTCGTTTCTTTTTGTTTTCTATCATAACACAGAAAAAAAGATTTGTCATGAAAAAACAAAATGTAATTGACAAACCCATATGCGTTCATTATAATGAACATAAAACAGCAATTACAACATGGTGAAGGAGAAAAAAATGAAAAAACTTTTAGCTGTAGTGTTATGTGGAGTTTTAACAACAGGAGCTTTGGCCGGATGTGGCAATAAAGCAGAAGAGAAAGAAGCAGAAGTGAAAGATGGAACACTGAAGGTAGCCCTTTGTGTTACCGGTGCAGTAAATGATATGGGATGGTGCCAGTCAGCATACGAAGGTTTGAAACTGGTGGAAGAAGAACTGGGATGTGAAATTGCTTATACAGAGAATGTACAGGCAGCAGATATGACTTCTGCATTTACAGAATATGCATCTAATGACTACGATGTAGTAATTGGACATGGTTTCCAGTTTGGCGATCCGGCCTTAGAAGTAGGAGAGTTGTATCCGGATACAAAATTTATCTGCATTGAATCAGATGCATCTGCAGAAAATGTTGCTTCTTATGTAATGAAATGTGAAGAAACAGGTTATCTTCAGGGGATGCTTGCAGCAGGAATGTCACAGACAGGAAATATTGGATTTATTGGACCTGTGCAGGGAGCATCTCTTGTGAAAATTATGAATGGGTATGAAGATGGTGCAAAAGAAGTGAATCCGGAAATCAAATACCAGACAGCTTGGACAGGATCTTTTACAGATACTGCACTGGCAAAAGAAGCTGCACAGGCTATGATCGATGGAGGAGCAGATGTTATTGGACATTGCGCGAATGAGTCTGGGACAGGAGCATTAAATGCAGCACAGGATGCAGGCTTATTTGCTACAGGTGATTCATATGACCAGAGCTCTCTTGCTGAAAATACAGTTCTTTCTTCAGCGGTATATCATGTTCCGGAACTAATTAAAACAGCCGTTACAGATATTCAAGATGGAAACTTTAAGGGAGAAGTAAAAGAACTTGGAATGGCAGAAGGAATTGTTGAGTTGGTTTATAATAAAACAATGGAAGACAAAATTCCTGCAGATGTGAGAGAAATGGTAGATGCAAAGGAAGCTGAGATAAAAGACGGAAGTTTTCAGGTTCCATGCGATACAAAAGACAGAGCAGGAAAGTAATGATTAACAGAAGTATTATATAGTAAATTATGCAGGCAGGACAATAGGAGAGAGACTTTATTGGACCTGCCTGTTTTAAGGGAGCCTTCAATATGATGAATATATTAGAAATGAAGCATATCGGAAAAAAGTTTTCTGGTGTCTATGCCAATGAAGATATTGATTTGACTGTGGCAAAAGGTGAAATTCATGCACTGCTTGGAGAAAATGGTGCTGGAAAAACGACGCTGATGAATATTTTATTTGGTATTTATTCTGCGGATGAAGGGGAAATTTTTTGGAAAGGCAAAAAAGTGCATTTCCATTCTCCAAAAGATGCAATTGCAGAAGGAATTGGAATGGTACATCAGCATTTTTCCCTGGTAAATAAAATGACCGTTCTTGATAATGTGATTTTAGGATTAGAAAAGCAGGGATTTTTTGCTGACCGGAAAAGTGCAAAAAAAAGCCTGGAGGATTTGGCAGAACGTTATGGATTGCAGGTGGATCCAGATGCTAAGATTCATGAACTATCTGTAGGGCAGCAGCAGAGAGTAGAAATTTTAAAAGCTTTGTACAGAAATGTAGAGTTGTTAATTTTGGATGAGCCAACCGGCGTGCTTACACCAAAAGAGACAGAAAAATTTTTCAATGTGCTTAGGAGATTGAAGGCAGAAGGATATGCTGTAATCATTATTACACACCGCATGAGTGAAATCATGAGTATCAGTGATCGTGTGACGATTTTAAGAGATGGAAAGAAAGTAAAAGATCTGATTACAAAAGAAACAAATCCAGTAGAATTATCCAATTATATGATTGGGAGACAGTTGGATTATAATTTTGAAGCAAAAGAAATAAACCAGAAGGAAGTTGCATTACAGTTAAAAGCAGTTACTGTGAAAAAGGGGCATAAAAAACCAGTTTTGGATCAGATTGACCTGGAAGTTTATAAAGGGGAAATTCTTGGTATTGCAGGGGTAGACGGAAACGGACAAAAAGAGCTGGCAGAAGTGATTGCTGGTATTCGGAAGATATCTCAAGGAGAAATTTGTTATATGGGAGAAGAGATTGCTTCCTGGAAAATTAAGGAACGATTTGAAAAAGGTATTTCCTATATTTCAGATGATCGGCACAGAGATGGTCTGGTTTTGGATATGAATGTGGAAGAAAATCTGATTTTGCGCCAATATGATAAAAAACCATTTTTGAAGAATGGAATTTTTCAGAAAAAAGCTATTAAGGACAATGCAAAAAAAGCTATTGAGGAGTACCGTATTAAAACTTCGGGAAATCAAGGAGGAGAAACTCCGGTGAAACTTATGTCTGGAGGTAACCAGCAGAAAGTAATACTTGCAAGAGAAATCACAGAGCATTCTAAGCTTATTATTGCTAATCAGCCGACAAGAGGCTTGGATATTGGGGCAACACAGTTTGTACGTCAGGTTTGGATGAATCAGAGAAATGAAGGAAAAAGTGTAATATTGATTTCAGCAGATTTGGAAGAAATCATGCAGCTTTCTGACAGAGTAGCGGTTATGTTCGGAGGAAGAATCGTAGGAGTTCAGAAAAAAGAAGACATAGAGATGGAACAGTTAGGTCTTTTGATGGGAGGTATTACGAAGGAGGAAAAAGAGAATGGGAACTAGAAGAAAATACCTGGATATTGTCTGGATTGTACTGTTAGCCATTATAATGGGGACTGTTTTGATTTTGCTATGTGGAGCTAATCCTCTGGAAGCATACGCGATGTTTTTTGGAGGTGTTTTTGGAAATCTTAATGGATTCTGCGAAATTTTTGTAAAAGCAACCCCGTTGATTTTAACAGGACTTGGATGTGCAGTAGCATTTCGTACAGGTTTTTTCAATATTGGTGCAGAAGGACAATTTTATATTGGTGCCATTGCTGCTGCTATGGTTTCCTTAACGTTTACACAAGTTCCAGGTGGGTTTCGTATTGTGCTTTCTATTGCAGCAGGTTTTATCGGTGGAGGAATCTGGGCATTGATCGCAGCGGTTATGAAATCTAAATTTGGTATTTCTGAAATTATTGTAACCATTATGTTAAATTATATTGCGATTAATATTCTGGGAATTGCAGTACGTACCTTTTTGATGGATCCGGCGGGGTCAGTTCCTCAGTCAGCCAGAATTGACAGGGAAGCAACTTTTTCTTATTTGATGCCGCCTACTACCCTGCATGGAGGGATTTTTGTTGCTGTG
Source organism: uncultured Bacillota bacterium (assembly GCA_905200905.1). Taxonomy (GTDB): domain Bacteria; phylum Bacillota; class Clostridia; order Lachnospirales; family Lachnospiraceae; genus Blautia. Next base: position 6,305 of record CAJKMA010000088.1, read on the forward strand.
GCAGCAGTAGTATTAATCTGGATTCTTATGGAAAAAACAAAGTTTGGTTATGAAATGAAAGTGGTGGGAATGAACAAGCATGGAGCCTCCTGCAATGGGATTTCCGTCCTTAAAAATATTGTTCTGTCAGCTTTTTTAAGCGGTGGACTGGCTGGAATTGCAGGTGTGATTGAAGTCATTGCTGTGCAGAAGAAGCTGATAGAAGGAATTTCTTCGGAGTGCGGTTACACAGCAGTGTTAATTGCTTTGATTGCGGGAAATCGTCCGTGGGGTGTGCTTGCTGCTTCATTGGCCTTTGCGGCGATGCAGGTCGGAGCAAACTCTATGCAGAGGCAGCTGGGTGTTCCGTCTGCGCTTGTCAGTATTTTGATTGGATTTGTGGTGCTCCTGATCTTGGGAAGAAAGGTGTTCCGCCTATTACCATTAAAGAAAAAGAATAAGGAGGTATAAAGATGCTGGAACAAATTTTTACACTTACATTTTTTACTGCTTTTTTGGCAGCGGCTGTACGAATGGCGGTTCCACTTATTTATGCTGCTCTAGGGGAAGTGTTTTTGGAGAAAACAGGTATCTTGAACATCGGGCTGGAAGGCGTTATGCTGGGCGGTGCCTTTGGGTCTTTTGCAGGGGCATTTTATAGTGACAGTCTGCTGGTGGGATTTCTTTGTGGGATGTTAGGTGGGTGTATGGTTAGCCTGATTCATGGATTTTTATGTATTAAGTTATTTCAGGATCAGTCGGTCAGCGGTATTGCTCTTAACATTTTTATGTTAGGTGTTACCAGCTTTGGATATAAATTGATGTCTGCAGGTGAAACATATCAGCAGATTGAAACGCTTAAACGAATCAGAATTCCTGTACTTAGTAGAATTCCCCTTATTGGAGAAGCTTTTTTTCATCAGGATATCATGACTTATCTGGTGTTTATTCTGGTGATCCTTGCATCTGTATTTTATAGAAAAACATCATCCGGCTTGGCATTCTCATCTATTGGTGAAAATCCGCAGTCTGCAGATGCAGCGGGAATCTCTGTATATGGACATCAGTGGGCTGCAATTATTGTGAACGGTGTTTTGGGAGGAATCGGAGGTGCAGTGCTGGTGTTGGTTCAGCTTGGTAAATTTTCAGAGAATATGATTTCAGGGAGAGGATATATTGCACTTGCTGCGGTCATTCTGGGCAGATATACACCCCTAGGTACACTGGGAGCTGCTTTTGTGTTTGGAGGTGCCAATGCATTGCAGATTCGTTTGCAGGCTATGGGAGTTCCGCTTCCTACACAGGCACTTGCTATGCTTCCATACATTATAACGTTACTGACTTTGTTACTTTCTATTGGAAAGAGCAATCAGCCTGAGAAATTAGGCAAACCGTATATCCGTGGTTCCAGATAGGAACCTTGAAAATTAGGAGGAAAAGACATGAGTAAGATTTTAATTAAAAACGCAAAAGCGATTGTAACCTGCAATGCAAAAGATGAAGTCTTTTATGATTCTGATTTATTGATTGACGGAAAAAAGATTGCTGCAATCGGAAAGAATCTTCAAGCAGAAGGTGCTGAGGTAATTGATGGAAAAGGTAAGTTTGTATATCCTGGAATGATTAATACACATCATCATTTTTTTCAGACCTTTGTGAGAAATTTGATCACCATTGACTATCCTCATTTAACTGTTATGGATTGGATTGATAAGATTTATCGAATTTTCCAGAAAATTGATGATCAGGTTATTTATTATTCTTCTATGACTGCAATGGCAGACTTGTTAAAACATGGCTGTACCACGGCGTTTGACCACCAGTATTGTTATACAACAGCAACAGGGAAAAGACCGGTTGACCGTCAGATGGAGGCTGCAGCCCAGTTGGGAATTCGTTATCATGCAGGACGTGGAGGGAATACACTGCCAAGACAAGAAGGAAGTTCAATCCCTACTGCAATGGTTGAAACAACAGAAGAATTTCTCCAGGATTGTGAACGGCTCATTGATCAATATCATGATGCGTCTCCATATTCCATGAGCCAGATTGTGGTATCTCCTTGTCAGCCAATCAATTGTTATAAAGATACCTTTGTAGAATCTGTAAAGCTTGCAAGAGATAAAGGTGTCCGGCTTCATACGCATCTTGGAGAAGGAGAAAGTGAAGGAATACGGGAACGTTATGGAATGCGTACATTGGATTGGTGTGAGGAAATTGGATTTATTGGAGAAGATGTTTTTTATGCACATGCATGGGAATTAACACAGGAAGAATATGAAAAAATCGCGAAAACAGGAACAGGAATCTCTCATTGTCCGGCACCTGCAGTTCTCGGTGGTTTCCCTATTCTGGATATTAAAAAACTTCAGGAAATGGGAATTCTTGTTAGTCTTGGTTGTGATGGTTCTGCTACGAATGATAGTTCAAATGAGTTGGATGCGCTGCGTATGGCGTATCTGATGCAGGCGTATCATACAAAAGAAAGAGGCGGAAGTGTTTCTGCTTATGATATGTTAAAAGTAGCAACCATCAATGGTGCCAAAACACTTGGAAGAATGG
>CAJKMA010000089.1 GCA_905200905.1 uncultured Bacillota bacterium
ATACTCCGTCAAAAGAAATAGATCCAACAGGCATAAAGAAACCTCGGAAACCCTTATAAAATGGGCATCCGAGGTTTTCTGTCTGTTATTCGAATCTGACAACGCCTAATCATTTTGTTTTCAGACTTGCTTTCCACCATACACCTTTTCTTATTGATAAATCATCCCTTTATCCACAATCTCCCTCGCACACGCTTGTATATTGAAACGAACCCCATTCAAGTAGGGGACAAACTTATAGGATTTCAAGCAAAATATTATTCAGATAGTGTTTCTATGTCTGGCAAAGAAAATGAATTAAGTGATGCAGTTAAAGGAGCAGCAAGAGCTTATCCTGGTATTACAACACTTTATTTTTATATTAGTCAAGAATTTTCTCCAAGTTCCAAAAAAGATATTGTAAAACCGGCATATCAGACAAATATTGAAAATACTGCACAATTACTGGGGATTACAATTGAGTGGAGAGGTTTAAGTAATATCGAGGCTCAGCTTATGCAGGATAAAAGACTTACTATTTGTAGAAATGTTTTCTTTCAAGCAGATTCTGCAGTTCAGGAATGTTGTGAAAACCTTAAAAAGCATAAAGAAGATATTTTTAATCATATTGGGACACAAGTGTCGTATAATGATAAAACCATTATTCTGGAAAATAATGTGTTTAATATAAATTCTTTTTTGCAGTCTGAGAATCAGGCTTTAGTTGTAGATGGTGAGGCTGGTGCAGGAAAATCTGCACTCATTAAAAAGAGTATGGCTAGTATCGGTCAGGATACGGTTATTTTGGCATTTAGATGTACAGACATGGATGTTTCTGACGAGAGAAATTTTTTGATGACATATGGAACGCTCATAATAGATGAAGTACTAAAGGTGTACGAAGAGACTGAGAATCGTATTCTATATATTGATGCAGTTGAAAAATATTTTGTTTTAGAAAACCAGCAAACATTTGAGGATTTGCTTCAAATGTTTATTTCTGCTGGTTGGAAAATAATTCTTACCATTAGAACGGCCTATAAAGACTCATTTCATAATTTGTTGCTAAATGAAGTTTGTGTACAATCATATCATGTTAATCTTATTAGTAAGGATTTACTGTATGAACTGTCTATTACACATGGATTCGTATTGCCAAGTGATAAGAAATTGACAGATATACTTCGTGCACCATTTTATTTAAGGTTATATTTGACGCTTGATAATATTGAAGATGCAGAGTTAACGGCTTTGAATCAAGAAGCATTTGAACAAAAAATATGGGATGAAATTATTCGCAATAATAGGAAGCGTAAAAACAACTTGCCAACGAGAAGGGAAAATACGTTAGTATTCATAACGAAGGAAATATAATGGCATCACCAGCCACTACATTATCCATAATGGTGGGCTGGATCTGCATGGTCTCTTCGTTCCATTTTCCGCCGAATACCACTTTCTTCTGGTCGATCAAACCACATACTCTGTCGAAATGCTTCTGGTTGATTATTTTTACATAATCGCCATTTTCCGTCGCATTTTCGCCGTACATCTTCACGATCCATTTTTTCAGATAACCCAAAAATTCATCCTTTACGCTGCGCTCTACCAGAATATAGTCCGGAGCAACGCAGGTCTGCCCACAGTTCAGCAGTTTACCAAATGCAATACGCTTCGCCGTCAGATTCAGCTTTGCGGATTTTTCTACAACACAAGGGCTTTTGCCGCCCAATTCTAGGGTCACAGGGGTCAAATGCTTTGCTGCCTTTGCCATCACTTCTTTGCCCACGGTCACACTGCCGGTAAAGAAGATATAATCAAATCTCTGATCCAGCAATGCCTGATTTTCCACTCTGCCTCCTTCTACCGCCAATACATATTCTTCAGGGAAACATTCTCTGAGGATTTTGCAGATGACAGCAGAGGTTGCAGGGGCATACGCAGAAGGCTTTACCACACAGCAGTTCCCTGCCGCAATCGCGCCGATCAGGGGTTCTATGGTCAGCATAAAAGGATAATTCCAGGGAGACATGATGAGTACCACTCCATAAGGCTCTCTAATGGTAAAGCTGTCACTGGAAAACTGTGCAATAGGGCTCAGCACATTTCTTTTTCTTGCCCAGCCATCTATATGCTTTAGCATATAGGACAACTCCGCCAGTGTCATGCCAATCTCACACATATAAGCTTCCGTTTTAGATTTATTCAAATCCTTCCGCAGGGCTTCATAAATTTCTTCCTCATGGGCACGAATGGTACGGCCCAAACGTTTAAGCGCTTCTTTACGAAAGGACAATGTAATGGGTTTTCCCCCTCGAAAGAACTCCCTCTGCTTCTGAATCTTTTCCTGCATCTGCTTTTCCCTCCTTTTTCTCCATAATTTTTTCATACATGATCTCCAACTCCCCAGCATCCATCAAAACAGGCACGGGATAGAGGGGATTGCCCTCGGCTGCCACGTGTTTTGCCATGGCAGGGATATCTTCTTTTCTGATTTCCTGAATCGTTTCTGGGATCTTCATATATTGATTCATATCCTTTATCCACTGGATAAAAGCCGCTGCCACTCTGCGGTCGTTGGTATGTTTTGGTACCATACCGATGCATCTTGCCAATTTTGCCAGCTTTCCATAACAGGCAGGGCCATATTCCTCTAGGAAATAAGGCAGGATGACCGCATTTGCAAGCCCATGGGGCACGCCATACTTGGCCCCCCAGAGAATGGGCAATGGCATGGACATAGCCAAATAGGAACGGGAAAAAGCAATGCCAGCACAATAGGCAGCCTGCAGCATATTTTCTCTTGCTTTCACATTCTGTCCATCATCATAAGCCGTTTTCAGGTTTTTATAAATCAATCTGGTGGCCTGTTCTGCCATAAATCGCGTCTCTTTTGTGGTGCTTCTACCGATATACGTCTCCACCGCATGGGTCAGTGCATCCATGCCCGTTGTGGCTGTGATATTTTTGGGCAGACCTAGGGTCACGTGGTAATTCAATACCGCATATCTGGGAATCAAAGAAAAATCGTTGATGGGATATTTATGCTTTGCGCCGCTGTCTGTGATGACTGCCGCCAACGTTGTCTCGCTGCCTGTACCGGCTGTAGTGAGTACAGCGATGAGCAGAGGTAATTTCTTGCAGATGCGCAGCAATCCCTTCATTTTATGGATAGGCTTGTTGGGCTTTACGATACAAGCCCCTGTCACCTTGGCACAGTCCATGGCAGAGCCGCCGCCAAAGGCAATGATCGCCTTTGTGCCGCTTTCCAGATACAGTGTCCTGGCTTCTTCAATATTAGTAATGGTAGGGTTCGCCACCACCTTGTCATAAACCGCACAGCGAATGCCCCTTGGAATGCCCTGCAATATATCTTTTGTAATGAATCCATTTTATTCTCCTTCTTCGTCTTCTTTTTTCCTCTCTAATTTTTCATCATACCCCCATATCATTTCAGCGTCAACCCAAAACGAAAATGCTCCGCAGGAAATCTCTTTCCTACGGAGCATTCTTTACATTATATTACAAACAGAGCCACCATTCCTAGCACAACAGATGCCGCTACCAACACCTTTGCTGTCAGGAAAGATCTTTCGCTTTTGCCACAAATCTGTACCAGCAGTGCAATCACAGCAAGTGCACCAAACGCCCAGGCGATCAACTGCTCCTTAATATAATTGGTGGGATAGCTATTCGCCGTCATCCATGCGATGACCATGCCCCATACCGCCATAAAGTAAAACACAGCCTTCTGCCCTTTTTCTCCTTTCAAAAGGAACAAAAGCACCAACCCCATCACACTAATGATACTCATTACCATAAATAAAACTAACAATAAACCTAATGCCATAATACATTCCTCACTTTCTTTTTCTTTTCTGAGATCATCATAGCATAGCAGTCTAAAGAAATTTGCCAAGCAATTCTAAAGAATTCTAAAGATGTGACCCATCAACCTCAGAAAGCGTGATCTGGATAGAAAAAATTCCTTGCTCTATGGAAACTTTCACCATCCCGCCATACAAAGCGGCGATCCGCCGGATACTTTCCAAGCCGATTTGATTGCTCTCCACCGGAACCGTGCCCGTTTTGATTCCATTCCTTTGGCAGACCCGAAGGCGTTTATCCACAGCATCGATCCGCAATTCCACAGGCTGCTCCCGATCCGCATATTTTTCCACATTAGAAGCAAGATTATCAAAGATCCGCCGCAGCTCCTGAATATCGAAAGATCCATAGAATGCGGGACAATTTTTTGTATCTACGATACAGGGAAACGTATTCTCCAGAATTTCTTCCCATTCTCCCGCAAGCTGCTCCATCAGCAGCTTGCCATCCTCAATGGTTTCTAAATCTCTGCTGCCGCTATCCAATAATCTGTCAGTCAGTGCCTTGATCTGCTGGCCTTTTCGTTGCACCAGGGCAATGTATTCCTGCACTTCCTCCTGCTCCAATGTCTCTTTCCGCCCCAAATAATCAGAATAAGATAACATCGCCGTCAGAGGGGTACGGATATCGTGGGAAAGATCACGGATCAACTGTTCCTTTTCCGCCTGCAACTCTGTTTCCAGCTGCCGCAGCCGCCGTTCTGTTTCCGAAAGGAAATTGATGCTTTCTGCCAGTTCCTTCAATTCATTGTCCCCCTCAATGGGCATGGTAAAATCCATCCGATGGGTACGCAGGGCTTCCACCCCCTGAATGATCTCCCTCAGATAAGCCATTTTCTGCCCCAAAAGAAACAAAAACAGGGCAAGAAATAAAAGCACCGCCGACAATAGGCTGAGGCTGCGGATCCCCCCCTGCAACGTCAGCAGCTGTCCTTCTGTCAGCAAAATATCATTTTCAAGGAGATAAGTCGAAGCAATGGCATTTGCCGTCAAATATAAAAAGCCAAAGAAGAATAAAGCAATTGCCGCCGTGATACATAAAAGCCCCATAATCTCTCTGGACAATTTGGGGGTATTTCTTCTTTTTTCACTGATCAACATAATACCCCCGTCCCCAAGCAGTTTTGATATATCTTGGATTTCTGGAATCATCCTCCAGTTTCTTTCTGATATTTTTGATATGCACCATGATAGCACTATCCCCCACCGCATCTTCTTCCCAAATGCTTTGGTAAATGTTTTCCAGAGAATAGATCTTCTTTTTATGGGTGACCAATAATTCCAGTATTTTAAATTCTGTATACGTTAAGACAATGACCTCTCCTTGTCGCAGCACGGATTGGCATTCCAAGTCCAAAATTAGATCCCCAAAAGGGATATGGCTCTTCTTTTCCTCCTGCGCTGGTGCCGTCCCACGGGCACTCCTGCGTAAAATCGCTTTCACCCGCATCAAAAGCTCCATATTGGAAAAGGGCTTGACAATATAATCATCTGCCCCCGCAGAAAAGCCCATAACCTTGTCCGATTCCCCGGAATAGGCTGTCAGAAAAATAATAGGAGCATTAAATTGTTTTCGGATTTCTGATCCTGCCATAAAACCAGATAGTTCCGGCATATTCACATCCAAAAGGTAAAGATCTACCTCCGCCGAAGCCAACACTAATGCTTCCTTTCCATTTTCCGCTGTACAAACTGCATAGCCTTCCCCCGTCAGCAGCAGCCGCAAAATATCCCGGATTTCCTTCTCGTCATCTGCAATCAAAATGCAGATCTTTCCATTCTTCATTTCTGCACCCCTTTCTGATTTTTCTATATTATACAAAATTTCACTTCCGTTTTCCAGCAAAAAGAACCGATTATCTCTTGGGTAGGTCAGATTAGCTCTTGGAGAACTAAGATTAACGTTTAGGTAACCGAAAACAGCGGAAAAATCAGGGTTTATCCGAAGATTTGTTGCAGATGCGTTACAAATCACAAACGTCTTAGCACGATTGAGGACATCTCTCTCACTTCCGGGTGCCACTTGGCATCCGGAAATTTTATTCAAACTGTATCTTGCTTGTTAATTTTCCTATGCTATCAAACATATTTGTTATCTCCTTGGGTGTTTCTGTTTCTAAGCTATCAACGGAACAACAGTCCCAGATAGTAGCCAAATGGCAGATGTAGCCAATTTGTAGCCAATAAAAAGAAAAATCTCTGGAAAACCTTATAAATCAAGGCTTTCCAGAGATATAGCAACTATTCTTACTCATTCATTGTCAACAAAAGCGGAAAACATAGTTAAAGAATGTGCTGGAATTACTGCGGTTTGTCATGCCAATAGTAATGATACAAAAATATTGAATTCAATAGGTGAAACTATTTTGTCAGGAATAAATTTGTGGGATTTGCATGAAATGATAAAGGAGGTATTTTGATGGGAAATTTGTTAGTGTTTTCGGAAAATGATATGTTAGGACATGTAACACATGTTGATACAGAGCAGATTATTATTGAAATTGAAAATAGTAATCTGATGAACAAGATTTGTGTAGGAAATCTCGTGGCGATAGAAACATCAAAGCAACATGAAAATTTAATTGCACTCATTGACAAAGTGACTCGAAAGTATATGGAGACTTATATGGACGAAGATAATGAAATTGATGAGATGATGGCATCGTCCACTGATTACATTAAAGTAAGTGTAATAGGTACATATTATTCTGTATACGGTTCTGTACATGATTTGTTTAAAAGAGGTGTTGAAACTTTTCCGCAAATTGAAAGTAAATGTTATGAGATTATAGGTCAGAACCTTCAAAATTTTATGAATATTTTGGGGAAAGATATTGATACAGATAAACGATTGAAAATTGGTTCTTTTATGATGGATACAAGTGCAGAAGCAGTACTTGATGGCAACAAGTTTTTTCAGCGACATGCAGCTGTTTTGGGAAGTACAGGATCGGGAAAAAGTTGGTGTGTGGCAAATATATTAGAAAAAGCAAGTAAATTGAAATATACTAATATTATTGTGTTTGATATGCATGGAGAATATAAAAGTTTAACGGAGAGGACAGATGCAATTGCACAATCTTTTAAGATTGCAGGTCCTGGGGATTTGGAAACGTCGAACGACGATGCTTTGTTCTTGCCATATTGGTTACTTAACCGAGAAGAACTCTTATCAATGATTTTAGATAGAAGTGATTCAAATGCTCCGAATCAGGCATCTCGATTTACGTTGCACATTCGCAGTTTAAAAGAAGCAACGTTGACTAGAGAAGGAAAGACAGATACATTGAAAACATTTACTGTTGATTCGCCGATTCCATTTTTAATGACAGATTTATTAGAGTTGTTAAAAGATGATGATACTAGAAAAGGTATGGGGAAAAATGGTCCGATTAAAGGAGAATGGGAAGGTAAATTAACACGATTCATTTCTAGATTGGAAACTAAGATTGCAGATAAAACTTATGGATTTATGTTTCAACCAACGGATGAGATTCAAATGTATAATTGGTTGGCAAATTTGGCTTGTCGCTTGTTAGGCTATCAGAGTGGTCAAAAAGGGATTAAGATAATTGATTTCTCAGAAGTTCCATCTGATGTTCTACCTGTTGTAACAGGAACGTTGGCGAGATTATTATATGATATTCAGTTTTGGATGAATGAACAAAAACGAACACCGTTTACACTTGTTTGTGACGAAGCACATTTGTATTTACCTATAAAGGAGGATGCTGATGCGGTTCAAAAGCAAGCATTATATAATTTTGAGCGAATAGCAAAGGAAGGAAGAAAGTATGGGGTATCGATTTTGGCAGTTAGCCAACGACCAGCAGATGTTAGTAAAACTATATTAAGTCAATGCAATAATTTTGTGGTTTTGAGATTGACTAATGAAAGAGATAAAGGTGTAATTAAAAATCTGCTACCAGATTCATTGAAAAGTACAATAGAATTCTTGCCTTTGCTTGATGTGGGAGAAGCATTAGTGGTAGGAGATGCTATATTATTACCTAGTAAAATAGTATTAGATAAACCGTTAGATACACATAGACCAATTAGTGCAACAAAGGATTTTTGGGATGAATGGGATAATAATGAACCTGATAATGATGCAATTAATGAAGCGATAGAAGCATTACGAAAACAATGTAGAGGATAAGGAGAATAAAAAATATGATTGATTTACACGATAGTCATGGTAGACATATAGCAAATTTTGTGAGTGGACAATTGCATGATGTTCAGGGGAGAAACATTGGTCATTATTTGGAGAATGAAGGTATTTTTATTAATATGCAGGGATATTATTTAGGAGAAATAGTAGATAAAAGGAGATTACTTTATAATAATAATTCAGCTTATAAATCGATATGTTATGGTGTATATGGAAACTATGGGAACATTGGTAATTATGGAAATTATGGGAATATAGGAACTTGTTTTTATGCTGGATATTCAGATGTAAAGATTTAATATGTATATTAGTAAGAGCTACTGTCTTAATGATGGTAGCTTTTATAGTAAAACAGAATTTTCTGTTTACGAATCTTTATTTTGATATATAATATAGATGTAACAGAAAATAAATTTAATACAGAGA
>CAJKMA010000090.1 GCA_905200905.1 uncultured Bacillota bacterium
TTTTTTGCGGATGCAAATCTTGCAGGATATCTGATGAAACCTTTGGACAAAGAAATCCTTGAACAATATCTGGATAAGATACATGAGAAGAAGAACCTAAGAAGTGTGTTTACCTTTTCGGTAAGAGGAAAAACTCATATGATACCAATGGATTGTATTCTCTATCTGGAAAGTAATAATCACAGAGTTTTCATTCATACAGAGAATGGTACATATTCCATTTACGATAAGCTCAGCAATATTCATAAAAAGCTGCCGTCTACTTTTATTCAATGCCATAAAAGTTTTCTTGTCAATTTGAACAGAGTAAAGCATATAGAAGGAAATGAAATTTTCCTTTCAGACGGACTGAAGGTACCAATCAGTAAGGTTCATCAGGAAAGGGTGCGGAAAAGTTTTTTTCTGTATTTGGGTAAGACTATATGATGGAAACCGGTTTATTTTATCAATTGATGAGTGCAATTTCTCAGAGCATGGCAGGACTGGGGATGGCAACCAGTCTAGAAATTCTGCTGACAGGGAGAGGAGAGCGTGGTTCCAGAAGGAAAAGGCTTGTAGTTTGGTATGTCCTTATCGGTACCCTGGTGTTTGCGAAATGCTTAACACCAGTAAATTACGTTCATATCACGCTTGTAAATCCTTTTCTTATGTCATTGGAATTTGTCTTTATGCTGGCTTATTATTATCGTGATAAGGCATGGGTTAAAATATCTCATGCCAGTATGGTATTAATGCAGAACGCACTTCCGGATTTCGCATTAATGGTAATTTTGGGAGAACCCAGGAATCTTGATTTTAAATACAGGCCGTTTACGAACCCATATCTGGCAGAGAGGTGTGTGATAAATTCTGCAATTTCGGTCTTATTGAATATAGTTTATATAACAATTGTGTTAAGGTTGAGAAAGACGGGAAGAAAGGAGGTTAATCCAATATGGATTGCAATCTTTCTACCTTCCTTTCTTGTGCTGTTTGGGCTTTGGGGTCTCAAAAAGCCGCAGGACAGAACCAGTGACCTGCATATGATTATGCTGTGTACATGGATGATTTTGGAATTTATTCTGGTAATGGTGTATCTGAGCTACCTGGAAAAACGGGAGGCGAAAGAAGAGGCAGACAGGATTTCTCATGTAATGGCTCTGGAAAAATTACGTTATGAGCAGATTGAAGCGCAACGTGAAGAAATGGCAAAACTGCGACATGATTATAATAATATTCTTACATCTGTGTTGTTTCTTTTGAAAAATGAGAGACTGGAGGAAGCAGGGAATGTGATTGCAGCTTTGTTGAAATATGTTGAAGAAACAAAAGAATCAGATTCCGGGGAGGGAAAACCATGAGTGAAAGTGGATTGCTTTTTCGGATTATTTGTACCTTTGTACAGGGCATGGCGTTGTTTACAGAAGGAATCTGCCTTGAAAAATTGCTGACCGGGCGGGACGACAGGGGCGGCAGAAAAATGAGGATTTTGAACTGGTTTGCGTGGAACTTTATCTTTGTGTTTATTAAGTGCATGTTCGTGGTGCCACCGGTGTACTATGGTATATTGCATCCGGCACTGCTGTCAGTTACCCACGTTTTGGTGCTGCTTTATTTTTATAAAGATAGGATGTGGATCAGGTTTACTCATGGAGCAATGCTGCTTCTCCAAAATATTTTAGCGGAATTTATTCTTTATCTTAGCTTTGGCCAAGTAAAAAATCTGAATTTCCTTCAGCCGGATTTTGGGAATCCCTATATGGCAGAACGGTGTGTCATGATTGCAGTATTGTCAATCTTTATGAACAGTATTTATACAGTAATTGTATTGAAAATCCAGAAAAAGAAAGGAATCGTAGCAGAGCCCATATGGATTGCTGTGATGCTTCAATTGGTGTGTGTCTTTATGGTGATGAGCATTTTAAGATGGTCAAAGTCTGCAGAGATTGACCATAACATTTATGCTATTTATATGAGCGGTGCAGTTGGGTTGGAATTTAGTATTTCCCTGCTTTTTTTCAGTCAGTCAGAGAAAAGGGAAATTAAGGAAAGTGTACGAAAGCTTCAACAGGAAGCAGAGCTGAAAAAAACACATTACGACCAGGTTGAGCTCCATCGCCAGGAATTGGAAAAGCTCCGCAGCGATTATGGAAGGATTCTTACATCAATACTGGATTTAATGGGGCAAGGAGAGATAAATGAGGCAGAACATGTCCTTCAAGAACTTTCTGTGCGTATTAGTGCTACAAAGGAATATCCTTTCTGCAGTATTCCTGTTGTCAATGCAATTTTAACGGAAAAACAACAGGTTTGTAAAAAAGAAGGAATTTTTTTGGCAGTAAATCTGATGGTTCCCGGTACAACCGGAATTGCAGAACTTGATTTGTGTATGATTTTTGGAAATCTCATGGATAATGCCATAAGAGCTGGAAAGGGTGCGAGGTCAGAAGGGGAAGAGAGTAAGATTATATTAAGCAGCGGCATTGTCCGGGAATATCTGATTATCATATGCAGGAATACCGTTTCTGAAAGCCACAAAAACAAAATATGGGGAACAGGTTATGGACATAAAATACTGGCAGATATTGCCGCTAAGTATGCAGGAGATTTTCAAAGCGGGTATGAGGATGGATGTTTTATAGCTCAGGTTAGCCTGAGGTTACGAAATTATTGAAAATTGGGGGAGGATGGCAATGAAAAAATGGATGTCACTGATGCTTGCCGGAGGGCTTTGTATCAGTACTTTGACGGGATGTAGTGATTCTAAGAGCAAAGATGCAGCACACAAAAGCACGGAAACAGACTATGAAGTGTCGGAATACGAATATATAACCAGGGATTTACCGGAACCAAAATATATAGAAGCGGCAGATGCGTTTTCAGGAGGAGACGGAACAGAAGGGAACCCTTATCAGATTGCATCGGCAGCGGAACTAGTACTGCTGGAAGAACTCATAAGAAAAGAAGCGGAGGAAAGCTATCAGGAAGATTACGCAAAGGCCAGTTATGTGCTGACAGCAGATATTGTCCTGAATGATATTTCGGACTTTGCTCAATGGCCGCAAAATGGGCCGGAATATAGCTGGAGGCCTATTGGTCAAGATGGCCTTGGTGAATTTAAGGGGAATTTTGATGGTAATGGACATGTGATATCAGGTATGTATATAAATCTGAATAACGATTCTCACGAGAAAGCATATGGTCTGTTTGATACGATTAGGGATGCTAAGGTTCAAAATGTGAATCTGGAATCATCTTATATTTGCGTGTCTGGCATAGAGGCTACGGTTGGAGGCGTTGTAGCAAATGTGGCAGGAGAATCACTTGTGTCTGACTGTACAAGCAATGCTGTTATTGAAGTATTTGATGGAAGTGCAGGCGGTGTGGCTGGCAGTATTTGGGGAGGGCGTTCCGCTGCAGATGAAGTGGAATATACGGAAGAAGATGATCAAAGGGGACCATTTTCCACAGTCAAAAACTGCAGTTTTAGTGGCACTATCCGGCAGAAACGGGAGGATTCCATGAGTGCACTTGGAGGAGTCGCTGCAGGAAATGGTGGAAATCTGGAAAATTGTGTGAACTACGGCACGATTTATTTTGGAGTACGAAATACTGACCGTGTAGGCGGTGTTGTTGCAAGCACAGGGGGCATGATTTCAGGCTGCGAAAATTCAGGAACGCTCGAATGCACTCTGGAAGAAGGGACAAAACCTTCTGATACATCGGTCTGTGCAGGAGGGATTGCAGGGAAGATGTTTATGAGCTCTACAGGAAGCAAGAAATATATGAGCCGTCTGGCAACCATTACCAGCTGTAAAAATACAGGAACAGTAACAGGAACCATGTCTGTGGGAGGGATTGTAGGAGAAGCAAACAATTTTAACAATCACTGGTGCATGAGGATTGAAAACTGTACGAATACGGGGGAAGTTACATCCCTTACGGAAGGTAATGTGGGAGGCATTGCCGGAAAATTAAACTGTCAGGGGAAAAGTGAACATGGAAATAATCTGGTAGTTGAAAATTGTAGAAATGAAGCAGACCTGACTACTGGAATGGTGGGAGGTATTGCAGGTTTGATGATGACCTGGTCCGGTGATACGCTGATTAAAGATTGTATAAATACAGGAAATCTGGTTACCTCAGAAAATGGCATATATAGTGGCGGTATTCTGGCACATTGGATTTTTACATTAGAAGACGAAAAAGATATTGCAAATGTCCGGCTGGAAGGATGCAGTAATGAGGGAACTGTGACAGCACCTCTCTGTGCAGGCGGGATTGTAGGTTCTGCTTATGATCCGGTACAGAAGGATGGCAATGGCAACTGTTCACTGGAAATGCAGAAATGCAGCAATAGTGGAGAAATAACGGTACTTCAGATCAATGGTTATCTGGGAGGCATTGCCGGAAACTGGGGGATGGGAGGCGTTCCAAGTATCATCGAAACGTGTACCAACACAGGAAGATTATTTATAAATAATAGAGTACTGATAGAAGAGCAGAGAAAGGAAATTGAAAACAGTAAGACGTTTACACTTTCCAGAATCATCGGAGGAATTGTTGGAAAAGTAGGAAAAGGGTTATATTTATCTACAGATAATGATGAGAAATCTGCGAAATATATCAATTCGAAAGATGCGTTTTTCTAGATTATCCATTGTAAAAATACCGGAGAAATAGAAATTAATGACCCTGAAGAATATAAGGATCAAACGGGAAAAATTGTCTATCGCAATGATATAGGTGGAATAATTGGTAATGCAAGCGGTGAAAAAGAGTATGCTGTGAGAGTGGAGGATAGTGTCTATACAGGTACACACCATGGAATCGGAAATGAAGAATTGCCTCATGTGGGAAAGAAAAAATAAAGAGCAGACAGTTTTTGGGGACCCACCTTTTTGAGACATTCTGCTCTTTTGTGCCATATACTAAAATAAAAAGGAAACCTAGTTTATGCTGCCTATTGAAACGATTTCCGCAAGAGACCTGGATGGTTATATTAACAGGCCGGATGCGGTGATTATAGATTTACGGACACCAGAGGAATACAAGAAGAGTCACATTAGGACTGCTGTGAATATACCCTATGAAAATCTGAATACTTGTAGGCAGTTTTCAAGGAAAAAACAGCTCATTCTCTACTGTGAGAGAGGAAGCAGCAGCTTATTTGCTGCAAGGGAATTGACGAAAATGGGATATCAGGTGAAATCTGTAGTAGGAGGAATTCGATGTTATCAAGGTTCTAACTTGTTTTTTTCCACAGAGCATAGTAGAATAAAAATGAATCAGGAATAATGCAAAATAATGAAAAAAACAAAAGGAGAACCGAAACTTATGAAATATATGTTTGCTTCAGATATACATGGCTCTGCATATTATTGCAGGAAGATGCTGGATGCGTATAAAGAAGAACAGGCAGACCGCCTGATTTTATTGGGCGATCTGCTTTATCATGGTCCGAGAAATGATCTGCCCAAGGATTATGCACCAAAGCAGGTAATCCAAATGCTCAATGAGGTAAAAGAACAGCTTTATGTGGTGCGGGGCAACTGTGATGCAGAGGTTGATCAGATGGTGCTGCAGTTCCCTATTATGGCAGATTATTGCATTCTTATGGATGGAGAGAGAACTCTCTATGCAAGTCATGGACATGTGTACAATGAAGAGAATCTTCCGCCTATGAAGCAAGGGGATATTTTTGTTCATGGACATACGCATGTGCTTCGTGCAGAGAAAAAAGAAAACTATACCATTTTAAATCCAGGTTCTGTTTCTATTCCAAAAGAAGGGAATATTCCCACATATGCAATTTTGGAGAATGGATTATTCAGTATCCGTGGATTTAACGGAGAAATTGTGAAGGAGCTACAGCTTTGATGAAAACATTTGAACTCATTGCACCCTGCCATTTTGGACTGGAAGCAGTGTTGAAAAGAGAAATCCAGGACTTAGGATACGAGATTAGCGAGGTAGAGGATGGAAAGGTAACCTTTTTAGGGGATGCTGAAGCCATTGTGCGAGCGAATATTTTTTTGAGAACAACAGAAAGAATTCTTTTAAAAGTTGGAAAGATTAAGGCAGTGACCTTTGAGGAGCTGTTTGAGAAAACAAAAGATCTTCCATGGGAAGATTATATTCCTGTGGATGGAAAGTTCTGGGTGGCAAAGGCAAATTCTGTGAAAAGTCAGCTTTTCAGCCCGTCTGATATACAGTCTATTATGAAGAAAGCCATGGTAGAGAGGTTGAAATCTGTATATCATGTAGGATGGTTTGAAGAAGATGGGCCAAGTTATCCTATTCGTGTTGCTTTTATGAAAGATGTGGCTACCATTGGAATTGATACCACAGGCGTATCTCTTCACAAACGTGGCTATCGCCAGCTTACCAGCAAGGCGCCTATTACGGAAACCTTGGCAGCGGCCCTTTTGAAGCTTACTCCTTGGAATAAAGACAGAATCCTAGTGGATCCTTTCTGTGGAAGTGGAACCTTTCCGATTGAGGCGGCCATGATGGCAGCCAATATTGCGCCTGGGATGAACCGCAGCTTTTTGTCGGAAGACTGGAAGAATCTGATTTCCAGAAAGCATTGGTATAATATACACGATGAAGCCAATGATCTAGTAAATTTGGATATTGAGACGGATATCCAGGGATATGATTTAGACGGAGAAATTATAAAAGCAGCCAGAGAGAATGCCAGATTGGCAGGAGTAGGGAAACTCATTCATTTTCAACAGAGAGATGTAAAAGATTTAAGTCATCCTAAGAAATATGGATTCGTGGTAACTAATCCTCCATATGGAGAGAGGATTGAGGAACGGGAAAATCTTCCGGCTCTTTATGAAACCATTGGGAAAAGCTATGATGGGCTAGATTCCTGGTCTATGTATCTGATTACTGCATATGGGGATGCAGAACGCTATATTGGCAGGAAAGCAGATAAAAACCGGAAAATTTACAATGGTATGATGAAAACGTATTTTTACCAATTTTTAGGACCAAAACCTCCTAAAAAGAAGAAAGCAGTGGAATAGGATGCAAGAGAGGAGTTGACATACATGAAAAGAATGATTTTTGCTACAGGAAATGAGAATAAGATGGTGGAAATCAGGGAAATCCTTGGGGAGCTTCCTTTGGAAATTCTTTCTATGAAACAGGCTGGTATTACAGCAGATATTGTAGAAGATGGAAATACTTTTGAGGAAAATGCCTTAATTAAAGCGAGAGAAGTGTGCAAGCTGGCAGGAGAGATGGTAATGGCAGATGATTCCGGTCTGGAGATTGATTATTTAAATGGGGAACCAGGAATTTATTCTGCTAGATACATGGGAGAAGAGACCTCCTACCGCATTAAGAATCAGAATCTCATTGAACGGCTTCAGGGAGTGCCAGATGAACAGCGTACTGCTAGATTTGTCTGCGCTATTGCAGCAGCATTTCCAGATGGACGGGAAATGGTAGTTAGAGGCACCATTGAGGGAAGAATCGGATATGAAGAGAGAGGGGAAAATGGTTTTGGTTATGATCCTATCTTTTATCTTCCAGAACGCGGAATGAGTACAGCAGAACTTTCACCAGAGGACAAAAACAGTATTAGCCACAGGGGGAATGCTTTGAGAAAGATGAAAGCATTATTGGAAAAAGAAGCGCTGTTATAAAGCACATCATAAAAAAGAAAAGAGAAACAAATGGAGAGGATTCTGTTGCATGAAGATATTGATTGTTAGTGATACACATGGACATGACAGAAACTTAGAGATTGTATTGGAGAAAGTAGGACATATTGATCATTTCATTCATTTAGGAGACGTGGAAGGTCATGAGGACTATATAGAACAGATTGTGGAGTGCCCTATTCATATGGTGGCAGGAAATAATGATTTCTTTTCCGATTTGCCTAGAGAAGAAGAATTTTGGTTGGGAAGCCACCGTGTTTTTATTACCCATGGAAATTATTACGGGGTTTCCGTTGGAACCAGCCGGTTGAAGGAAGAGGCATTGTCCAGAAAAGCACAGATTGTTATGTATGGACACACTCACCGTCCGGAGGTGGACATTCAGGAGGATATCACGATTTTAAATCCAGGAAGTCTGTCTTATCCAAGACAATGGGGAAGGGAGCCTAGTTATATCATTATGGAGTTAGATAGAAATGGACAGGCTCATTATACAGTACATTACCTAGACGATTGATGCAAGAATACTGCTGGATAATGGAATTTTGTAGTACATTATCCGGCAGAAAACATGTGGTTTCATAAGGGGAAAAATACCATAAAAAAACTTTTGCAAAAAAAAATAAAAAAAATTCAAAAATAGTGTTGACATATTTAAAGACAAGTGGTATAGTATACCTTGTCGCCGGGCAAGAGAGTTACGGCGGACAAGAAAAAGCACTTACGGGGTGTGGCTCAGCTTGGCTAGAGCGCCTGGTTTGGGACCAGGAGGTCGCA
>CAJKMA010000091.1 GCA_905200905.1 uncultured Bacillota bacterium
AAGCCACAGCTACAGCCGTGACCGGAACTTATGGCATATCAGCCACGAAGGTCTGGAGCTGGAAAACCCTGCAGAAGCTCCAAATTATGACCACGTATTAGTTTTAAGTGTACCACCACAGAAAGCACCAGATGCAGAAACAGAAGTTAGCATTACTTTTGAAGCAGGTGTACCGAAAACCTTAAACGGAAAAGCAATGAAGGTTTCTGAAATCATCACAGAACTGAATCGTCTGGGCGGTGAAAACGGAATTGGTATTATTGATATTGTAGAAAATCGTGTAGTTGGAATGAAATCTCGTGGCGTATACGAAACACCAGGCGGAACAATTCTTATGGAAGCTCACGCGCAGTTAGAAGAACTGGTATTAGACCGAGACACCATGGAAATGAAGAAAAAACTTGGAAGCCAGTTTGCTCAGGTGGTATACGAGGGAAAATGGTTCACACCTCTTCGTGAAGCACTCCAGGCATTCGTAGAATCTACTCAGAAATATGTAACTGGTGAAGTGAAATTCAAACTTTACAAAGGAAATATTATTAAAGCAGGAACAACTTCTCCATACAGTCTTTATAATGAATCTCTGGCATCCTTTACAACTGGTGATTTATATGACCACCATGATGCAGATGGATTTATCACCCTGTTTGGACTGCCATTAAAAGTTCGTGCAATGATGCTGGCTGAAGCAGAGAAAAAACAGAACTAAGAACCTTTAAGATAAAAAGCTCTCATAGAAGATTAGTGTCTTTAACGCCTAATCTTCTATGAGAGCTTCTTGTTTTTTACTTCCCACCAATTTTTCCGTAGATATTCCTTGGTACTCTCGCTTTGATTTCAATCCCCTCTGCTGTGTATTCCTCTGACAACAACTGTCCATATTTCCGAATCAACTGAATCTGTCCGGTTTCATGGTATCCCAAGGTCCGTTCCAGATAAATCTGGTCTTCTGTAATAATCTTTTCCAGAATTTCTTTCAGCTCCTCGATCCCTTCCCCTGTTTTGACTGCTGTTTTCAACACATAATCTGCCCTAAAATCCCGAAAGATCTCTGGCTCCAAAACCTTGTCCTGTTTATTGAACAAGGTGACAATCTTCTTATCCCCTACTTCTAATTCTTTCAATGTCTCATATACCACATACATCTGTTCATCTCTCTGTGGATTAGAAGCATCTACTACATGAATAATAAAGTCTGCATACTTTGCTTCTTCCAGAGTACTTTTAAAAGCCTCAATTAAATGGTGTGGCAGTTTCCGGATAAATCCTACGGTATCTGTCAGATAAAGGCTCTGCTTACCTGGCAGCTCTAAGATTCTGGTAGTGGGATCCAGGGTTGCAAAAAGCTTATCCTCTTCTAATACCTGTGCATCCGTTAATGTATTGAGAAGCGTAGATTTTCCAGCATTCGTATATCCTACAATAGCTGCTGTCATAATATTTTCTCTGCTTCTTCCCTCACGAAGCAACTCTCTGTGACGTTTTACCTGCTCTAAATCTTTTTTCAGCTGTGAAATCCGTACCTTGATTAAACGGCGGTCCATCTCCAGTTTCTTTTCACCAGGGCCTCTGGTTCCAATTCCACCTCCGAGACGGGACATGGATGTACCCAGACCTATTAATCTGGATGCCCGATACCGAAGCTGTGCTAACTCTACCTGTATTTTTCCTTCACTGGTACGGGCTCTGGCCGCGAAAATATCCAGAATCACCATGGTTCTATCCATGATTTTCAGTTCCAACTCCCTCTCTAGGTTATTCATCTGTGAAGGTGATAATTCATCATCACATACAATCCCTGTAGCATCATAAGCTCTTGCCATCATACGGATTTCTTCCAGTTTCCCAGTACCCACATAGTAACCAGGATGTATGTTATCCCTGCTCTGCACTACCATACCAACAGCCTCTGCTCCTGCTGTTTTCACTAAATCTTTTAACTCTTCCAGAGAATCCAGTGTGTCATCTCCATCTCTGGTCTGAACGCCAACCAGAATCACCCGTTCCTGCTCTTCTTTGAATTCGTATAACTCCATATTCTTCTCCTCTTCTTATTCTTTCTTTATGATACTTCCTTCTCCATATCAAAACAAGCCCTATTCTCACAGAATTTCAAAACACGGCTTACAATTATGAATGAAAAAACCAGAAATCGGATTCTATTAATATCCGGTTTCTGGTTTTTTATAACTTTTTATCTGGTTTCCAAAAAATACCCTTCTCTCACAGCATCTTTATCCCCTGGATACATCTCCAAATACGCTGTAACTTTTTCTTTTGCAGAACCATAGTTCATAGATTTTTCATAAAATACAATCTGGTTAAACAAAAGTATCTGGTTCATCTCCCAGTCATCCTGTTTCAGCCCTTTTTCAACATAAGAGAGAGCCTTTTCATAGTCGCCTTCAGTGGCAGCGCAGACAGCCAATCCATTGTATCCCTCGGCTTCCAACCCTTCTACGTCCAGGCATTCTTCGTACACAGCCAAAGCCTCATCCCAGTCCTGATTCTCTCCGTAAATCTTCCCTAAGTACACCAATGCCTGGTCATAACCTTTTTTCTTTGCTTTTTTCAATGCTTTTTCTGCATCTTTATATTCAAAGAGATAATAGTACATTCTGCCCCTTTGGTAAAAATCTTCTGGAGAGTTTCCTTTCTTTTTTAGTCCCTCCTCCAGATACTCTACCCCATCTGCAGTAAGGTCACAGGCCTGATAAACCATATAAATATCCAGATAGTCCTGGTAAACTGGCGAATCAGAGAGGACCTTTTGAAAGTCTTTTTCAGCCTTTTTGTATTCATTTCTACAAAGATACGCACTTCCTCTGAGGAAATAAGCATCTTTTTCTTTCCCTGATTCTAAAAGCTGGTCACAAGTTTCAATACAACCGCTATAATCTTCCTGGTGGTATTGTGCATCTGCCAAATAGAGAGATAAATCCTTTTGCAAGGCTTTTTGCTTTTTCTCTGTCACACCAAGCGCTGTCACAAAAGCTTCCTCTGCTTTATCATAGGCACCTTGTCCTGTTCTGGCAATGCCGATCCCCCTCCAGGCTAATTCTGACTTGTCTCCTTTTTGTATGGCATTTTCAAAGTGTTTCACAGCCTGTTCATACTTCTGCTGCTCCAACTTTTCTATGCCCTTCTCATACTCTGTAAGTTTTTTATCTTTACAACCGGCCAGCAGGCAAAGAGCCGCGGCAACAGCGAATAATATGCCCTTCTTCACCTGTTTTCCCTCTTCTCTTTCTGTAATCAGACTTACGCCATGAGATGCTCTGCTTCAATCACCTCTAGAACCTGATTCACATAGCGTTCACAAATTTCATCTGTAGCAGCCTCTACCATCACACGAATCAATGGCTCTGTACCACTTTCTCGAACCAGAATTCTTCCATCATTTCCAAGAGCATTTTCTACCTGTTTCACAGCTTCTACTACTTTTTCATTCTCTCTGGCTGCTTTTTTATCCAAAACTCTCACATTTTTCAAAACCTGCGGATAAATGGTTACTTCTTTTGTGAGAGTACTAAGCGGCAGTTTTTTCTCAATAATAACCTCCATAAGTTTCAGGGAAGTGAGAATTCCATCTCCAGTGGTAGCATGTTTTGCAAAAATAATGTGTCCAGACTGTTCTCCACCAATAGAATGACCATTGGCCATCATATTTTCGCACACATACTTATCTCCTACTGCTGTTTTCTCATAGGAAATTCCCTCTCTGTCACAGGCTTTATATAATCCCAGGTTGGACATCACTGTTGTTACAATGGTATTATTATTCAGTTTACCACATTCCTTCATGTACTTGCCGCACACATACATAATCAGATCGCCGTTTACCTCTTCTCCCTGATCGTCTACAGCAATACAGCGGTCTGCATCTCCATCATAAGCAAATCCTACATCCAGATGATTCTCTTTTACAAACTGTTTCAGTTGCTCAATATGAGTAGAGCCACAATTTGTATTAATATTCACACCGTTTGGCTCATTATGAATGACATATGTTTTTGCGCCCAGTGCATCAAACACGCTTTTAGCAATAGCAGAAGCGCTTCCATTAGAACAGTCTAATCCCACTCTTACGTTTTTAAAAGCTCTAGTAGGAATGGAAATCAAGTAACCAATATAACGATTTCTGCCCGCTGAAAAATCTACAGTACGTCCAATATTTTCCTTTTTCGCCAATGGCAGTTCTTCCAGCTTTCCATCAATATATGCTTCAATCTGTTCTTCTACTGCTGCCTCCATTTTCTGCCCATTTCCATTAATAATTTTAATTCCATTATCATAGAAAGGGTTATGGCTTGCGGAAATCATAATACCACAGTCAAAATCCTCTGTGCGTACCACATAAGATACACTTGGTGTTGTAGTTACATGAAGCAGGTAAACATCTGCCCCAGAAGCAGTAAGACCTGCTACCAATGAATATTCAAACATATAGCTGCTTCTTCTGGTATCTTTTCCAATGACGATTCTGGCTTTATGCTCTTTTCCAAAATACCAGCCTAAAAAACGACCTACTTTAAAAGCATGTTCTACCGTTAAATCCACATTTGCTTCTCCGCGAAAACCGTCTGTTCCAAAATATTTACCCATAATTTGCTCCTTTTTGCACAATCATTCTCTTTTTTTGTCTTATCAGTACCTTTAACACAATAACACATTTTGAGAAATTTGTCACTCATTTATGAAAAGAGAGGATTCTTGTATACACCTTTTTCCACCAGTCCACGGAAAGATTCCATAACTGTTTCCTTATCCTCCTGATAAGTTACACCAAACCAGGTATCATGTGTTTTTAATACAGATACTTCTGCCTTATTTTCTTTAATCAACTGGTCAACTACTGCAGGCAGTAAATATTCTTTCTTAATGTCTCCAGGTTTTACACCTGCCAGAAATTCTTTAAATCCCTGTTCCAATACCTCCAAAAATTCTGGTGTCAACCCCCACATATTCATAGAAACTAAAGTCTGGGAATCCAACGCTTTCTTTTCTCCACTTTCTTCATCTATTGCTGCAGGACCTTCTGATGTTTTCTGAATATTATAGGTTTCTTCAATTCCCACCAATTTCTTATTCTCATTTAAAGCGCAAACACCTCTGGTAACACCGCCATTATCACTCAGGGTATTTTCCAGAATAAATCCAGCCATACAGATATCCATCTTTTCACTTTCTGTTTTTTCTTCTACCAGATAATCGTGAATTTTTACAAAGGCTTCTTTTCCATAATAATCATCTGCATTGATAACTACAAAAGGTTCTTCAATAGCTTTCTTTGCTGCCAGAACTGCATGACCGGTTCCCCATGGTTTTGTTCTGTCTGTTGGACAGGTAAAGCCTTCTGGAAGGTCTTTTAAATCCTGGAATACATAAGCAACTTCTGTAATTTTTTCAATTCTGTTTCCAATGATTTCTCTAAACTCAGCTTCAATATCTTTGCGGATAATAAATACAATTTTATTAAATCCAGCTTCCAGGGCATCATGAATAGAGTAATCCATAATGATTTCTCCTGCAGGACCTACTTTTGCCAACTGTTTAATCCCTTCCCCAAAACGACTTCCAAGACCAGCCGCCATAATTACCAATGCTGTTTTTTTCATAATCATTCTCCTTACTGCTTTTACTGCTTACTTCTTGTTTCTTTCTTATGCATCCATACCCTGATTTGCCAGTTTTGCCATTTGGTCTGCTGCAATCAGCATATACGTCTTTTATATTAGGGTGTAAGCATATACAGCTATACACCTACTTGGCATGAACATATACATCAAAATACCAACTAATATTACCATACCTTACACAGCTATACAACATCATCTTCTGCATCTTTACTATTTAATAGCAATTTTCACAGTAATAGGTTTCCAATATTTCTTCACAAATCTCCTACCTACTCTTGATGACTCCATAAACTGTTGACATTCTTCTGTTGAAATAATAAATGTATGTATGATGTTAAAGTTATCATCATTTTGTAAGGACTTTGCAAATTCTTCTGAGTACTCTTTTATTCTATAATCAATCGTATTTTTTCTTACACCAGATAAATTCATTTCCCATACAAATTCATCATTATCTCTGTATATGATACGTTCCACAAACATATCAATTAACTCATCACTAACTTTTCTTCCAGTAAAATCCACATAAGTATTCAACTTTTTTTCAATAGTTTCTATATCAAATGTTTCCTTGCTATCTCTTGCTTCTTCTAATTGTCTGTCACGAATACCTTTCTCAATTCCAGCCTTTTCCTCCTCCAAACGCACTGTAAGTTTTTTGAACATATTCGCATCGATTTCACCAGACAATTTATCAAGATATAAATTCTCAATTTGTGTTTCCACTTTCTTTAATTCAGACTCTAAATCTTCTAAGGATTTTCCAGTCCTATTTTTTTGTTTGTACTTCTGAGCTTCTTTCAATAAGTTAATCGTATATAAAATTTCATCTTTTGAGTCACCAAAAATATATCCAAATACTTTCAGCGACATCAGCCAAAGTTTTACTTCTGAAACAGCAGGAACATGACAAACACTTTTCTCCTTATGACTTCCACTGTTAATCTGGCATCGACAAGTATAACGAAACTGTGCTTCTTTCTTCTGTGTAGCCACATGAACATATTGAATACTTCTGGTATATCCACACTGGCAGAAACTCTTTTGTGCAATAATATCTTTAGGTTCTCGCAGTCCTGTAACTATATTACCTTTTTCAGAATAAATATACTCTTTTGCTCTTTTCGTTCTAATCTCATTTGCAAGCCACCAAACTTCCTCAGAAACAATCGGTGTCCAGTTACCCTTTACTAAGTTACACTTCTTAATAAGATTACCATCTTTATCATACACATCTTCACGAATAGGCTTTATCTTCGTAGCAACTTTTTTCTTCTTTATAGTATCAACTACTTTAACCTTTCCATAAAGAATATATCCCATATATTTTTCGTTCTTAAGAACTCTTACTACTTTAGAAGCACTCCAATTCAAATCTCCTACTGCTGTCTTATAATTATTCTCATTCAAATAGTCTGCTATCTTACCTGAACCCATACGTTTCTGTGGGTCTGGGTGCGTATACAAATCAAAAATACGCTTTACTGTTATACTTTCGACAGGATGTGGAGTCAATGTATTCAACCTTTTATCTATATTCTTTTCATAGATATAGCCAAAAATACCAGAAATAACCAACTGCCCCCTTGCACGATAAGACTCCACACCATCTGAAACACGCTTTGCAGTACGCATAGACTCTCCTTGTGCCATTCCTGCATCAATCGCAAGACGAAGAATATCTGTCTCTGTCATATTATAAGTCCAGTGATTTCCATTTAAAATCAGCACTCCTACTCCGTAGTCTTTTAAAATACGAATATTAGTAAATAACTGTTCAATATTTCTTGCAAAACGTGCTGTATCTTGTACTATTAAAACATTAAACTCATATCTTGAAGCAGACTGTAACATCATATTAAACGCAACTCTATCATCTACCTGTCTACCAGAAATACCATATTCTGTGAATTTATGTTTTTCATCTAATATGAACTTAGGATTGCTTTCAATCATAGTATCAAGACGTACAACTTGATTTTCTAATGCCATTATCTGCTCTTCATGCTTTGTTGACTCCCTAGCATAACGTGCTACCTGCAATGTTCTGACAGAATGTAAAATATCATCAAAATGTGCCTGAGCTAAAAAATCTCTTATATCCATCTTACAAATCTGTTCCTCTGTATAGTGACTACTTAATGCCATATATATCCCCCTTTGCCATCTTCTGTGCGACTATGTAAGTCTCCGTATCAATTATATTTTCTTCATATAATTTCACTAAAAACACTTCCACTTTTGTATCCTTTTCTACAAAAATATTCTTACCCATATTACGTTCTCCTTTTTTCGTTCAATATCTTTTTTGCTATCACATAATCTTCCGTACCAATTAAGTTTTCCTCATAAAGTTTTGAAAGGAAAAAATTTATTTTTGCTTCTGATAATACCATTCCTCTTCTTGGTATGTTTAAATCAATTCCTTTCATTGAAATTTCTTCTGTCTGTAACAGATTACTAGCGTATCTACACATAATATGCCTCCTTCGAAAAAAATTCTCGAAGTACATAAGGCAACCCAAGGGCAAACCCAAGTTTTATCGTAAACACGTCTCCTTTATGCAACTCAATCGAAAGAAACATTATCTCACATAATTAAATGCAAACTCGAAACGATTTCTCAAACCACCGTTACTTTTGTAACCACAGTTCATTTCGTAAACCATGTGATTTTTCAAAAACTACACCCCATTTTTGTAAACCACATTATTTTCTATCAACTCTCTAAACGTCACTGGCTCATACCCATTCAGCATACAG
>CAJKMA010000092.1 GCA_905200905.1 uncultured Bacillota bacterium
AAACCATGGGTGGTATTGCAACAAGACTGATTGAGAGAAATACAACGATTCCTACTAAGAAGAGCCAAATCTTCTCAACAGCAGCAGATAACCAGACAGCAGTTGATATCAATGTTGTACAGGGTGAAAGACAGTTTGCAAGAGATAACAAATCTCTTGGACAGTTCCGTCTGGATGGTATTCCACCAGCAAGAAGAGGTGTTCCTCAGATTGAAGTTACCTTCGATATCGATGCAAACGGTATTGTAAATGTATCTGCAAAAGACCTGGGAACAGGAAAAGAACAGCACATCACCATTACTGCAGGTTCCAACATGTCTGATGATGAAATCGATAAAGCAGTAAGAGAAGCTGCTGAATATGAAGCACAGGATAAAAAACGTAAAGAAGCCGTAGATACAAAGAACGATGCAGATGCTATGGTATTCCAGACAGAGAAAGCCATGGAAGAAGCTGGAGATAAGATTGATGCAAATGATAAAACAGCAGTAGAGGCTGACTTAAATGCATTAAAAGATATTCTGGCTAAATGTGGAAATACAGATGAAATCTCTGATGTACAGATTCAGGATATCAAAGCTGCAAAAGAAAAATTAATGCAGAGTGCACAGAAGCTTTTTGCTAAAATGTATGAACAGGCTCAGGCACAGGGTGGTGCACAGGCTGGTCCTGATATGGGAGCAGGTGCACAGGGCGGTTCCAATGAAGCATATGGCGACGATGTAGTTGACGGAGATTACAGAGAAGTTTAAGAAATCAAAGGAACTTGGTCTGCAGCATGCAGGCAGTAAATATTTGAGGCATGGGGTGTTTTCGAGCATCCCATGTCTGCATGTTTAGAAAGGGATAAAACCAATGGCAGATAAAAGAGATTACTATGAAGTCCTGGGGGTAGACAGGGGGGCAGATGAATCTGCGATTAAAAGTGCATATCGTAAACTTGCAAAAAAATATCATCCTGATGTGAATCCTGGAGATAAAGAAGCAGAAAAGAAGTTTAAAGAGGCTACAGAAGCCTACGGGATTTTAAGTGATCCGGAGAAAAGAAGACAGTATGATCAGTTCGGACACGCTGCTTTTGAACAAGGCGGTGGAGGCAGCGGTTTTGGCGGCGGCTTCGGAGGCTTTGGCGGAGCAGATATGGGAGATATCTTCGGAGATATTTTCGGCGATTTATTCGGCGGAGGCGGCAGAAGAAGACCAAACAATGGCCCAATGAAAGGAGCCAATGTAAGAGCTTCTGTGCGTATCACTTTCGAGGAGGCTGTGTTTGGCTGCGAAAAAGAACTGGAGCTGACTTTAAAAGATACCTGTGATACCTGCCATGGAACAGGAGCAAAACCAGGTACTTCTCCGGAAACATGTTCCAAATGTCATGGTTCAGGACAGGTGGTATATACACAGCAGTCTATGTTCGGTACCATACAGAATGTACAGACTTGTCCGGATTGCCAGGGAACCGGTAAGATTATCAAAGAAAAATGTCCGGATTGCCGTGGAACAGGATTTATTTCCAATCGCAAGAAAATTCAGGTCAGCATACCTGCAGGTATTGATAATGGTCAGAGCATCCGCATTAGAGAAAAAGGGGAACCAGGCGTAAATGGAGGTCCGAGAGGAGATTTGATGGTGGAAGTTATTGTTGCCCGTCATCCGATTTTCCAGAGACAGGACATGAACATTTTCTCAACCGCACCGATTACCTTTGCCCAGGCAGCTCTTGGCGGAGAAGTACGTATCAGTACTGTTGACGGTGATGTGATGTATGATGTGAAACCAGGTACTCAGACAGATACCAAAGTACGTTTAAAAGGAAAAGGTGTACCGTCTCTTAGAAACAAGAATGTAAGAGGAGATCACTATGTAACACTGGTGGTACAGGTTCCTACAAAATTAAACGAAGAAGCAAAAGAAGCACTCCGTAAATTTGACGAAGCCTGTGGAAACCGTCCGTCAGGCGGAGAAAAGAAGAAAAAATTCGGGGAAAAATTAAAAGATATCTTTGAAGGATAAGAAAAAGAGGCGGCCAGTATTTAAAGAAAAATGCGGCGGCCTCTTTTGTGGTACACAAAATACATTTTTATTGCATTTTGAATTTATTTCCCATATAATAATTATCATGTGTTTGCGGGAAAAAGAGAAAGGAGCAGAAAGATATGAAGTGGAAGAAATTTAGGATTAAAACAAAAACAGAAGCAGAAGATATTATTATCAGCACCCTGTATGACATTGGACTGGAGGGAGCGCAGATTGAAGACAATGTTCCTTTGACTGCCATGGAGAAAGAGCAGATGTTTGTTGATATTCTTCCCCAGATGCAAGAAGATGACGGCACGGCATATCTGAGCTTTTTTGTGGAAGAGACAGAAGAGGGAGCGCTGTTGTTAAACGGAGAATCCAAAAAAGAAGAGGAAATTTTGGCAACAGTGAAGGAAGAGTTAGACAGCCTCAGAGATTTTCTGGATATTGGAGAAGGAAGTATTGCTGTGGATGAAACAGAGGATATTGACTGGATTAACAACTGGAAGCAGTACTTCAAACAATTTTATGTGGATGATATTCTGATTATTCCCTCTTGGGAAGAGGTAAAGGAAGAGGACAAGGACAGAATGATTATTCATATTGATCCAGGTACTGCCTTTGGAACAGGAATGCATGAGACCACTCAGCTTTGCATCCGTCAGTTAAAGAAATACGTGACAGAAGATA
Source organism: uncultured Bacillota bacterium (assembly GCA_905200905.1). Lineage (GTDB taxonomy): Bacteria > Bacillota > Clostridia > Lachnospirales > Lachnospiraceae > Blautia. Next base: position 2,710 of record CAJKMA010000092.1, read on the forward strand.
CGGAAATGCTGGACGTGGGAACCGGAAGTGGTATTTTATCCATTGTGGCCTTGAAATTAGGTGCAAAGCACGCAGTGGGAACAGATTTAGACCCCTGTGCAGTACCAGCAGTAGAAGAAAACAAAGAAGTCAATGAGATTCCAGTTCAGGATTTTGACATGATGATTGGTAATATCATTGACGATAAAGAAGTTCAGGATGCAGTAGGATATGAAAAATATGATATTGTAGCAGCTAATATTCTTGCGGATGTTTTGGTGCCCCTTACTCCGGTTATTGTAAATCAGATGAAAAAAGGCGGTATTTATATTACCTCTGGTATCATTGACCAAAAAGAAGAAACTGTGGTAAAAGCTGTAAAAGATGCTGGACTGGAAGTGTTGGAGGTTACTTATCAAGGAGAATGGGTGTCTGTAACAGCGAGAAAGAACTAAGGAGAGATTATGTACCGTTTTTTTGTAGAGCCATCTCAGGTGGGTGAAAAAGAAATCATCATTACAGGTAGCGATGTGAATCATATTAAAAATGTGCTGCGTATGAAGCCAGAAGAAACCATTCTTATTAGCAGTGGAGAGAATCGGGAGTATACTTGTTATATTCAGGAATTAGGAGAAGAGGAAATCATAGCGCATATTATGTATGTACAGGAATCAGGCTATGAATTGCCTTCTAAGATTTATTTATTCCAGGGACTGCCTAAAAGTGATAAGATGGAATTGATTATTCAGAAAGCAGTAGAGCTTGGCGTGCACGAAATTATTCCGGTTGCCTCCAAACGCGCTGTTGTAAAATTGGATGAGAAAAAAGGAGAAAAAAAACGGGCAAGATGGCAGGCTATTTCCGAAAGCGCTGCGAAGCAATCTAAGCGTATGTATGTGCCAGAAGTGAAGAAGGTTATGAACTTTTCTCAGGCAGTAGAATATGCTGGGAAGCTGGATGTGGTGTTGATTCCTTATGAATTGGCCCAGGGAATGGGAAAAACCAGAGAAATCATTGAGAAAATAGAAAAGGGACAATCCGTTGGGATTTTTATCGGACCGGAAGGTGGTTTTGAAGAAGCAGAAGTAGAGATGGCGGTGGAAAAAGCAAAGGCAAAGTCTATTACATTGGGGAAACGGATTCTGCGTACAGAAACTGCCGGATTAACAGTTTTGTCTATTTTAATGTTTACATTGGAGGAAGAATAAATGGAAGCGTATCTGGATAATTCTGCTACTACCAGATGTTATGAAGAAGTAGCAGAAATTGTGGCAAAAACCATGATAGAAGATTATGGAAATCCTTCTGCCATGCATTTAAAAGGTGTGGAGGCAGAGAATTATGTAAAAGAGTCAGCAAAAGCTATTGCCAAAACATTGAAAGTGCAGGATAAAGAGATTTATTTTACCTCTGGAGGAACCGAGTCAGATAACTGGGCGCTTATAGGAAGCGCTTTGGCAAATCATAGACAGGGAAAACATATGATTACCACACCTTTTGAGCATTCTGCAGTGTCTGCCCCACTTGCCTGGCTGCAAGAACAAGGATTTGAAATTACAGTCATACCGGTGGATGAACAGGGAAATCTGGATTTAAAAAAGCTAGAGGAAGCAATAAGAGAAGATACTATTTTAGTATCTACCATGTTTGTTAATAACGAAATGGGAGCAGTGGTTCCTGTAGAAGAAGTGGGCAAAATTGTTCATGAGAAGAATCCGAAGGCTCTTTACCATGTGGATGCCATTCAAGCCTATGGAAAATATAAAATTTATCCTAAGAAAATGGGGATTGATTTGCTGGCTGTCAGTGGTCACAAAATCCATGGACCGAAGGGAGTTGGTTTTCTTTATATTAATGAAAAGGCGAAAGTACAACCTTTGATTTTAGGTGGAGGACAGCAAAAAGGGATGCGTTCTGGTACAGATAATGTACCTGGAATTGCAGGGCTTGGAGCAGCAGCAAAGATGATTTATGAAAATCTGGACAAGAATGTAGAGCATATGCGGGAATTGAAGCTTTACTTTGCAAAAGAGCTTGAGAAATTAGAGCAGGTGGAAATCAACGGTCCAGATCCGGAAAAAGGAGCACCCCATATTTTAAATGTAAGCTTTTTGGGAGTAAGAAGTGAGGTTTTACTTCACAGTTTAGAGGACTTGGGAATTTATGTTTCCGCTGGAAGTGCATGCTCCAGCCATAAAAGGGCAGGCAGTGCATCTCTTGGTGCTTTAGGTCTGTCACAGGAGAGAAAAGAATCTGCAATCCGTTTTAGTTTTTGTGAAACCACCACAAAAGAAGAGGTGGATTATACACTGGAGGCATTAAAAAAATTGCTTCCTATGCTGCGGCGGTATGCCAGAAAATAGAGAGGAAAAAATATGTATAAAGCATTTTTAATTAAGTATGCAGAAATTGCTATTAAAGGAAAAAACAGGTATATTTTTGAAGATGCCCTGGTAGCGCAGATAAAATATCAGCTTCGCAATGTGGAAGGAAAATTTCGTGTTGCAAAAGAGTCAGGACGTATCTTTGTATACACAGAAGGAGAATTTGATTACGAAGAAGCCATTGAAGCACTAAAGAGGGTTTTCGGCATTTTCAGTATTTGTCCTGCAGTTGTATTAGAGGATGAAGGGTTTGAAAAATTATCTCAGGATGTATCCGATTACGTGAAAAAACTCTATGGAGATAAGGAACTTACCTTTAAAGTCAACACCAGAAGAAATAAAAAGACCTACCCTATGCAGTCTATGGAAGTAAGCAGTGAGCTGGGAGCTGTTATTTTGGATAACTGTCCCAATATGAAAGTAGATGTGCATCATCCAGATGTTTATGTAAATGTGGAAATTAGGAACAAGATTTACTTATATTCCGAAAATATTCCAGGACCTGGTGGAATGCCTCTAGGAACTAACGGAAGAGCTATGTTGTTGCTCTCAGGAGGAATTGATAGTCCAGTTGCAGGATATATGATTGCAAAAAGAGGAGTTATTATTGATGCAGTGTATTTCCATGCTCCGCCATATACCAGTGAGAGAGCAAAACAGAAAGTAGTAGACCTGGCAAAATTGGTAGCAAAATACAGTGGCCCAATCCGTCTTCATGTAGTAAACTTTACGGATATTCAGCTCTATATTTATGACCAGTGCCCTCATGAGGAACTGACCATTATTATGCGTCGTTATATGATGAAAATTGCAGAAGAATTTGCAAAAAGAGATCATTGTCTGGGATTAATCACAGGGGAGAGTATAGGACAGGTGGCCAGCCAGACCATTCATAGTCTTGCTGCTACAAATGAAGTATGTACCATGCCTGTATTTCGTCCAGTGATTGGCTTTGATAAACAGGAAATTGTAGATGTGGCTTTGAAAATCAATACTTATGAGACCTCTATTTTGCCATATGAAGATTGCTGCACCATTTTTGTAGCAAAACATCCGGTGACAAAACCAAACTTACAGGCAATTAAACGTTCAGAAGTAAAATTGCAGGATAAAATCGAGGAAATGATGAAAGAAGCAGTGGAAACTGCAGAGACGATTCTGTGTGAAGGATAAACTTTGCTTTGGAGTATTTCAGGAAAGAATCAGAAAAAAGGAGCTACAGTAGGAACGGTGTTCTATGCTGTAACTCCAATTTGTATCATTTGTATGTTTCGGATTACTTAGTCAACCAGGTATGGTTTCAGAGTAACAAGGATTTCATCTAAAGCTGCATCTGTTGCATGGATGTTTAAGTCAATAGATTTGGATAAATCTAAAGAGAAGATACCCATGATAGATTTTGCATCGATTACGTATCTTCCGGAAACTAAATCAAAGTCATAATCAAATTTTGTGATTTCGTTTACAAAAGATTTAACTTTGTCGATAGAATTAAGTGAAATTTTAACTGTTTTCATGAAAAAAATCCTCCCTAACATCAGATTTTATATTTGCTTTTTACAAGGATAATGTTACCGTTTATGGTAAGAAAAGTCAATATAAAAAAGGGAGAAATAAAAGGAAGTGTCTTTGGGAACAGTTGGTTAAAACGCTAAAGGTTTAAAAAGAATAGGATAAAAAGTATGAAAAAAACAGTTGCCCTGCATAATTTAGGATGCAAAGTAAATGCTTATGAAATGGAAGCAATGGAACAAATGCTGGCAGAAGCGGGTTATGAGATTGTTCCTTTCGCTCCGGGAGCAGATGTATATATTATCAATACCTGTACAGTGACCAATATTGCAGACCGTAAATCTAGACAAATGCTTCATAAAGCTAGAAAAATGAATCCGGATGCTATTGTTATTGCAGCAGGATGTTATGTACAGGCTCAGAAAGATATGGGAAAAATTGATGAAGCCATTGACATTGTATTGGGAAATAATCGAAAACAGGATTTGCTTTTTGTGCTGGAACATTATAAAAAGGAAAATGGACAGGAAAAAGAAGTCTTGGATTTAGAGAAACCAGTAGAATATGAATCCTTGCAGTTGTCTAGCACAGGAGAACATACAAGAGCTTATTTAAAAGTACAAGATGGGTGCAATCAGTTTTGCAGTTATTGTATTATTCCCTATGTGCGGGGAAGAGTTCGCAGCAGAAAAAAAGAGGAAGTGCTAGAAGAGGTAAAACGTCTCACAGAAAACGGATACCAGGAATTTGTTCTTACAGGCATTCATTTAAGTTCTTATGGAACAGACTGTAATGACAGCCTTTTGGGCTTGATTCAGGCTGTTCATGCCATTGAGGGAGTAAAGAGAATTCGTCTTGGTTCTCTGGAGCCTAGAATTATTACAGAAGAGTTTGCACAGGCCATTGGAAGTATGCCAAAAATCTGTCCACACTTCCATTTGTCCCTGCAAAGTGGATGTGATGAAACATTGAAACGGATGAACCGTCATTATACAGCAGAAGAGTACTTAAAGGGCTGTGCGCTGCTTAGAAAATATTTTGGACATCCAGCTTTAACTACGGATGTGATTGTAGGATTCCCACAGGAAAGTGAAGAGGAATTTAAGCAATCAAAAGAGATGATTGAACAGGCTGATTTTTACGAAACTCATATTTTTAAATATTCCAGGAGACAGGGAACCAGAGCAGACCGCATGGAGGGACAAATTCCGGAGGATATAAAAACAAAGCGGAGTCATGTACTTCTTGAACTTGGAAAGGATCATAAGAAAAAATATATGGAACAATTTCTTGGAAAAGAGGTAGAAATCCTTTTTGAAGAGAAGAATCAGATTCAAGACAAAATTTATTGGACTGGCTATACGAGGGAATACTTAAAAGTGGCTGTTTTATCAGAGGAAAATTTAGAAAATCAGATAAAAATAGGTCAGATTCTAGGATTCCTGGAGGATGGCACTTTTATTTGCACAATATAATGGTTGAATTTCTAAAGAAGATATATTAGAATAGATGTATAGTTGCAGTAGTAGAAATGAGAGATAAGGGCGTGAATAGTATGGCAAATTTAGAAAGTACACAATATTTTAATGTA
>CAJKMA010000093.1 GCA_905200905.1 uncultured Bacillota bacterium
AAAAAATATTTTGGATGTCTTACTCCTTTGGGGGAGGATTTCTTTGAAGTTTGTGTACAATAGACAACGTTTTTTCATTATTTTTATTTGTCATTTCACACATTTCTTTAACATAGCCATCTACTTTCTTAAAATAGTAGGTGGCTACTATTTTTGCTGTAATTACTGATACAATTATGGATGCTACAATCGTTGATATTTCTATCACCTCTTTCTGGATATTTTTTCAACATGTTGAACTACGTCTCAAAAAAAATATCCACAACTCTTTTGTTCATAGCACGTGCAATTCTAAGTAATGTTTCTGTAGTTGTTACTGTAATTGTGCCGTTCTCTAAACCTGAAATGATTGTTCTGGATACACCAGATTTTTTAGATAACTCTTCTTGAGACATATTTATTTCATTTCTGCATTCTCTTATTTTGAATCCCATTATACTATCCCCCTTTCTGTTCATCATGTTGAACTAACTGTATAGTATCATTTGTCGAATTGTTTGTCAAGTATGTTGAACAATTTTGTTGACTTTTATTTTTTGCTATTGTACAATATACTAAACAATAAAAGGTGGTGCATAAATGACACTGGGAGATATCATAAAAAAATATCGCAAAGAAAATAATATTAGCATGAGTGAATTCGCAAGCAACTGTTCACTCAGTAAAGGTTATATTTCTATGTTAGAAAATAATATAAACCCTAGAAATAACAAACCAATTTCTCCTACTCTTCCGTCAATATCTAAGGTCGCTTCTGGAATGGGAATTGAACTAGATACACTTTTGAAAATGATGGGAAATGAACAAACTGTAGATCTTACTTACGAACATAATTCAACATCTAATTTAGACAAACAAAAAACGCTTGGCGTAGTTGTTGAAAGATGTGAAAAACCTAGTTCTAAAAGTCAAATCCAACGCCTCTCTCGTTATGCTGAGCTTTACAGTTTATATAATCAATTATCTTCATCTAATAAAGATAAGGTGTTTATTTATACGAAGAACCTTCTCTCCACCCAGCAGATGGAAGAAGATCTTCTTGCAGCTCATGCCCGGACGGATGTAGAACAGACTCCTGAGGGTGTTCAGCATGATCTGGATATTATGAATGATGATTCAGAATGGGAGGAATGACATGGCATTAGATATATTGGAATTGCGTAAACTATGTATACCTAAAAATATTCGTATTACACTCCATGCAGCTAAAAGGTTGGAACAGCACGGAATATTCTTAAAAGATGTAATATCCTGTATTATGAATGGAGAAATCATCGAACAATATCCGGACGATTATCCTTATCCCAGTTGTTTAATTCTGGGGATGAGCATCGAAGATAAATATCTTCATGTAGTCATTGGGAATCACGAATCGGATTTGTTCCTTATAACAGCTTATTTCCCAAGTTTTGATAGATGGGAATCTGATTTCAAGACCAGAAAGGAGAACGCATAATGACTTGTTTTTACTGCAAAGGTAATATTGAATCTTCTACAACAACTTACATGACTGATTATCAGGGATGCTATATCATTATCAAGAACGTTCCTTGTGAAAAGTGTTCTCAATGCGGGGAAGAATACTTAAATGGCGAAACACTTGAACGAATCGAAGAAATTATTCAAAAAGTTAAAGGTATGCTGACTGAAATTGCAGTTGTTGACTACAAGCAAACAGCTTAGAGAGAACCGTTTTATTTTAATTGCTAAAGGGGTGATCCCAATTGAATTACGAACAATTACTGACTGCTGCCGATCAGGAAGGGTTACTTGTTAAAGAACAACCTCTTACTGAACATGATGGCCTGATCCGCGGCAGTCGCATAGCAATCCGAAAGGATATAGAAACACAAGCAGAAAAATCTTGTGTGCTTGCCGAAGAAATCGGGCATTATCGCACCAGCTCCGGAAACATTTTAGACCAGAATAAGGCAGAAAGCCGAAAGCAGGAGTATCGAGCTCGGCTTTATGGGTACAATCTAAAGATTGGGCTTGCCGGCCTGATCAGGGCTTATGAAGCAGGATGCGGAAATCTTTATGAGATGGCTGAATATCTGGATGCTACGGAGGAATATTTAAAAGAGGCTATGCAGTGTTACCATGCTAAATACGGTGTATACGCTGTTGTTGATAATTATGTCATTTATTTCGAACCATTTGCGGTGATACATATGATTTCATCAGCAGATTAAAGAACGGAGCTGTTATTACCAGATTCGCTATTGGAAGAATATAGAGATTTTACTATTGAGCAGATATCCCGCATAACAGGATATCATCAGAAATTAATTGAATTCAGAGTATCTAATAATTCAGATTCGGAAAGGAGCATTTATGGAACGCAGTATTGAACCTTCAGCACTTGGACATGTTATACGAATTATCGACAGATATACTGTTATTGTTGATGTTGGAAAATCCAGACTATCAGTAGGCGATATCATTCAAATATATTCTTTAGGTGAACCAATCATTGGATTGGACGGAAAAGAATTATGTAAGTACGTAGCCGTAAAAGACACTTTAGACGTTATAGATGTCCAGAATGAGTATTCCGTTTGTCAAAAAAATAAAGAAGTAACTCGTAAGATTAATTTTAATATCCCTCTTTCACCATTGCTTGAACAAACCTTTTCTGAGCGTGAAGCTTTATCAGTTAATGATGATGAGATCCAACATATGCCACATATTGACAATAAAATTCACATCGGAGATTTTATTAAATTCGCTTGACACAAGAAAATAATAATGGTAAGATGAATTTCAACAGAAATGGTCGTTGTAGAGATGACTAGCAAAAATCCCTCTTACCGTTATTCGGAAGGAGGGATTTTTTCTTTTATGGATAATAATATCATTTTTGATAAACCTTTCAAAACTTACGAAGAGCTTATATCAATTATGGAAGAACGGCATATAAGTGTTCCAGATAAAGAATTCGCCATTCAAGTTCTTCAGAATTATTCCTATTATGGAATTATAAACGGTTATAAAAACACTTTTTTGCAAGTTCCAAATTCTGATTCTTTTATCCCGGGTACAAATTTTAATGAATTGTACACATTACACATTATAGATACAAGCCTTAATAATATTATCTTTAAATACATATTGTTTTTGGAAAAAGCTTTAAAGTCCAGAATCTCATATTTAGTTGCACAAAAATATGGTGTGTACACTAATCCTTTAGATTTGCGTTGCTTAGAAGAAAATGATTATTTATATAAAAAGAACTACAGTACTTCCAGTGGAAAACGAACAAATGTATTGCGAAGTTTAAAAGAACGAATTTCTAAAGATACCAAAAGTCCAATTATGCAACACTACTTGAATGATAAAAATCATATTCCGCCTTGGATACTAACCACCAGTATTCCTTATGGGCTTACAATAGAATGGTATAATATTTTAAATTCAGATGATAAGCAAGATATATGTAATTCTTTTATCGCTCCAGGACTTTTAACTCCAGAACAATCAAAAGAATTTGTAAGAAAATCATTAGAGCTTACAAAAGAATACAGAAATAAAATCGCTCACGGAAATAGAACTTTCAGCATGATTTCTTTACCCCAGCTTCCCAAAGTTCAAACACTCTCTTTGACATTTAATGTCATTTCGGAAGAAGAATATAATAATAGAATGGGACAAAATGATACTTTTGCGGTCTTACTTGCCCTTATAATCATGTTGTCAGACAAATACCTTATTAGCAACTTCTATTCCGAATTGCTTAATATTCTTTCGCCTTATAAAGGCATACGTTTCAATAGTCAAAGTATATTTGATGTTTTGGGTTTTCCAAACGATTTATTTGAACGTTTAAATCGACTAATCACACAAAAATTCATATAAAAAACCGCCCCTGCGCTATCAACACAAGGACGGCAATCAGAATCTCCGAAGAGATCCTCTCTTTTGGCAAAGATATTGTATCATCTTCGGAGCAGTTACACAATCAGAACGTTTGTGTGGCTGTTATTTTTGTACTTAAAATTACATATTTTATAAAACCGAGGTGATATTTATGAGTAGTAAAGTAGCAGCTCTCTATATCCGTGTCTCGACAGAGGACCAAACAGAGTTATCTCCTGATGCACAGAAGCGCCTTTTGCTGGATTATGCCCAGAAGAATGACATGATTGTTTCCGGAGACTTTATCTTTACTGAGAGTGTTTCCGGCCGGCATGCGCAGAAACGTCCGGAGTTCCAAAGAATGATCGCTCTGGCGAAGCAACCATCTCATCCTATTGATATAATCCTGGTGTGGAAATTCAGTCGTTTCGCCCGCAATCAGGAAGAGTCTATCGTATACAAAAGCATGCTCAAAAAGGATAATGTAGACGTGATCAGTGTATCTGAGCCACTGATTGAGGGACCTTTCGGCAGCCTGATCGAACGTATCATAGAATGGATGGATGAATACTACTCCATTCGATTGTCAGGTGAGGTTTTGCGTGGCATGAAAGAAAAAGCCCTGCAAAAAGGCTATCAGACATCTCCCTGTCTTGGCTATACTGCAGTTGGACATGGAAAGCCTTATGTTATTAATGAGGCTGAATATGCCATTGTCTCTTATATTATGGACCTGTATGATAATCAGAACTTAGATGAAACAGCTATTGCCAGGCGTTGCAATGATCTCGGGTACCGGACAAAACGTGGAAAACTCTTCGAGCGGCGCAGCGTTGACCGAATTCTTGGAAATCCCTTCTATTGCGGAACTGTTGTCTGGAATGGAGTGGAATTTGAAGGAAGCCATGAGGTACGCCTTTCCAGGGAGCGGTATGAAAAACGTCAGAAGCTGATCACTTCCCGGAAACGTCCGGTCAAGGCACGGAATGTATCTGCCTGTAAGCACTGGCTATCCGGTCTTTTGAAGTGTTCTGTCTGCGGGGCCACACTTTCTTACACTGGTAATAATAAGTGTCCTTATTTTCAGTGCTGGAAGTACGCAAAGGGATTTCATAAGACTTCTGTTGCCTTATCAGTCAAAAAGGCTGAAGAAGCTGTGATAAGTTATTTTGATCAGATCTTGGATGGAGCAGAATTTACATATGTATGCAAAAAGAAAAAGACTGATCATTCCCTGCAGATCGAGCAGTTACAAAAAGAGATCGGTAAGCTCACCATGAGAGAAAGCAGAATCAAAGAGGCTTATGAGGCAGGCGTAGATACTCTGGAGGAATATAAGAATAATAAGGACCGTCTGGTATCAGATCGGTTAGAATTGACTGCTGCCCTTTCACAGCTATTACAGGAAGAACAGGCAGAGCAGCCTGACACAGAAGAAATCCTGAAAGAGATCCGTTCTGTTGCGGATGTCCTGAAGAATCCAGACGTAGGTTATGAAGAAAAGGGAAATCTGATCAGAAGTGTTGTGGAACAGATCATATATGATAAGGAATCCGGAAAAATGTCTTTTGACATCATTATTTCCTGAATTGAAAATCCCGCAAACCCGCATAAACACTGGGTTTGTGGGGCTATTATAGGGTACTGCACTCCGGTGGCCCGGATGGTGAGATTGGTGCTTCTCTGCGTTATCTTTCCCAGCGTTTTATTATGCCAAACCGGACGACTTCCGCTCTGCTCAATGACATTGGAACAGAAGAACTCAGTCATCTGGAAATGGTATCCACCATTGTGCATCAGCTTACCCGGGATCTTTCCATGGAGGAAATTGAAAAATCCGGATTCGGACCGTATTATATTGATCACACAGTTGGCGTCTGGCCACAGGCAGCAGGTGGTGTACCATTTAATGCATGTGAGTTTCAGAGTAAAGGTGATCCGATCACTGATCTGTTTGAGGACCTCGCTGCTGATGGTACGACTGCGTATGTGCAACATAGAAGTGTTAAGTAGAAGTTCTATATAATCTGGTGTGCCAGACACCAGATTTTACAGAACTTAGAAATTCCAATGTATTTCAATCGGGACATTTCTTGTCCCTGGAATCCGTTTTCCTACTAATATATAATCAATTAGAGTTTCAACGGTTTCTCTGTCTAAATGTTCAAGATTTGTGTATTGCTCAATAAGCTGGCGGCGATTATCGCCTGTCTGGATTTTTCTCTCAATTACATCAAGCTGTTTTTGCGTTTCAATCACCAGCTTTTCAAGCCGTTCTCTGTCATTTGTGAAATCTTTTGACAAATTCAGGAAATCATTTTCGGAAAGAATCCCTTTTACTTTATCAAGATAAAGTTCTCTGATTACCTTTGCGTCTTCTTCAATCTTTTTTTGATAGGTAGTAAGTTGTGTTTCTAAAGAAGTTTTTTTCTCCTTTACGTTGGAGTGAAATTCCACGTTTTGTTCCAATTCATCTTTATCAAGATATTCTTGTGATAACTTGTTCAGTTCAGAAATAACTGCCTGCTCCAACTTCTTCACAGAAATAAATGAACCTATGCAAGCGTCCTTTGCAACATGGCGATTTGAACATTGTAAATAATGTCTTCCATCTGTCTGCTTATTAGAACGCATGGTATAGCCACAGTTCATGCAGCGAGCTTTTCTGGCAAACAGCCCTATGGTTCCTACTGTAAATGGTTTTGCTTTTTCAGCTACCATAGATTGTACTTTATCCCAAAGTTCACGGTCAATAATCGGTTCGTGTGTTCCCTCTACTCTATACCATTCCTCTTTAGGTCTGGGCTTATTTTGTTTTGTCTTATACGAAACACTGCCGTATTTTCCTTGAACCATATTTCCGATATAAATTTCATTTGTCAGCATATCAGAGATAGCAAAATATTTCCATAAGGTACTATTTTTTCTGGTAGGCTGCTTATATCGTAAACCATGAAGCCGTTTATATTCCGTAGGGTTTGGAATCCCACGGTCATTCAGCATACGGGCAATCGCTGTTTTGCCATATCCCTGTGAAAATAAAGTGAAAACTTCTCTTACAACAGCAGCAGCTTCTTCGTCAATAATCAGGTGTCCCTTTTGCTCAGGGTCTTTTTTATAACCATAAAGAGCAAATGCACCAATATGAAATCCATTCTTCCGGCGGTCAGTCAATACGCTGCGGATGTTTTCCGACATATCCTCTAAATACCACTCATTAACCAGACCATTGATTTGTCTTGATTTTTTGTTTCCTTTATTAGCGGTATCTGCATTATCTACAATACTGATAAAACGAATCCCCCAGATAGGAAACAATCCGTGTATGTATTTTTCTACCAACTCTAACTCTCTGGTAAATCTGGATTGTGTTTTACAGAGGATAATATCAAATTTTCGGTGTTCAGCGTCATTTAACAGTTTGTTAAATTCTGGTCTTCGTCTATCTGAACCAGTATAATCGTCATCACTGTATATATTGTAGACTTCCCAGCCTTGTTCCAATACATATTGAATCAGCATGGATTTTTGATTTTGAATACTGTTACTATCATCAGTTTCATGTTGTTTGTTTCTATCTTCTTCTGATAAGCGGCAATAAATAGCAACTTTTGACTTTGTGTTCATCATATTTTATCTCCCTTAAAGAGAGGATAAAACAAACATTCACCTACACTTATTATACCGTGTTGGGAAATGTTTGTCTATCATTTTACAGGTAATACCTGCCCTTTGGATTTTTCTAATTGATTGATAAGTTCTATCCATTTTTGATTGAACTCTTTTTTTAATGCCGACTTATCTTCACACTTAAATACATTTTTGCAGGAAATTTCTGCTTCTTTTGGCATAATTCCACCTCACAGTCTTTACTATGTTTACAGACTATGCAAAAATGCTTGTTCATTATGAAAGAATCATCCTTAGCAAACCGAACAGCTTTCGCTAAAGCTCATGGGAATCTCACCCCTGCATGGTTC
>CAJKMA010000094.1 GCA_905200905.1 uncultured Bacillota bacterium
TTGAGTTCTCTTTGGAAGATATGGATATGTCCGAATTTCAGGATGGGGCAACCTATCCGCAGATCAAGGAGTATGTGTTGGAGCATACCGGGTTAAAGGTGTCCAACCTCTATATCTCACAGATTAAACGGAAATGTGGGATTGAGGTAGGCAAAAACTATAATCTGCCAAAATCCGAGGATTCCAGACAGCCCCAGTGTCCGCCGGAAAAAGAGAAAGCAATCCGAGAAGCATTCAAATATTTTGGGATAATCTAACATCCCGTAAAATGGAGGTTTCTTATGGATAGATTGATTTCTTGTGAGTTTAACATGGATACCGCTTGTGTGGAGCTGAAATTCTTTGATGGCAGCATGATTGCCATTGATACCATCGCCGTGGAGAATGAAGTTGCTGACAATATGTATCAGCGGTCAGAGCTTGACTATCTGATTTACACTGACCCGATTGGATATGCAGACTTGATTTTGAACGGCAATCCTGAAACCTATTTGAAAACTGTAACTGAATATAAGCCTTTAGAAAGCTGATTATTTTGCCGCCCGTGGGAGATATCTCACGGGCGATTTTTATGAACAAAAACGCACATTTGTATTGACCGAATCGGTTATTCGTGATATAGTATAGCAAAATAACCGAATCGGTTATTTGTTGGAGGTTATTATGGAAAAATTTTTAGCACTTTCTGACGAAAAGCAAACCTTAATTAGAAATGCAGCACTATCTTGCTTCTCTCAGCATGGATACGAAAAAGCATCGATTAACGACATTGCAAAAATGGCGGGCATCTCTAAGGCATCCCTTTTTCAATATTTTGGTACAAAGCAAAACCTCTATGAATATCTGGTTGAACACAGCAGCACACAAATGAAAGCAGCTTATCAGGAACAGGCGTTATATGCAAACGCAGATTTCTTTGATCGTGTACAGCAAGCCATAATCATGAAGATAGATAATTTGAAAAAGAATCCCTATATCGCCGCTTTTATTATAAGTGTTGCAAAAGAGCCATCCATTGAAATTTCGGAGCACATTAAGGACTTAATGCAAGAAGGTGAAAAACACTTGCATGATCTGATGCTCCGTGATGCCGATCTGGTCAAATTCAAGCATCCCGAAGATGCGCCACTACTGTTCCGCACATTGATGCATATTGGATACGGTATTGTAGACGAGATTGAAGGTGTGTCAGATTTTGATAGAATCGTGTGCGAAATGGAGAATATTCTGAAAATGTTAAAATATCATTTCTACAAGGAGGAATATTTATTATGAAACAAGCGGTGATAATGTTAGATGGACTGACAAAAAGTTATGGAAAGCACAGAGGTATTGAAAATCTCACATATTCCGTTCTGCCGGGCGAAATCTTTGGTTTTATCGGTCCTAATGGTGCTGGTAAAACAACAACAATTCGCACTTTGATGGGCTTGCTCAAACCCACAAGCGGCAATGCTACGATTTTCGGCCTTGATTGTACGCAGCATGCTGCAGAAATCGCAAAGAACGTGGGATATCTTCCCAGCGAGAATTGCTATTATAATAATTTGAAAGTGAAAGAGCAGTTACAATATACTGCAGATCTGTATGGTGTTAACTGCCATGACAGAATAGAAGAACTGGCTGAGAGACTGAATCTGGATTTGTCCAGAAAAATCGGAGATTTGTCTTTAGGCAACAAAAAGAAAGTTGGCATCGTGTCCGCTTTACTACCTTCTCCAAAACTTCTGATTCTGGATGAGCCTACCAGCGGCCTTGATCCACTCGTCCAACAGACATTCTATGAAATTCTTCGAGAAGAAAACAGCCGTGGAACAACCATTCTGTTTTCCTCTCATGTGTTGAGCGAAGTGCAGAAGCTATGTGATCGTGTATGTATTCTGAGAGAAGGTCGTCTCATTGCTATACAGTCCATGAAGGAATTGCGTGAAAACGGGTATAAAAAGATTTCGCTTTCCACCGAGGAGCCTGTCCCTGCGCAGTTCTTCGACATCCCAGGAATTGCCAACCTGGAACAGAATCAAAATTCCATTTCTTTTATGTTTAATGGCAATGTTATGACCATCATGGAAAAACTACATAAACTACCTTTGGTTGATATTCTGATTGAAGAACCGTCTTTAGAAGAGATCTTTCTTCATTATTACGAATGAGAGGTGACACTATGACTGTATTTCATTATGAGTGGAAACGTAGTCGAAAATATATTCTGATTTGGGGTCTTTCCCTTGCCGTTTGTATTTTCTCTATGATACCTGTCTATTACAGCATGATTGAAACGCCAGAGCTTCTGCCTAAAAACTTTGCAGAGGGTGGATTCTTTGAAACTGTCGGCATCTCTCTCGCACTGCTCTTGGAACCTCTGGGAATGTATGGATTTCTTAATGCGTTTTTTGCTTTGGCAGGCGGAATTTTCGGGATGCACTTTGCCTTATCCCTGTTTACAAAAGAATGTACCGAAAACACAGCAGAATACCTGTTCACAAAACCCTGCGGGCGTATTCAAATTTATAAAGGAAAGGTGCTTTGTCTACTTGTCGGCACATGCATTACGAGTGCTGCATATATCCTTGCGTCTTTTATAGCAATGATTGTGTATGAATCTGGCTTCTCTATGTTAGAATTTATTCTGTTGGCTGGCTCCTTCCCACTTGTTACTTTGATTTTTGGAGGGATGGGAGTATTGTTAGGATGCTGGCATCCTAACAATCGTTCTCCTTTGCTGACAGCATCTTTGGCTGTGTTTATGGGATACTGTATTACAGCTTTTTCAAGAACGATTGGAAGCAGAATAATAAGTTACCTCTCTCCATTTTCGTTTTTTCATCCAGCTCACATTCATGAGAACTCTTTTTATGAATGGGATTATTTTCTGTGGTATGTGCTTCTACTCACTGTATTTTTCTTCCTGTCTCGTAAGATTCTGATGAAGAAAGACATTAAATTAGCAGTATAGGGGGGGAACAACATGATATCATTGATAAAAAAGGAACTGAAACTTACAAGGAAAATACTGTTGATATGGCTTGGAATAATCATTCTTCTTTGTGTCTTTGCGTACATAGAGTATCTTTCCTTAAAAGACAGCTTACCGATTCTGGTAGAAATGCTAAACGACTTTCCAAGAATTTTGATGGTGATGTTTGGTGTTAGTGAAGATCTTAACACTGCATTGGGTTGGTATGGCTGTATTTATTTTTGGGTGGCAATCCTCGCTTATTCCTATGCGATTTATCTGGGCATTTCAAGCATTGCAAAAGAAAAAACGCAAGGAACAGCAGAATACCTATTCACAAAACCTTTAGGCAGAAATCAGATTGTTATAGGAAAAGCTGCCGCCAACGTATGTAATTTATTTATTCTTGCAGCTGTCAGCGGTGTATGTAATTACTATACTGCAATCGCTCCTCTGGGTGGACTGGATCAAAAGAATGCGGCTCTGTTGACAACTGTTGGGCTTTTTCTGACGGAAATCATATTATACTCGATTGGTTTTTGGGTATCCAGTCTCTGCAAATCCTACAAACAGGCTATGCTTTTTGGCTTTGGCGCTTTAATAGTATTTTACTGTATTTATTTTGTGGCAGAATATTTGTGTATTCCGGCTCTGTTTTATTTAACACCTCTAAAATACTTTGATGTATATGCAGTGGCTAAAGATGGTATCTCCCTTATGTTCCTGCTGATTTCAGGGGTGATTACTTTCCTATCAATTTTCCTTGCAAAGAATCGGTGGGCAGGCAAAGAAATGTAATATGTTGTAGATAGTATTGTAGCTTCTCATATCTGTCATAATCTCAGAAACACAGGAGGTTTTTACGATGAAACAACTGTTTAGATGTGCAGACCACTACATTCAATCGAGAGATTGGAAAATGCTTACGGGTCTTAAATTCTGCCTTTGCTCCATTGGTATCCTGTTGGGAGTATTGGTTCCGGTCAAGCACAAAAAGACTGTCGCAGCCGGGGCTTTCGGTGTCTTTCTTGCAACCTACATCCCGCTGATGACAGACTTCCTGACATTTGCGGTAGATTTCTTCCGTCCCAAGAAAGAAACGGTAGAATAACCATGAACAGTGATATTCTTTTCTTCTTTGGGGAGCATATGGATGCTCTTCCCCTTTACGAACGACTGGAAGATCAGATTCTGACACAGATTCCGGAAGTAAAAATTAAGGTCGCAAAAACCCAGATTACCTTTGCTAACAAACGAGGATTCGCTTTTGTGTCCTTTAATCCCTGCCGCAAGGCAAAGAATCGGCCAGAAATCTGGATGACAATTACGTTCGGACTGGGTTATCGGATAGATTCTCCAAGAATCGACGTAGCGACGGAGCCCTATCCAAATCGCTGGACGCACCATGTGATGGTGGGAAATGTGGATGAAATCGATGTAGAACTGATGCGGTGGATAGCGGAAGCGGCAGATTTTTCTGCTAATAAGAGGTGACAATACGGAAAATAAAAAGATCTTTCCCATACTGATCGCCAAGGCGTAACAGATAATCACATATTGATTCTACATAGTCTGAAATCCCTCGAATAAAAACCGCTGTAATTATTCTTCCCGTGTAGGGTGGAAAATACAGCGGTTTTTCTTTCTATAGTTCAGCTGCCACAATCGTTTCCTTTGGCAGCTTCTCATTCTCACAGTTCAGAAGATAGACTATTGCCTTGTTCGCAAAGCGGTTTGTTTTCATCGTATCCCAATCGGCAAGCCGGATGATCTCCGCTGTACCATTCTCAAAATCCAATGAAATCTCGCCCCATTCGCCGTCGCAGTCTGCTTGATATTCATAGATTGCGGTGGCGATTTTCTTTTTGCGTTTAGTTTTGGATTTCTGTTTCAGCCGGACAGCATGGATAGCACCCTCGGCAACCAAAAACTCCGTCAGCTTGTCCACTGCTCTACGGTAGGCTCGCTCTGCACCGCTGGCTGTGCTGCCCTCAAACATCACAGCCAGTTCCTCAAAGGTGGGGCGGCCTTTCCATGAGCCGACACGCCCGCAGGTCATGCAGATCGCCAGCCGCTTTTCAAGCAAGGTCTGTTCCCGGTAGTTTAGCTTCTCAAATGCCCGCTGCACCTTTTCTGCCTGTATGCCATTCCAGAGAATATCGGCATAGTTCCAAGTATCATCAAGGGCAACATCTTCGCCTGTTTCTTCTCCGTCCTCGTCCGTCACATAGAATGGCTGCTGATTGCGGATGCCACGGACAACTTTCAAATATTCTTCCGCAAGGGCAAGGTCGCAGTTGTATTTCTTTGAAAACTCACTGACCGCATCCTTGGTGTTATGGTAGAGCCAAGCCATTGACCGCACCATTTTGTAATTGGTCAGAGAGGATACCGACCATTTTTCTTCGCCCATACGGAAACGGAGCATCGCATCCCGTATGAACGGGAAAATGTATGTAGCATACTCCGCACCCTTGGCAGGATCATAATCCATCAGCTTTTGGAGCATTTGCTCCCGACAGGATAGCTTTATATCTATAAATCGATCTGTGTCGTACAGATCGCCGCCATCCACACCGAGAAAGCCTTTGATGCGCTTGTTGAGCTGTGGTTCGTAGTGGTGCAGGAAGAACGAAAAATATAGCAAATTCTTTTCCTGCAATGCAGACAGAATATGTTCATTTGGATTGCTAACCGTTGGCGGTTCCGGCTCCAGTTGGAAGATGCGCTCTGCCACATAGGGAATGAGACCATCACCGTGCGGATTGACTTGGTGCTTCGGTATGTATCCGGTCATATTCCATGTAAAATCATTCAGCATAGCGCACCTCCCTTCACTTTAATAACGTTTATCAATCTCCAGAAAACTGAAATTCACGTTATTTCTTCAAGGCTTTGTTTTATGATTTTTTCAATTATTTTAATCGGTAATTCTTTCTCATAGGGCAGATAGACTGCATTTTTCCTTATTGTAAAAGCACTTAGTTGTGACTTGAATATTTCTAAAACATTTGTATCTACGTAAAGGCTAATATGTTTATTACAGGCAGCAAAAGATATTGAGAACTTGTCTTTCTTATATACTGGCATACTCCAAGCAATCTGTTCCTTAACTGCTGGAACACAACGAAGAATTAGATTTCTTAATTCCACAACATACGCTCTCGCTTCTGGAATCTGTAATTCAATATATTCATCTACACTTTCAGGAGCCTTGCCGCAATAGTGACTTTGATTTGTCCTTTTAAACTCCCTTCCGCATTTTGGACAAGTCCACATACTAAAACCTCCTCAATATCAATTATTACTTTCTCAATATTTTCTCCATCGGTTTTCCTTTTGCTAACTCGTCAATCAGCTTGTCCAGATAGCGTATTTCCTGCATTAGCGGTTCTTCGATTTCTTCTACACAAACTCCGCAGATTTTCCCTGTAATCAGTTTTCGATTAGGATTAAGCTGGGGAGCATTCAAAAAGAAGTCTCCATATGCAACATCATGTATCAGAAAATCATTCACTTGATCTTTACTATACCCTGTTAACCAGCAAGTAACTTGATCTACTTCCTCTCTTGTTCGTCCCTTTTTCTCACACTTTGTAACAAGAAGTGGATAAACCTTTGAAAAGGACATTTTATAAATTTTATCGTTTGCATTTATTCCTTCCATGGATATACCTCCAAATTCAAATTCTCTTTAGGGCTTCTTTTTTCAAAGCAGCCTGTTCCATTTCTTTCTCATAAGCTCCTTTGGCATAAGCGACATTGCTTTTTGCCCGGAGCATCTTATCTTTCGCCAGTTTCTTCATAACCTCCGCTACGTCATCGTCCAGTTTGCCACGCTTGATATAGCGGTTTATGGTATTCAGCCGCTTTTCGTATATCTGGATAACCGGATGATCGTCTGCAAGCTCTCGCTGTTCTCTGCCTTTCAGATTGCCGATTTGCCGACAGGTGCGGTGCAGCTTGTCCTCCGGTGCATAACCGCCGCAGTATTTTGTGTGCCTTGCATTGGTGGTCAAAAACCATTTGCCACAGATTTTGCATTTCTTCGGTGCATGACCGACACATAAGCCCTCAAAGAGATCAGACCGGAACATCCCCACAAAGGAAACATAGTGCATCCGCTTGACCAGTTTTGCCACATCCTCACCGGGACGGATGGTGGATACATACTGAACAGACTGATTGGACACAGACATCCAGGCATTGCCCTCCGTGATGGAGAACTCCGGCGGGAAATAGCTGCCGAACATCTTTGCAAAGCCCTCTGCGGTGCGGTCTGCTTCATTGCTATCCGACTTTTCCGCAAAATCAAGCATTGCCTTTTGGTATTCTCCGAGAGAGAATGCCAGATGCCCGAAAACCGCAGTATAACGTTCAAGTAGTACTGCATCTTCATATTTTACGAGGTCTTCAAGCTGCATTGTGCCGCTGTTCGCTTTTTGGACACACTCTAAATGGCTCAACGCACAATCCGTAGTAAAGACCCTTTCTATCCGTTCTCTGTGTTTTGGAACATCCATATAGGAGAATGGCGGCGTTTTACTGAGAATATCCAGCATTGCCAGAGCAGCTTCCCTTACCATAGGAAAGAGTGCCGAAGCATCCTGTTTCGCATTCATCGCCCCAAGCATAAGATTGATTTTCTCGCATTGCTCGTTCATTTTAGAAATGGTATCCGCAGGAACATTCAGCGCATCACAGGCAAGAGTACCGATAGGAAATGTTTTTCCCTCATATATGACCGTATCCTGCCAAAAATCCAATGTCATAAGTTCTTGATTCATGCTTGCCCTCCTGTCCTGTTTTTTGAATTTTTTAATTATAC
>CAJKMA010000095.1 GCA_905200905.1 uncultured Bacillota bacterium
TTTATACTGCTCGGCATATTTGATGATTTCTGCAAGGTCTTTCATGCGATGTTCCAGTTTCACAGCACTCTGTTTGGCAGATTTTCCGACTTCGGTTTTTACAGTAATCTGATGCTTCAGATTGGAGAGAGAACCAACTTCATTATAGCTTTGTGCAGCAAGCTTCAAATTCTCGATAGTTGCCCATTGCTGGAGTCCGGGACTGTTTTGGAATTTTTCATCCGAGGTATCAATGAGCCTGCGGGCAGAGTAGTCTTTTTTGGAATAACAGATTTTCGCTCTCGCTTTATTTCGATGCGTTCCCAGATACGTTCCTTTGTGTATTCCTTACCAAGCGATTTCATACTGCCACGGACAAAACGTTCTTTATCCAGAGGACGGAAAGAGATGTATTTGGCAGCACTTTCTTCAAAAGATTCCCCTTTAATTTCATATCCTTTGGCTCTCATTAAAAGTAAGAAATCTTCGTATGTGGAAGCTGACTTGATGCAAAAATTGATGTCTCTTCTAAGCTGGGTTTTCCAAGTAGAGCCATTCTGCTCAGACTGCCATTCTTTATATTTTTTACCACGTTCACCACCCGGAATGATGATGGAAAGGTTATGCTCTTTGCATAGTTCATCACTTAGTTTCCGAATGTGGTAATACGACTGTTTGCAGTCGTGATATTTGTTATGCTCGATGTTATCAGCAGCACAAAATATGATGTGATTATGAATATGTCCTTTATCAATGTGTGTGGTGAGAACATACGAATATTTCCCTTCTAAAACCTTGCCAGCAAGTTCTTTTCCAATGCGGTGAGCTTCCTCATAACTGACTTCTCCCGGAGCAAAAGCCTGTATCAGATGATAGGCTTTGTTGGGACTGTTCTCTCTGCAATGGTCAAGGGTGTACTTAAAGTCAATCGCTGCTGTTTCTGGCGAACACACATAAGATGAAACATAGATTTGCTCATCTGTTTTGTCGAGATTGCAGATGTAATCTATTGCTTTATCAACGGTTGCTTTGATAGCATGGATTTTTGTGTATGCCATACTTTATTCATCAACTCCTTTACTTCATTCATATCGTCCTGATAGATGTTTCCGGTACTGTTTACCCGCTTTGCAATCTGGTTCAGACTGGAACTGATTCGTCCAAGCTCTGTATTATAATTTCGCAGATAACTGTAATCGACATCATACACATATCCATATAAGACCAGCTTGCGTAAGAAAGCTGACATGCTTTTCATGCCAGATGCTTTGAACTTGGTATTGAGAATGTATTGCTCATCATCACTGAGATAAAATTGCACCGGATTAGTGCGGTTTCGTTTTGCCATTGTGCCACGTCCTTTCTAAATTTGGGTACAAAAAAACTGCTGTAAAATGTTCGATTTTTACAACAGTCTGTTTCGTGTTTTATTCAATTTTGGGTGTAATTACCCATAGCAAATTGTAGCAAAAACGGCAGGAAAGGTCAATGCATTTCGACGGTAAAATGAAGAATAACCGAGGAAAAATCGAGAGAGGGTTAGGGATACTTCCCTATGGAAATTCGACCACACAGACGATAGGAAAGTGTGGGGGATTTCGCCTGTGTCATGACACAGGCAGTGCTTGCTATGAGTGTTACCGACACTCCCGGAGGGTGTGTCGGTATTTTAATGTAGGTGAAAAAAGGTGGTGGATATTCTTTTTGAATGATAAGAACAGGATACAGTATAATGACCAGTGCAAGAAGTGTGTGTATGAATGTAAGCAGAGTTTCCGGTGCAGGATTGTGTGGTGTGGGAAGTATTACTCTAAGCGGAGAAAAAGGTAGTATTTGATTTATTTGATATTTCTGAAAGGGGTTGAGATAAAATATTGGTTTAATAGTTTAATTCGTTTTAAGAAAAAATGAGGAATCTTTTAATCATTTTAAGTGCATAACCCGTTATTATATATATACAGATATTCAATGGAAAGGAGTCTGATGCGTGTTGAGTGATGACGAATTAGTGGAACAGATTCTACTTGGAAATGAAAATGTAGCAGAAGAATTGATAAAACGCTATTATACATCTATTTTACGTTACTGTAGGTGGCATTGCTCTAATCTGGAAAAAGCAGAAGACCTGACTCAGGAAACATTTTTGAAGTTGTTTAAGAATTTATCCGGATATAAAGGGAAAAAGAAATTTAAGGCTTATCTATACACAATTGCAAATCATTTATGTATTGATGAAAGTAGGAAGGTTGAGTTTTATCCATTAGAAGATGAAGAAAATATAGTGCATGAGTATAACGATATAGTTCGGCTAGAGGATAGGGCAGAGATAAGCTATTTTTTGAATTTTTTATCATCAGAACAAAGGGAAGCAGTCATTCTACGCTTTGGAGAACAACTTAGTTTTGGAGAGATTGCAAAAGTGATGGGATGCAATATGCGAACAGCACAAAGCAGAGTTCGTAATGCTTTAAAAATTATGAGAAAGGAGCAGGAAAATGAAAGATAAAAAGTTGAAGGGATATTTACAGCAATCTTTAGGAGAGGAAGTACAGCCTAAAAGATTAGAGGAAACGATTAAGCTTTGCACTGAAATTGTACGGGAACAGGAAGTGACTAGGGCAGAACCGAGGACAGGTTTCTTTCACTATCTTTCAGATGTATTTCGCTTTGAAGGTATTCCAATATTTGGTTTGCAGGCAGTAACGTTATTTATAGTTTGTTTAACAATTGCCAGCATTGCAGACGTGCCAAAGAATATACCAATTTTTATGCCGCTGTTTGTATTGGCTATCATACCAGCAATTTTTAAAAGCCAGTATTATGGAATGAGCGAGATTGAAGCGGTAACAAGAGCTTCTGGTGCCCAAATCACGTTAGCAAAGCTGGTTTTGGCTGGGGCTGCTAATTTGGTGTGTATAACAATTCTTTTGTGTATGGAAGTTTATTTGCAAAATTCTTATAAAGAGATTGGACAGATGGTTCTATACTGCCTGGTTCCGTACTTAGTGTGTATGGTTGCGTTGCTACGTTTGATCCGTTTGCAAAAGAAACAGAGTTTACAGATATGTGCGATTGTAATGCTGGGTTCCTGCATTTGTTGGGGGATGTCAGCAAGAATATTGCCATGGTTATATGAAACATCAGCAGTGGGGGTGTGGATTGTTACATTTTTGATTTTTGCTATGTTCTTTATAAATGAAATCCATTATATTGCAGAGATGAGAAAGGAAGGAAAAATGTATGGAATTGTCGCTTGATCGTTTAACAAAACAGTATGGCAGGAAAATAGCGGTAGATTGTGTTAGTGCAACCTTAAAGCCGGGAGTATATGGTCTTTTGGGGGCTAACGGTGCAGGTAAAACAACATTGATGCGTATGCTATGTGCTGTTTTGGAGTCAACCTCAGGGGAGGTATTGCTGGATGGAAAAGAAGTAACTTCGATGGGGGCAGATTACCGGAATGTGTTGGGTTATTTACCACAGGATTTTGGATATTATCCAAATTATACTGCGGTGGAGTTCTTAATGTATATTGCAGCACTGAAAGGAATACCGAAGAATGTTGCAAAAAAACGTGTGACTGAATTGTTGGAAGTGGTTGATTTAAGCCATGTGGCAAACAAAAAAGTAAAAACTTTTTCCGGTGGTATGAAACAAAGAGTAGGAATTGCACAGGCGTTACTTAATAATCCGAAAATTTTGATTTTGGATGAGCCGACTGCAGGACTTGATCCAAAAGAGCGTGTCCGTTTTCGTAATCTGCTCTCAGAGTATGCAGGCGATAAAATTGTAATTCTTTCCACACATATTGTATCGGATATAGAAGCAATAGCAGATGAAGTGCTATTGATGAAAAAAGGAAAATTTGTATTGCAGGGTACGGTTCCTGAGTTGATTCACAAGGCAAATGGTAAGGTTTGGGAGCTTTCTGTTTCTCCACAAGAAGCTAGACAATGGCAGACAAAAACAACGGTTGCTAATTTACGGCACGAAGGAAAAGAAATTATATTGCGTATTATTTCAGACAATATGCCTAGTGAGCGAGCGGTGCCTTGTGAAGCTACATTGGAAGATCTTTATTTATTTTATTTTCCCACAGAGGAAGGAGTGAAATAGAATGGAACTATTTTGGTTAGAGCATAAAAAGTTATGGCGAAAGAAAATTGTTAAAATATGTGTGTTGTTGTGTTTTGTTTATTGTGTAATTTTTGGAAGTATACTTTCGTTTCAATGGTTCTGTTTTGGCAGTTCAGATGACTATACAAGTGCTTTTGGCAATAATTTTGATGGATATACAGTAATAAAGGATAGTCAGGGATATGCACTTTCATTTGGTGGAGAATTGACGGATGAAACCTTGCAGCAAATAGTAAGTGATTATCAGCAAATGGAAGCTGACGGTATGGAGAAAGAACTGGAAAAGACAGACTGGCAGATAGTTAATAGTTGGCTCGGAACATTGTATCCGGAGCTTCGAGATACCAGTAATTATAAAACGATGATAAGCTATGTTGATCCGGATAAGTTAACAGGCTTCTATGAAAGAAGACAGCAGGTGCTTGATGAGTTTTTGGAGGTCAATGGTCAGGTAGGAGCTGAAAAAGAGTATTTACATCAGATAGACGGAAAGGTAGAAAAACCATTTCATTATGAGTGGGTAGAAGGCTGGTCAACGATTCTTGGTAGTATGGTTGCGGATCTGGGAGTTGTGATGGCTTTGTTTCTCGGTATTGTTTTATCCTCTTTATTTGCTGGCGAATGGCATGATAATACAAGCACACTAGTATTGACGACTCGAAATGGTTGGGGGAAAATTGCTCTTGCCAAAATTCTTACTGGTTTAGCGTTTACAGTGGAGTTATTTGCATTACTTGCTGTTTCAAGTGTTATATCACAGTTGTTTTTTATGGGAACTGCCGGATGGGATATGCCGATTCAGAATATCAAGCTGATTGCTGTTGCACCTATGAATATGCTGCAGGCAGAAATTTATGAATATGCTTTTGTACTGCTTGGAGCAATAGGTTTTGCCGGAATTGTTATGTTTATATCAGCGGCTGTAAAAAATAATGTACTTACCTTACTGCTTAGTCTGACTGTTGTATATGGACCAATGATGATTGCAGAATATCTTCCTTATGGGATGCAAAAAGCATTGGATTTAATACCATTGGTAGGAAGTTCAACAGATATTTTCAGAACTAATACTTTTAGTATTTTTGGGAAGCTTATCTGGTCACCATATCTACTTATTACAATTCCTGTCTTGATTGGTATTCTATGTATGCCATTCGCTATAAAGAGCTGGTCAAGAAGGATGAAGGCATAAATAACAATATGGCAAAGAAAAGAGATAAAAAAATAAGTTGCGAGGGAAATGGTTGAGAGGAATTATCATAGTTTACTTGTTTTTGATACTATGTAATCTATTTCACGAATTTCCTTCAAGATTAGGGAATTTACATAGTATTCCGGTTTCGGAGGAGTGGTATTTAATTGTAGTAAACCGTTGGAATGAAATACCGGAAGATTATAGAGTGGAATTAACAGAATTATCGAATGGTCAAAAGGTGGATAGTAGGATATATCCGTATTTACAAGAAATGTTTGATGCAGCAAGGAAAGATGGAATATATCCGGTTGTTCGGGAAGGTTATCGAACTTATGAAGAACAGCAGAAAATATTAGATGATAAGATAAAGGCTTATATAAATGAAGGATATTCACAGTCAAGAGCAGAAAGAACTGCTAAGGAATGGGTAGCTTTGCCCGGAACAAGTGAACATCAATTAGGCATTGCAGTTGATATTAATGCTGATAAATCAAAGAGCTCAAATGATGAGGTATATACGTGGCTTGCCGCAAATGCACATAATTATGGTTTCATATTACGGTACCCTCAAGGGAAACAGGAGATTACAGGGACAAGCTATGAGCCATGGCATTATCGATATGTAGGAGTAGATGCGGCACGAGAAATTTATGAAAGAGGAATATGTCTTGAAGAATATTTTGAGCAATAGATTGGGGAGTGAGGATTATAGCTAAGTTACTGTTGCTTTCACTTGAGGAAGATGAAGAAGTAGTATTAAATGCAGTTATGTCTGCATTGGGAAGTTTTGAAAATAAAACACAGTTAAAAGAAGAAATAGCGTGTGAAAAATTAGCCTTTGCAGGAATGGAAATAGATGCATCAAAACGGTTAGTATATCGTGGTGAGAAAGAAGTAAATATTACGTTTACAGAATTTGAAATATTGCATTTATTAGCAAGGAATCCAGGCAGAGTGTTCAGCAAGGAGCAGATTTATGATATTGTCTGGAAGGAATCCTATTCCGGCGATTACAACATCATCATGAGCCATATCCGTAATCTACGTGAGAAAATAGAAGATAACCCAAGTAAACCGATTTACATACAAACAGTATGGGGAGTTGGGTATCGTTTTAACAAAAATTTAAGCAGTGGTCTGTGAAAATATTCCAGATCACTGCTTATTTTTCCTTTTTAACACCCAAGAGATATTCACAAGATACATGAAAAAATTCTGCAAGAGCAACGACTTCATAATCCGGTACAAAACGTGTTCCTTGTTCGATACGAAGTACGGTAAGGTCACTGAATTCATATCCGGCCAGTTGTAGTTGTTCGGCTAATGCTTTTTGCGACATATGTTTTTCGATTCGTAGGGCTTTTACACGTTGTCCGATAAGGTTCTTGGAATTACTTTCCTGATTCCAGTAAATCTTCATTCAAACACCAACTTTCTAAAGATGAAGTGTTACATGATTGATTTTACGGAATATTATTGATAATATACTTCTAAAGATGAAGTATAAGAGAATAAAGTTGTTGAAAATAATGCAAGGACTGATAATACTGCCTGCAAAATGCAATACTTATACGGAAAGGTGGATACAAAAATGAACGAAGTATTTGAAATGGTGGCAGAGGTATTGGAGGAGCTTCGTAGCGAAGCAGGAGAGCGTGAGTATTCCGTTTGTACGAAAGAAGCGAAAAATGCAGCTAAAGAATTAAAAAAGGCAAATCAGGAATATGAGAAGTTGCTGGCAGAGATTTCAGGAGAACAGAGGGAGCTTTTGGAAAAATATATGGATATTGTGGATCATGCCCATTTTCAAGAAGAACAAAGAGCATATTATCAGGGAATGATAGATACGATACAGATATTTGAAGGATTGGGAATTTTGAAAAAAAGAAATAAAGTAAAAGAACTGCTTATGCATACTGAAAAATAGTTCAAACGGGGTGGAAGGCTTACAGACAAGCTGATCACCCTGTTTTATCCAGAATTATTCAGAAATAATCCAGAAAAAATAGAAATCTTTCTGCTATTCTGTTTCATGGGTTTTATATGTACGAAGATAGGCTTCCACAAGTGCAAGGATGGTGGTTATCTGATCGGGAGTACATTCTGAAAGATAGATCAACAGCCTTTGGTAATCCAGATTATCGTTCAGAGCCGCTGGATAAAAAAATGGATCGGCAGAGATGTGTAAAGCACGAATGAGCTGTCCGAGTTTTTCAAGACTTGGAACATTGCCATGATTTTCAATCTCTTTAATATATCTTGATGAAACACCGGATTTTTCGGATAGCTCATCATAAGTCAGCTTTTGGTCTAATCTGGCTTTCTTCAGGCGAAAACCCATGTCTTTATCAATTTTCTTAGATTTAGCCAT
>CAJKMA010000096.1 GCA_905200905.1 uncultured Bacillota bacterium
CTGAAAATAATAATCTTTATTTCTGGTCTGGTATCATGAACCTTTTTTGCCAGCTCCAGCCCATCCATAATAGGCATCTTTACATCTGTAAATAAAATATCAATCTTTGTTTTCTCTATACATTGAAGAGCTTCTTTTCCATTGGAAGCCTGCATAATTTCCAAAGGATATTCATATTTTTCAATCAACCAGGAAATCCCTTCCCGTTCTTCTCGCTCATCATCTACCAACAAAATTTTTATCTTCCCCATTCCATTCCCTTCCTTCCAGCCCCTACATCCTTATTTTCTGTATACTCTGCACATATTTTCTTTTAGTATACCTTTGTTTTCCGCGTTTTTCAACAATACATGCAAAAGAATTGTCCACATACACAAACGTACAGTAAGAATAGTGATGCACTTCTGACTCAGCCTGCGCTCCCTTTGAGCCTGTAGTCTCAAAGGGTACTCGGCAAATTCGCCAGAATCGCACCACTATTCTTGATTGTTCTTTTCCGCATTGCAACTTTTCAGAAAATCTTTATTCTTGTTCCTGTAAAAAATTCAGAAATCGCTTTACGCCCCCGCCGATTTGCTGGACGCCTTCTGGTCTTTCGCCTTTTACTTCGGATACATCGAAAAAGTCTCCCTTTGCGGTTTTTTCTGTTTTCATAAAGCTGTCACTGCCAAAGATACCTTTTTCTATGCCCACATATTCATCTCCCCAGTATGTACATTCTTCTGGAAGGATGCCTGATTCCTGGGAAATCAGGGTGAAAATACTGTCCACGTTATCACTTTTGCTTGTGGTTCCAACTTCCAGATATTTGGCATCACAGGTAGGAAGAACTTCTACATCGTATTTTCTTCCTATTTCCTTCGCCAAATTCATCAGTCCTTGTAGCCCACTTGTAATACCATACTCTTTAAGTGATGCTTTGAGATTTCCAAGTTCATCCTCCTGCATAAACAGGTTTTCTCCTCTCTGGTTAGACACCATGAGGTCAATCTTACAATAATTTGGTCTGCTAAACACAATATCTGTGTCAAAATCATATCGTGCCTTTAATTCCTGATGTATTTCAAAACAAATCTTGTGAATAGTCAAAAGTTCCTCTTTCTCCGGCACCATATTTTTAAAAATATACGGTTTCCCATCATGAAAGGTATAATTGTAGGCTCCACGTCCCAGTCCAAGATAAAGATTATCAAGCTCTTCCTGGGTGAAATAACTCTCCAGTTTACCTCCTGCTATGTTTTCAATGGTAGTGCCACTGATGATTGCAAGTTTCACACCTTTTTGCAGCAATGGCTTCATAGCCTCAACAGCCTCATCCACAGGTGCTTTTCTGGACATCACGGCCGTTCCATCCCAGTCAAAAAAAATTGCTTTATAATTCTTCCACATAGGTTTCCCCTTCTCCCTGTAATATAATTTCTTTTTCACCGACTAAAAATTGAATTTTAGCCCCTTCTATCACTGTAAATTTAGCTTCTTTTTTGGAAATCTCAATTTCCAGAAGTGTTCCTCGAAATCTTAGTCTGAATGCATATTCCTCCCATTCTTCTGGAATAGATGGTTCAAAATGAAGCTCTGACTGCTGGCAGCGTACCCCTGCAAACCCATTTACAATGGCCTGCCAGGTTCCTGCCATATTCGCTGCATGAATACCTGCATAGAAATTGTTATGGTAATCATCCAAGTCCATGCGGGCAGACTGCGAGAAATACTCATAACCTTCTTTCAGATAGCCAATGCTGCATGCAACAATTCCGAAAATACAAGTAGAAAGTGAGGAGTGATGTAGTGTCACTTCCTGATAGAAATCATAATTTCTCTTGATTTCTTCTTTTGTAAATAAGTTGCTGTGAAGATACATACCCAAAATAGCATCTGCCTGTTTTGACATACGGTGACGCATAATAAACAATGGATGATAATTTTCATACAGCCATGCTCTTTTTTCTGGAGGAATCTTATTTTCATCCCAGGGCTTACGCATCATAAAACCGTCATCCATAGGATAAACTTGCCGCTTTTCATCATAAGGAAAATACATTTTCTCAATGATTTCCTTCCAAAGCAAGGTCTCTTCTCTGGAAAATTCTAATTTTTCTTCTAATGCTTCCAAACACTTCGGTGCGTGTTTTTCTAAATATTCTACAGCGTCTACAGCATCTCTTAAATTTTCTCTTGCCATAAGGTTTGTATAGAAATTATTATCTACCAGCACATTATATTCATCTGGCCCCGTCACGTCACAAATGCAGTATTTTCCATCCTTACACTCAGCAAAACTTCCCACATCAGCCCACACTCTGGCGGTTTCAATGAGCATCTCTGCTCCTTTTTCTTTTAAATATTCTACATCCCCAGTCACTTGTAAATACAAGGACAAAGCGTAAGCAATATCCCCATTAATATGATACTGAGCTGTTCCCAGTGGGTAATACGTAGAAGCTTCTTCCCCATTAATCGTTCTCCACGGATACAACGCACCTTTTTCATGTCCAAGGATTCTGGCTCTGCCTCTGGCCTGTTCCAGAGTACTATAACGATAATCCAGAAGATGTCTGGCTGCCTCTGGCTCGGTATATACCAGAACTGGCAAGACATACATCTCTGTATCCCAGAAATAATGGCCTTCATAGCCTTCTCCAGACAGCCCCTTAGCTCCCATACCGGTTCTTCCGTCTCTTCCTGCTGACTGAATAATGTGGAACAAATTAAAATGAATTCCCTGCTGCAGAGCCTCATTTCCTTTAATTCTCACATCTGCAATCTTCCAAAAACGTTCCATATATTCTTTCTGACGTTCTTCCAGATACGAATAGCCCTCCTGTCTGGCTCTTGTCAGTTCTTGTGTCACAAACGTTTCTAATTTTTCTTTCGGCATATCTAACTGAGTGCTATAACAAACAAATTTCTCCAAGGTAATAGCTTCTTCTTCTCTGCCATCTAAAGTACAGGATATAGATGCCTCTAAGTCTCCAATTTCTGACCTCCAGGACGCTTCTATAACTTCCCCTTCGGAAAGAATGGTATGAACACTTCCACAAGCCATGGTAAGGTGACTTCCTATGGTTTTTCCTTCATAATAAAGTCCATCTTCTTTTACCCAAAGGTTTTTCTTTTCCAGACGTCTGCCAAAAGGGCCGTAATCCACAATAGGATTGGTTTTTCTGGTGTGATTTTCCACATCTGCACAAAGTTTTGATACAAATTCAACACTTCCATTGTAATTCAGTGGTGTGACTTCATAGCGAATAATCATGATATTCTTTCTGACAAAAGAAACCAGTCTGTTTACTTTGATCTTGGTCTTTTTCCCTTTTGGAGAACACCATACAAGAGTTCGCTCTAACACGCCCTCTTTCATATGTAGCGTTCTCTTATAAGACTCCACACTTCCTTCTTCCATAGAAAACTCTTCACCATCTAAAATCACTCTGGTTTCCTTTAAATTAGGAAGATTCAAAAGAGATTGACTAAGAAGAGGAGAACCAAAATTTGCCTCTCCATAGCGTATATGTTCACTCTCGTAAAATCCATTAACAAAATTTCCTTCCAATCCGGTATCAATATCAAAGGGATAAGCTTCCTCAAATGTACCTCTAGTTCCAATATATCCATTGGAAAGCGCGAAGGTTGTCTCATTGCGATAATTATTCTCTTTTTGAAATTCCTGTTCTGTAATATCCCAAACCTCAATAGGATAAATTGGCTGCTTCTCTGTATTCATTGTTTTACCTCATTTTCCAAAATACTTCTTCATCTTTGATAAATGCCATTAAAAACTCATAAGCATCTGGCTCCAATGCTGTTTTATGTTGCAGTAATGCCTGGTATTTTAAATTGTCTGTTCCTTTTTCCTGTTTCATTTCCTCTGGAAGTTCTAAAGTACAACGTTTTTCCCATGGATGCTGTCCTTCTAATCCATCCGGGCAGGTAAATTTCTTTGTATCTCTTAGAGGCCATACCTCATCTCCTGCACAGGAATGAATCAAACCACAGTACAAGCTGGGTTCGTACCCTTCCTCATTTCTTAATTCATCCAGAACTTCACATACAAACCAGTACAAAGCTGCATGATCGCCATGAGTATCATACTGAGAAGTAGTAAAAATATGTTCTGCCTTCTTTTCTCTGAGAATTTCCTTTAAATCCTTCTTAAAATCCAGACGGCAATATTTCCCGTGTTTTCCCCATTTCTTCTTATGAAACTCATCTTTTTCCACAAGTCCGTAAGTTTCCTGTGTACAGGAAGAAGGATAACATTTCTCCTCCTCCACCTCTTCATACAAATGAGTCAGAAAACTGTCCTCTCTTGGCATTCCTGTATCTGCATAGCCCATAATTTCTAAATGTTCTTTTGAAAGCCCAAGAACCTGGAGTCCTGCTATACTCTCTCTTAATCTATTCTGTCCTTTTTCATAATTAGAACATTCATAATCACCGTTGGTAGCCATAACTACGGTGCACGAAATCCCAGCCTCCACAGCTTTCCTAATTACCCCTGCAGACATGAGAATTTCATCATCCTCATGAGGAACCACAATGACAATATTTCCAAAATCCTTCTGAATCTTCATGTTTCATCACCCTTTCACAGCGCCTGCTGCAACTCCTGCA
Source organism: uncultured Bacillota bacterium (assembly GCA_905200905.1). GTDB lineage: Bacteria > Bacillota > Clostridia > Lachnospirales > Lachnospiraceae > Blautia. The sequence goes on from CAJKMA010000096.1 coordinate 4,615, forward strand.
ATAATATATTTCTGCATAAACACATAGAAAATCATAAGCGGTGCAACGCCCAGCATTAACATTGGAAACAGCGCAGTCCAATCCGTTGCAAACTGCCCGATATTTCTGGTTACTTCCTGAAGAATGACATCGTTTTCCCTGCTCTGTAAAAACAACAGTGGTGTCATAAATTCATTCCATACATTTAATGTTACAATAATGACAACCGTTGAAATAACTGGTTTTAATAAAGGCAAAACAATCTTAAAAAATCTTGGAATTACAGAACATCCATCAATGGATGATGCTTCCTCTAATTCCTTTGGAACAGTAGATTCAATAAATTCTTTAAACAGGAACACTGCCTGAGGCGTATTAATAGCTACATCGACTAAAATAACAGACCATAGCGTATTCATAATTCCAAAACTCTTTACGATCTTATATAAGCTGACGATATTCATCTGGAAAGGAACAATCAAGCCTGCCAGAAACAGTAAAAACAATCTGGTTCCCATTTTAGATTTGGTTCTTGCCAGGGCATATCCTGCCATGGAACCAAAAATTACAATCAATAACACTGCTGTTGCTGTGATAAAAAAGGTATTTCCAAATGCTCTTGGAAATTCCATATTAATCCAGGCATTCACATAATTATCAAGGCGCAGCTCTCTTGGCAGTCCAAGGGGATTTAAAGTTGCTTCCTGAGAACCTTTTAAGGTTGTTACAATCAAATAGTAGATAGGTATAAACCAGATGATTGCAATGGCAACCATAACAATTTCCGTAATAATGAGATTTCTTTTTTCTTTTTTCATTGTATTGCGTCACTCCATTTCCCCATAAGTTTTGTTACCACTGCACTGATTGCTAATACAATCACAAAGAAGCACACACCAAAGGCAGCGCCTGTACTGTAGAAGCCTTCGGAAATTCCCTTTTTCATCATAACCGTCATAACGGTCTGGGTTGCATCCCCAGGGCCTCCTGATGTCATGGAATAAATAATATCAAAGACTTTCATACCGCCAATAAGACCTGTCACCACTACAATCTTCACAGATGGACACATAAGTGGTAAGGTAACATAGAAAAATTTCTGGATTCCATTGGCTCCGTCAATTTCTGCTGCTTCATAAAGTTCCGGCGCAATTCCCTGGAGATTTGCCAGGAAAATAACCATGGCCCATCCTGTCCACTGCCAAATCTGTGTGAAGATAACAGAATACAAGGCTGTTTTGGAAGTGAAAAAATTCACTGTTCCAAATCCTAACTGATGAAGAATATTATTGATTAAACCAAAGTCAGAAGAGGACATAATAAAGTTCCACAAATATCCGATAATCAGAGAACTAAATACTGCCGGGAAGAAAAATACTGCACGCAGGATATTTCTGCTTTTCAGCTTCCGGTTTAACACCACTGCCAGAGGAAGTCCCAGAATAGTCTGAAAACCAGTGAGTAAAATGGCATACACAACTGAATTTTTAATGGCTGTCATCATAACCGGAGTTTCAAAAACTTTTAGGTAATTCTTCAGTCCCACAAAATTCAGATGGATGGGATTCATATCTGTATAATCGGTAAAGCTGTAATAAATGGTGTAGAGAAATGGTGTAATACTGAATACCAGATAAACCACTAACGCAGGAATGATAAAAACAAGGAAATATTTTCCCAGTTCTCCTGCCCGTAATTTCTTTTTTCTTGTCATGATGATCCTCCTGAGGGCAAAAAATGCCTCTGCGCCACCTTGGACGCGAGAGGCACCTTTTTCAAATTTCCTTTTTATTTTTCAAGCAGTTCTTTTACAGATGCATCTACATTCTTCAAGGTAGTAGATAAGTCCTGTTCTCCAAGGAGATAAGACTGCATCTGAGTTCCATAAGTTTCGTGAGCGCTTGCTGCATCTCCCCATTCATTCCATGGACAGTATACATTTCCTGCTTCCAGAGCTTTGGAAGCGCTTGCGTATGCTTCCGGTAAATCAAACTCTGCGCCTTCCAGATAAGAAGAACCACCCTGGTTATCCTGCCAGAATGCTTTCTGACCTTCTACCGTAGAGATTGCTTCCAGAACTTTCATAGCCGCTTCTTTGTTTTCAGAAGATTTATTCACTGCAAAGCCACAGCCAGGTCCGCCAATCAGCCATCCATCACTTGCTTTTGTTCCATAAAACGGCATCATATCAATCACAAGTTCCGGGTTCTTTTCCTGAATGGTTTCTAAATCCCATGGTCCAGAACAGAACATAGCCGCTTTTCCTGTTGCAAATTCTTCCAATGCCTGATCATGGTCAATTCCCACCATATCTTCGGTATAAATACCCTCTGTAATCATTTCAGACCATTTTTCCAAATATGGATTCCAGTTTCCATCCAGTGTTGTTTTTCCTTCTCTGTATTCTTCCCCAAAGTTTTTCCCTTTTTCTGTGGAAAGGTACTCTGCTGCAACAAATGCCATGGAATTTTTAAGCATAGGTTCCCAGGATTTCAGACCTGCTGCCAAAGGTTTCACACCTAATTCTTGGAACTTCTTGCAAACATCAATATATTCGTCAAAAGTAGTCGGAAGTGCAATGTTGTTTTCTTCAAACATTTGCTTATTAAAATAGATTCCTTCAAACCAGCTGATTCCTGGAAGTGCATAGACACCACCATCATAGCTATACACATTCGTTCCTGCTTCTGAATATTTTACTCCCAGCTCATCTAATTCTTCCAAATATCCAAGTTTTGCATGTTTTAATGCAGATGCTGGTGATTCACAAATAATGTCCGGACCTTCCTCTGCAGATAACTGTGTATCAACCACTGTGTCATAGTTGGAATTGTCAATAAACTGGAATTCTACCGTCACATCTGGAACTTCTTTTTCCAGATACTCTAACAGTGACTTCACAGTATCTTCACTGTTCCAGTAAGTCATTCTGATTTTTGTTTTTCCGTCACTTGTTTTTTCTGATTTACTGTCAGATCCCTTTGCTCCACATCCTGCCAAAACTCCGGCTGCCATAGCCGCACATAATACCACGCTAATGATTTTTTTCTTCATGGTTTAC
>CAJKMA010000097.1 GCA_905200905.1 uncultured Bacillota bacterium
TGACTTCCATGAATCGCAGAGCAGAGAAGCGGTTGAACCAAGTATAGGCAACCTCCTCCATGACCTGCTTATATCCTTTATCGTTAATCTCAGCAATAAGAGCCTGACGCTGTTTCTTTTCGTCGGCAGTGAGGACTTTGCCGCCAACGCTGTCCACATTGGCATCCTCAATTTTGTCCTCAGTGATACCGTATTCCACACCTTTTAGGGAAACACGGGCGATCAGCTCTGTTCTTGCCCAGACAGCAAATTTTTTAATCGCATTTTTATCCATAGTATTTACCCTTCTAATAAATCATATCAAGTAATTCAAGCATATTATAATACAATAAAAATAATTGAATACAATCCTTTTTTCTAACCTTCTTTGTCATCATTCCATGATCAAGAAAATTTCTGTTTATTACATCTGGCTGATTTTTGAAATCTTTTCCACCTTCAAATACTTTTTCAAGGCAAGCAAAAAGATTTGTATAAAACATAGCAATAAAAAGCATTTGTACATTTATATCTGTTTCTGTACGTGTCTTTGCTTTACTCACGGCTCTTAAACCAACTTCACGCCTTTTTCCCTTTAAGTCTGATTTTTTCTGCAATCTAATCAATACCGCATCTACTAATGAAAATAAAATAAGTGCACACGATTTATACTGCCTATGATTATAATCAAACACTGCTTCTTCAAAGTCTGCTTTTTTCACTCTCTTAGTTTCGCTAATAATCTCAAAAATCTGCTCCATTTTTTGGCCTGAACATTGTTTTAATGCAATAATATCTGCTGACTTTTTATCACTAGGCATATGCTCAAATATCTTTTTTGCATTCTCACACGGATTCATTGTCCATCCATAACTTCCCCATAATTTATGTGCCTCTATAAGTTCCTGTTTACGTTCTTCAGAAAGAGCTGGAATTCTAATTCTTTGTACAGATTCAGAAATTATTTCGCTCATTCTACGAGCCGATTCAGCTAACTCGCTAAAATCATATTTTACAGCAAATGCCTGCTTCCAAACATCTAATAATTCTTGCATTCGACCTAGTACTGAATTTTTTAATGGCTCCAACGCATAATTCATATTAGTCTGCAACAATCCCAACATACTCGCTTGATTTTTTTGAATAATCGAAGTCATATTCTTAATTGCAGGGCTTATACTTTTCTCTAACTGCTGTCCTGAAATTTTTCTCTCAGCTAATTTGTCCATTTCTGGATTTCTTTCGCTTTCTAATTGAAATTCTGTTTTCTCGTTAGATGATTCATTGCTATCCATTATTTTCCCCTATACTTTTTCTAATTCAGCTTGATCTCATCGCAATTCTTCAGCAACTGTTTCAGCTGAGAACGAATCTTTTCTACATAATCATCAATGTCCGCATCCGTCTGTAAGGTCTTTGCTTGGAATACAACCTGACGGTTATAGGCACGAACTACCTTTTTCTTTGCAGTCGTTTGCTCTTTTCCTTGCTGTATCGGCTGTACTGGCGGCTTCGGTGTAGGCGGAGCCAAAACAGATTCAATATTACCGACTGTATCATCCTTGTACTGACACATCGGCAAGAACATAGCATCCAGAAGGGCAAGACTCTTTAATTCTGCAATTTTCTCCTTGCACTGGCTGAAATACCGGTCTGATTTTTCAATCAGATGGGATGCCTTGGAATCGCCGTTTGCGGCAGTGTGGGTTGCTTCCATACACTGACGAACTGTTTCCAGAACCTCGGCACGTTTTTCTTCCAGCATCTTATCATGGGCGGTACGAACCGTATCCATCAACGGATTCAGTTCACGAATCCGGGTATAGTTGAACTTGCTTCCGGTCTGAACCATAGTAATCAAACGGATGGTATTCAGTGCCTTGTGTGCTTCTTCATTTTCTGCAATACGTTCAAGGTCATCATGCAGAGATTTTTCAAACTGTACTGCCTGGTCGAATACTGTTACCTGGGTTTTGAAGAAGTTTTCAATGCCGTTGCTCATGGCTTCTTTATTGTCGAAAAGAGCATCCTCTTTTTTCAGCACACGCTCAATCAGAGCAATATTGTCTTTCTTCTGAGAAAGTACATCATCCATCAGATGAATGGCTTCCTGCACCAATGCACGATCCGGGTATTTATGTCCATCATAACGGGCATCCAGAGAAGCATAGTAATCACGCTGTTCACTGAATTTCTCAGTCACAAAGCGAATCAGACCATCTTCATCATCCGGTACATCCATAACATCGAAATAATCCCGGAGCATTGATTTCACATCACGCATCATCGTTGCGGAAATGGTTTTACGCTTACTGATAGAAGTCTTACCGATCTCACTCTTTTTGCGGAGCATATCCGGTAGTTTCGGGTCATCCGGCTGAATGGTATTGCCTGCGTACTTGATGGTTACTTTCTGGGAATAAATCAGCTGTGCCGCAACCGCAGCAATATCAATTTCTTTCCATCCATATGGAATTGCACTATATTTGCTTTGCACGTCTGCCATAGATGTCGGCAGTTTTTTCGCATCCTGCATTTCCAGATATTCTTCCATAGCGGAAGCAGCATCACGGTTTGGCTCCATGCCCGGAAGTGCCGTTACCGCACCTGTCAGAATCGCAATAATATCTGCATCACTGCCTGCATTATCTGTAATCAGGTCGAGCTTGCTATATACATGAGCAACCAGATATTCAAGAGACTGGTCAATCTTGCTCTTGGCATTTCCGGCTTTGATTTCCAGATGTTCACCATCTACATAGAACTGCGCCCCTTCGATAGCATTTTGTAATTCGGTCATGGCACTCAGCTCATATTTTCCGGCTTCATCCTGCTGGTCACTGATAATTTTCTGCACACTCTTAGGAAGCTGGCTTACATTTCTCTGCTTTACATACTTACGAATCTTCATGGCAGATTCCAGAGATTCATAGTAAGGTGTGTCAGCCAGAACCACGATTGCTTCGTTACCTTTGGATTCTGCCATCAGACGATAATCTGTTTTTTCAATAGCATCGGTAGCAACGGTCAGGAAACGCAGACGCATACCACCTGTTGCCACTCCAACGGTAATGCCGTCTACCATCTGATCGAAAGCAAAATCATATTTTCCATAACGGAACTTCTTGGTCGTGAAAATGTCGCCGTAAATCATCTGAGCAATACGCTCCACAATAGAAGCGGTATCCACATTGGTGTCTCTGATTTCACGCTGAATGTCCTGTTCTTCGTCGGTCAGGAAGTTATAGGTGTCACCAGTTCTGCCGATATAGTTCTGGCTCATCAGACGATCAAGGCATCCACGAATAGCTTCACGCATGATAATCTTATCTACACGAATATCGTCTGCCATAAGGATAACAATATTGTCCAGATTAGAAGGAATGTCGTCAATATATCGAATTAAATACAGAAGTTTCAGTACATCCACATCCTGCTGTTCAATGCCATCGCCGTTGTCGGCAGCTTTCTGACAACGCTCAATTACACGACGGATTGAACCATCCAGAAAAGTATGTACGGTATCATAAAAACGGAAGAATGGAACAAGTGCGTATTCATCCTTCTCCTGAATTTTCTGTGCAGCTTCCTGGAAACCGGACAGCATGGAACGCTCACCACCAGACAGGTGCTTACCGGAATTTCCATGTTTCCGGATTTCAGCAAATACCTTCTGCATGATGATAAACTGATACGGCACGAACGGGAAGTTCTCGGTAAATTCCCTTGGGCCGGAATAACCTTTAATATCCAGAATGGAACCGCTAAAGCTGAACAGGTTACGAAGAACAGAATCATTCTGCTCATAAACATCTTCCAGATTTTTAGCTGCTTCTGGTTTCTTTTTCAGAATACGTTTCTGGATGACTTCATCCACAGAGGAAGATGATAAACTCAGTCTTGTTTTAAAACGAGCCTGAATACGGGAGAACTCATCGGCACGAACTTTGATAATTTCATCAATGGCTTCCTGTCCGGTGCAGATCACCCAAATCTTTCCTTCACACTCACTTCCGATTTTTTCTGTCAAAGACTGGAGGTTCAAAAGCATATCGGTGTCTGTGCCGACATACTGACCAACTTCGTCGATCATAAACAGCAGACGGAAGTTCGCAGGTTTAGTATCCACATAGGCTTTCATATCTTCCACAAGCTGAGCAATAGATATTTCTGTTGCAGTTTTATCATTGAACCATGCCTTAGCATCGTCCTCACTCATATCCAGAACTTCCATTAAAGTCGGAATAATAAACTTTCCATTGAATGCAAAGGCACGGCGCATTTCCATCCAGGACTTGCCTTTCTTTTCTTCAAAAACTCTGCGGAACTCCTCCGTTTTTCCCTGCTGGTCGATATAACGCTCCATCATGGCAACTTTCAGATTTTCTCCGTAAAATCCCAGATGGTTATAGAACATCTTCGCAAAAACACGAAGTACAGCTGTCTTATCTTTATTGCTGAATCCTTCAATATCAATGTTGAAAAGAATGGTTTCCGTCTGCCCCTTCGTGGCACGGTCGATCAGCATAAAAGTTGCCGGATCATCCTCAAATTTTTTACGGAAACGTTCCACACTGCGAATGCCTTTTACCTCTTTATTTTCCAAAAGATAGGAAAGCATTTTCAAGAAGTGAGATTTACCACTTCCAAAGAAACCAGAAATCCAAACACCCATATCAGCGGTCGGCTGGTCGAAAGCATCACCGTAATAATTGAAGAACGTAATGAAATGTTTCTTCAATTCTCTGGTAATGACATATTCATTTAACTCCTGCTCGATTACATCATCAGCAGCCTGATCTACTTTAATTACACCATTGATTTTGCGGTTAATGTTATCCGCAAACATATCTCGAATCATCATGGCTTTATCCCCCTTAATCTATGACATTGAATGCCCGGTAATAATCATTTGGTGTCAGACGATTGAACAGTTTTACATGACGACCATCAAACTCACCCGGATACATAACCAAAATCGGAACATCTGAAAAATACGGTTGTAAGGCTTCCAGTAACGTATGGATTCTCATAAACGGGAACACCTCGCCCACACCTGTCAGCATCAGCACATCACCTAGTTCGTGTGGCTCATACTGGATTTTATCAATGAACTCTCCATTACCGATTGCGGAGTTAAGCTGCTCCAGAAGATAAGCACTTCCGTCAGCTTCTTCCATATCGGGAATCGCATCTGTGATGTCCATATCATCGCAGATAGAGAGAAATGTTTTATATAAATTACAAACGATCAAATGGCAATCTAAGGACTGATCAGTTTCCAGCTGATTCACAAAATGGCGGACAACCATTTCATTCTCCGGTTCATAACAGAAGATTCTGATATTCACCTCATTGCTCAGTCCCTTGCCTTCCAGAAACTCTGATTCCTGAATCAATGCCCGAACTTTGTCCAGGCGCTCTTTTATTTCACTCATCTGGTTACCTCCTACACAAAGCAATTAAACGCCGGCAGTATCGCCGTATCGCCATTGCTTCTGATGGCATTTTCCAAAACAGGATGCAGCCATACTGGATTCAAATGATCTGCCTTGAGATTATCGAGATATTCTGTTTCGACAAGCACTCTGGCAATAATCTGTTTTAACTTTGTTATTGTAGTATCGCTCCAGGAAGCCACGGTATCATTCTGCTCCTGCAAGCGCATAAAAAATGTATTCAAATCAATCTTACCAAAAGACGTGTCCCTTAATCTGTACTTCTCGCCAATGACGGTCAGCATAAATTCCCAGACCAGTCGGCTTTGCTTCATTAACGCATACAGACAAATCTGTTTTGCTACATCTGTTGGTTGTGACGCAATCGCAGAAACCAGAGAATCATCTTCCAGAGCATGAAGCCGTTTGATGCAGGCTTTCGCCATGCGTGTAATAGATTTTTCCGTTGGATACTGGAAAAGATTCTGCTCTACAATTTCTTTAACAATTGCATCATCGGAATTTCCTTCTACCATTAGCTTTGCGGTAGAACGCATTTCGTAGAAAAGGAACGGCTCTCTGGTCAAAGACGCAATATAAGGATAAGAATGATCCATGTTCCCGTACCTCCTTACTGCTCCTCTTTTTTATCAGGAACAAATTCCATGATATCTCCCACATCACAATTCAAAGCAGAACATATCTTTGACAGAATCTCTGTACTTACATTTTCATCTTTTGATAATCGAGACATCGTTGTTGTACTAACTCCTGTCATTGCACGCAAATCTTTCTTCATCATTTCTTTATCAATTAACAATTTCCACAATTTCTTGTAACTAACTGCCATTTTTTCACCTCAATCTTATTTGCTTGAAATATCTGTTCACATGGTATTTATCATCATATCACAAAAATGCGTTTCAAACAATCTAATCCATCAAAAACCATAATTCAATTCTGAAATATCGCATTTAAAATCATAAGAAACACATCTTAACAAGACAAGCTGAAAGTACAAATGCCACTATATATCCAATTCCACAGAAAAATTTTATCTCGTTTATTTTCTCTGATTGCAATTTTATTCTTTTTTTCAGTTTTTGCACTTCCTTCTCAGCTATCTTTCTATTCTGTTCCGCCTGATGCTTTAATGACCGTAATTGTTTTTCTGCTTCTTTTTGTTTTCTATATGCCTCATCAACAGCTTGCACAGATGATTTATTCACCTGTATCTGCAATTTAGAGTTCTGGTCCTGAACGTCTTTTATTTCTTCTTCGAGCTGCTCTTGCTCTCTCCTGCTCTTCAATCCGTTTCTGTTCCTCAAATCGTCGTTGTTCTTCTGAAGCGATTGATTCAGCTTCTGCGTTTCGGACAGTTCGGTTGTCAAACGATGAATTTCGTCGTTTAATTTCCGAATTTCGTCTTGCATTTCGTGATTCTCGAAGAATAGATTCTGTTTTTCCATTTTCAGCTTGTGTGTCCTTTCCTGAAATTTCTGGATAAACTCGTTCATCTTCTGATTTCTCACCTGTAATTCGTCCCTCTCCACCGTCACTTTCTCCAGCGTTTCTGCCTGCTCCTTCGCAAGCAACTTCCACCTGTCGGTAGTATACTTCGTCTGATCCGTTTGTTCGTTCTGCTTCGGCTCGTATCCTTTCGTAATTTCCATTAAATTCATTTTCCAATCCCTCCTTGCTGATATCCAGATGAAATGTTTTTGACAAATTGCTGTCTCGCACCTTCTTCCCGTCCTGGTTCTGAAAAGTGATGTGCTTCCGTTTCTCTGACCAGTTTACATTCCATCCAAACTGTTTCATTTTTTCTATAAACTTTTCTTTGCTGATACAATTTTCCATTGCCTTTAATACTGCCATTGCACAGTCCGCTACAAAGCTGTCCTTTACCTGCTGTCGGAACAGGTTATATTTGTCTTTGCTCCATGCAATGACTTCCCCTTTTTCAATCTGACTTCCATCAAAATGTTTTCCTTTTTCAGCAACGGACAAGCCACGTTCTCGGCACATCTGATTGGTAAGCTGTTTCATACGTTCCAGATCCTTTTTGGTGTTATGCAGTTTTCTTCCATCTTCATAACTCACTGAATTAGTAACCAGATGGCAGTGGATATGATCTTTATCCTTATGCACAGCCACTAAGGTCTGGAATCCACTGAACCAATTTTCTG
>CAJKMA010000098.1 GCA_905200905.1 uncultured Bacillota bacterium
GAGGGTTTGGAGGATTTCACACCAGTGGTTTCGGAAATGGATTTGACCAGGATTTCGGAGGAGGTTTTCATTCCAAGGGCTTTCACAGAGACTTCAGATCCAGGCAGACAGCACAGAACGGGGCAGATATTCATGGGGAAATCACCATAGAATTCATGGAGGCTGCCAGGGGCTGTGAAAAAACCATTCAGCTTACGGAAGCAGACGGAAAGAAAAAATCTTTAAAAGTTTTGATTCCAGCAGGCATTGACACAGGGAAAAGCATCCGCCTCAGAGGAAAGGGAACGCCTGGAAGTGGCGGTGGAAGAGATGGGGATCTGCTTTTGAAAGTCCATGTAAATAAAGATTCTGTATTTGACAGGAAGGATACGGATGTCTATACCACAGTGAGAATTCCGTTTACTACGGCTGTGTTTGGCGGTGAGACAGTGGTTCCTACCTTGTCAGGAAGAGTTATGTGTAAGATTAGCCCCAATACCCAGTCTGGAACAAAAATTCGCCTCAGAGGAAAAGGGATTGTATCCATGAAAAATCCTCAGGTACATGGAGATGAGTATGTGACGATACAGATTGATGTACCGCAGAATCTAAGTCCGGAGGCGAGAAAAAAATTGAAAGAATTTGAAGCACTTTTGAGGCATCAGCGGGGTGGAAGCGCTGCATAAGAAATTTTCCGGTATTCAATAGGGCTCATCTGATACCGCTGCCTGAATTTTCTGCAAAAATATCCTGCACTGCTAAATCCGGTTTTTTCAGCGATTTTGGACACAGAGTCTTCGGTGGCCCGCAGCAGTTTGGCAGCACAATTTAGCCGGTACTGTATCAGGTAAGCCACAGGAGATAGCTGTATGCCGGTTTGAAAAATCTGAAGAGCAGAGCTTTTGCTGATCAGGGCACAGGATGCAATTTTATCCAGAGAGATAGGTCTAGAATAATGTTCGTGAATATATTCCATCATAATGCGAAGCCGCACCTGGTTGTTTTTAACGGGGTGAACAGGGGCTTTTTGTGGGGAAACAGAAAGGGAATCAAATAAAATCTCCCAAATTTCCCATAAGGTCTGAACGGTATGCAACTCCCTTTTTTCCTCAGAATCCTGTATGGAAAAGAGCTTGTTTAAAAGATCGAGAATCTTGCCCTGCCAGGGAATATCCGATGAGAATGTCTGAAAACAGAGGGAAGAGGAAAGGATGGGGGCAATGTATTTTTCATATAATAAAGAGGACTCTCCGGCCAATAAAGAAGGAGAAAAAACAATGTTGGGCATTAGAGTGCTTTCTGTGGATTCATACCGATGGAGAATCCCACTGTTGACGAACAAAGCAGACCCTTGGGGAAGGAGAAACTTTTCTTCTCCCACATAGCAGGTGGCGGAGCCGCTTTTGATATAGATAACTTCCAGTTCATGATGCCAGTGCCAGTCAACACAATGAAAGTCAAAATCCCAGATGTCTTCCAGATAATAACAAAAAGGAAAACTTTCAGAACCGTGGGAAGCAGTTTCGCGAAAAGTATCGTCGGTAATAATGTGTGGATAATTTTGCTGTGGTTTCATGGTTTGATATTCTCCATTTCGGTGTTTTGGGATATTATACTATATTTATACGATATTATGCAATGACATAGGATAAATAATAGGATATAATCCCATATTAGGAGGATGATAGAAATGAAAAACCAATATAACAAAACCATTACTGCCTGCTTTATTGCTTATATTGTGCAGGCCATTGTGAATAATTTTGTGCCGCTGCTGTTTCTGACCTTTCAGCGGAGCTATCACATTCCTTTGGCACAGATTACAATGCTTGTGACCTTTAACTTCGGGGTGCAGCTTCTGGTTGATTTGCTGTCTGTGGGATTTGTGGATAAAATCGGGTACAAAAAAGCCATGATAGGCGCTCATGTGCTTTCTGTGGCAGGCTTGCTGCTCCTTACTATTTTGCCGGATATGCTGCCCTCTGCGTTCATGGGTATTCTGATTTCTGTCATGGTATATGCCATTGGTGGCGGGCTTTTGGAAGTGATTGTAAGTCCTGTTGTAGAGGCATGCCCGTCAGACAACAAGGAAAAAACCATGAGCATGCTCCACTCCTTTTATTGCTGGGGACATGTAGGTGTAGTGCTTCTGTCTACGCTGTTTTTCTTTGCCTTTGGCATTGAGAACTGGAAGTTGATGGCAATCTTATGGGCATTGGTTCCTCTTGCAAATGCGTTTATATTTGCAAAAGTACCAGTTCCTTCCCTGATGGAAGAAGGTGAGCAGGGGCTTAGCCTGAAAGAATTATTTGGTATGAAAATGTTCTGGATTTTGCTGATTATGATGGTGTGTGCAGGAGCCAGTGAGCAGGCTGTGAGCCAGTGGGCATCCACCTTTGCCGAAAAAGGCCTTGGAATTTCAAAAGTGGCAGGAGATTTGGCAGGGCCTATGGCTTTTGCAATCCTTATGGGAACTTCCAGAGCTTTTTATGGAAAGTATGGAGACAAGATTCAACTGGACCGTTTTATGAGGTTTAGCTGTGTGCTGTGCATTGCTTCTTATCTGGGAATTGCTTTCTTCCCCATACCGCTTTTCAGCCTGATTTCTTGTGCAGTGTGCGGTTTTTCTGTGGGGATCATGTGGCCTGGAACCTTCAGTAAAGCGGCAAAAGTTCTGCCAAAAGGAGGAACGGCCATGTTTGCACTTCTGGCTTTGGGCGGAGATTTAGGATGTTCTTCCGGTCCAACCGTGGTAGGTGCAGTTTCCAGCCTGGCAGGGGAAAATCTGAAATTGGGTATATTTGCTGCCGGTATTTTTCCAGTTCTATTATTATTGGGAATTGGAATGTGCAATAACGTTAAGAAAGAAAGGAAGGGATTGGCATGGAATTTCTAAAATGCAGTCCAAAGTGGACAAGAGAACCAAAGAAGTATGTGTAATCTTCAGTTCTACACTGTACACACTTTTGCCAAAAGTAAAAATCCTGCTTCAGATTATTACTACAAAGGTCTCCGCAGGTGTTTCCACCCATATCGGAGACCTTAAAATATTTTTATGTCTGATTATTTTTTACAATCCATACCGCAGGCGGTGGCAGTTTCGATGAGGCAGCGGTCATTGGTGACTGTATCATAGAAGCGGAAACCGCCTGAGAAATTGTACACATCATATCCATTTCCAGTAAGAATCCTAGTTGAAATATAGCTCCTGAGACCACTCTGGCAGATAACATAAACGGGTTTTCCTTTTTCGATTTCATCCAGATGTTCACGCAGGACATCTACAGGAATGTTCTGGAATCCATCTACATGTCCACGTGCGTATTCTCCGGGAGTTCTGGTATCTAGCAGAGTGACACTGCCATCTTTTGGAAGTTGGTCAATCTCTTCCATATGGAACTGTTTCAAAATTCCGTTTTCGATATTTTCAATCATAAATCCAGCCAGATTTACCGGGTCTTTTGCAGAAGAATAAGGAGGTGCATAAGCCAGATCCAGTTCCGCTAATTCTGTGGCTTTCATGCCTGCATGGATAGCAGTTGCCAGGACATCAATTCTCTTATCCACACCTTCATAACCGACAATCTGTGCACCAAGAAGACGGTAAGTTTCTTTTTCGAATACTACTTTCATGGTCATAACCTTGCCGCCCGGATAGTAGCCTGCGTGGCTCATAGGAGAGAGGATGACCTTGTCCACATCCAGTCCTGAACTTTTGGCAATTGTTTCATTGATTCCAGTAGCAGCGGCAGTTATATCAAATACTTTTACAATAGAGCTTCCCTGAGAGCCGGGATAATGACTGTCCACACCGCAGATGTTGTTTGCTGCAATACGTCCCTGTTTATTTGCAGGGCCTGCAAGGGAAATCAGAGTATCCTGTCCAGTTACAAAATGTTTTACCTGTACAGCATCTCCTACTGCATAGATATCGGGTGCGGAAGTTTCCATCTTGTCATTCACCAGGATACTGCCCTTGATGCCAAGCTCCAGCCCGGCCTCTTTTGCCAGTCTGGTATCCGGAGTCACACCGATAGCAAGAATAACCATATCTGCGTGAAGGGGTGCTTCATCTTTTAATAAGACCTGAACCCCATCTTCTGTCTCCTCGAAGCCTTCCACCGTGTGTCCAAGAGCCAGTTTCACACCGTGCTTGCGCATTTCATTGTGAATGAAAGATGCCATATCGGAATCAAAAGGCTTCATAAGCTGTTTCGGCCGCTGAACAATGGTAACATCCATGCCAAGTTCCCGGAGATTTTCTGCAACTTCCAGGCCAATGAATCCACCTCCTGCCAGAATTGCGGATTTGGGGTGGTTTCGGTTGATATACCGTTTGATGCTAAGGGTATCTTCCACGGTCCGTAAGGTAAACAGTTTCTTTAAGTCAGTTCCAGGAACCAGAGGCTGTGTAGGCTTTGCACCTGGGGAGAGAATCAGCTTGTCATAGGATTCTTCAAATTCCTCGCCTGTTTTTAGATTTTTCACGGATACGGTATGTTTCTCAGGATGAAGAGCTGTAACTTCGTGACGCACCTTCATATTGACACGGAAACGGGAGAAAAAACTCTCAGGAGTCTGAAGAGTCAAATCCTGGGGATCTGTAATCACATCCCCGATGTAATAGGGCAGTCCACAGTTTGCGTAAGAAATAAAACCGGAACGTTCAAAAACTACGATTTCTGCCTGTTCATCCAATCTGCGAAGTCTGGCTGCAGCAGTTGCTCCACCGGCTACGCCACCTACAATTACAACTTTCATATTATTTATCCACCTTTCCTTTATAAGAGACAATGCCTCCGATATTTTTCACATTAGTATATCCCATTTTTCCAAGCATTGCGGTTGCCTGGCTGCTTCTGGCTCCTGAGTGGCAATATACAAAAAGAGGGGTATTTGTTTGTGGAACGATAGTTTTGATAGTATCAATCACCTGCAGTGGTATATTCCGGCTATCTGGAACATGCCCTTCCCTGTATTCCTGTGGTGTGCGTACATCCACAAGCAGAGCGTTTGGGGTAGCCTTGTAATCTTCAAAGCCCTGATTGATATCAGGTACCTTAAAAAAATCGAAAAATCCCATTTATATCACCTCCCTGTTTCTGTTTCGCCGGTCCAGTCTTTGATACCGCCGAATTCTACAATATTGGTATATCCTAAATCTGCCAGCTTTTGAGAAGCCTGTTTGCTCCGGTTTCCGCTGCGGCAGTAAACCAGAATCAACTGTTCCTTATCCGGAAGCTGAGTGATTTCTTCTGTTTTAATAGTCTCATTTGGCAGATTGACTGCCCCTGTAATATGTTTTTCTTCATATTCTTCTGGAGTACGCACATCTAAAATGATGTAATCTGTTTCCTCCTCCATCATAGCAGCCGCTTCTTTGGAGGAGACTTGCCGATAGCTGTTGGATTCAGGCGGCTTGTTCTGATTGCATCCGGTGAAGAGAAACAGTGCAAGCAAAAAGCCAGAGAATAGGGTGACTTTATATTTTCGTATCATGGAAAACCTCCTCGGAGTATGTTTTATGTACTTAGTATAGTAGAAAAAAAGTATGTGTTCTGTGACAAGGTTACAAAATGACAAGCTCAGTGTTCTTTCATATGGCTTTTATAATATTCTTTTGGTGTGATGCCAAATTCTTTTTTGAATGCACGGAAAAAGTGATTGTATCCTCCAAATCCAACCATTTTATAAACTTCTGTGATAGGCAGGCCTTCCAGTATATATTTTTTGCACATCTTCAGGCGGTTTTTGGTAATGTAGCTGTGGACTGTCTGTCCGGTCTGTTTTTTAAATTCTCTGCAAATATGATAGCGGCTTACAAAAAATACCTTTTCCAGTTAGCCACGGGTGAATAAGGCAGTAATTTGAATTATTACATCTGTGGCATTGCAATGAGGTAGAAATCAGGCTTTGACTATAATGGTCAGAGCCTTTTTCTATGCCTAAAAATCCGCACATTCGTCTTTTGAAAATATTTTGATTATAATGAAATCAACAAATTGAAGGAGGTTTTATTATGAATACATTATTTGAGAAGCAAGGCGGAAAATACGAAATGCAGGGTGATTACAGATTGCCTTGTGTTACACTTCCACAAGATATAGCCGACAACATTGGGATATGGGGAGAACAACACAGACGATACTTGAAAGCAAATCATCGTGTACGATATTACAATCTGCTAACTGCCAGAAAACTTAACACGCACCTTGCAGACATCAATCAACGAGCAGAGAAAATGTTTGATGAACTTGTAAAATCACTTGCCGAAAAAGAAAATGTTACAGAAAAATTGAAAGCGGATAAACCGATGTTATGGGTTCAAAGGATGAATAATATTCGCAATCGAGCAACAGAAATCGTGAATTCAGAAATAATATACAAATGAAAATCAGGCACAGCCTTCTGAGAAAAATCCGTTGGTTGTGTCTGATTTTTTCAAAGCGATAAAATGAATGTGTAATCTTAGCGAGCAGACCATTTGGATATCCAAACGGTAAAACTCGTTAGGGGTGTACCCTAAGACCCAAAACAAAATTCCTTCTTTTTTTCAGTTATCCGAATTGCATTAAGCGTTTTCTAAATCAAAATGCTGTATCGCAATGTCATCCAACTGCTTGCGAATTTCCAAGAAATCACAATCTAAATTAAGAGTTTTAACCGATATTGCGTTACCTCCCATTTTGTAACTGTTATTGGGCAACACCATTTCATCGGTCTTTGCATATAGCAACATACCCGATACATTTCCGGTATTCTCTTTATCAAGGTTCTTTACATAAGTGAAAATCTGATACAAATTTCCTGAATGA
>CAJKMA010000099.1 GCA_905200905.1 uncultured Bacillota bacterium
TAGCAAGCATAGGAAAAGAGTACTCTTTTCCGAAAATGCCCTGCATTTTGCTTGTTGGGAAGTATCCCAAACCCTCTGATTTTCCTCTCACTACCTACAACACCGAGCAGAGCGATTTTGCCGAAGTTTTGAGAGAAAATTTTGAAAAAGTTTTTCTTATCTCTTATTACGGAAAAGTTTCTGAAATGCCAAATAAATAACCGTTTAGGAAAAAATAATTTCAAGTATCACAACTTAAAATCCTCCTCAAACTTGACACTGTAAAGTTTAGGTTTTATAATATAGACAGTGTAAAGATTGGAGGACTTAGCATGGCACAGAAACGACAGACTTATCATCATAAAGACTTGCGAAACGCTTTAATCGAAGCAGGTATTCAGCTTGTAAGTACAGAGGGAGTAAATGCTTTTTCTTTGAGAAAGGTAGCTGCGGCGTGTGGGGTCAGCCATGCTGCCCCTTACAGCCATTTTCAAAATAAAGAAGAACTGCTTGAAGCAATGCAATTATTTATCACAGATAGATTTTCTAAACAATTAGAAAGTACCGTTCAAAAGAATAATAATGTCGCAGAAATATTGAAAGATATGGGGATAGCCTATGTATCTTTCTTTGTAGAGAACCCTGCTTATTTTCAATTTTTATATTCTCAATCCAATATAAAAATTGACTTATCGTTATCAATACCAGACGACCAAAACTATAAACCTTATATTATCTATAAAAATATTGTAAGTAAATTATTAGGGCAGACGCACTATTCGGAAGAAAAGCAAAATGATATTATCATAACCATTTGGGCTTTTATACATGGCGTTACTTCATTAGCCACCATGAATAATGTAAATTATGATAATGATTGGAGAGAGAAGGTCATTGATTTTATGGACGTTTTTCAACTTTCCTTTTTAGATAATACGGGAGAAAAAATATGATAGGGATTTATTTTAGCGGAACAGGAAATACAAAATATTGTTTAGAAAAGTTTGTTGCTCTATATGATAGGAACATTGAAATAACCCCTTTAGAAGATACAGGTACAATGGAAAAAGTTACATATCATAAAGACATTATTTTTGCTTATCCAATCTATTACAGTAATTTGCCTAAAATTGTACGGGATTTTATCTGCGAAAATTCTGATATATGGAAAGGAAAACGTGTTTTCATTATTGCAACAATGGGACTGTTTAGCGGCGATGGTGCGGGCGTATCTGCAAGATTGTTCGAGAGATACGGCGCACAGGTATGGGGTGGACTTCATCTGAAAATGCCGGATTGTATTTGTGATGTAAAAGCCTTAAAGTGTACTCCGGCTCAAAATAAGCAAATTGTTATACAAGCAGAAGAACGCATAAAATCAGCGGTGTGCAATTTGAAAAATGGTACTCCAACTAAAGACGGTTTGGGATTTTTATGCCATATTGCAGGGCTTTTGGGACAGCGGCTTTGGTTTTACCATAAAACACAAGAATATTCAAACAAAATACAGATAGATACCGACGCTTGTATAAAGTGCGGGAAATGTGCATTGGTGTGTCCTATGAATAATTTGTCATTATCCAAATGTAAGATTGTAGCAAACGGACGGTGTACCTTATGTTATCGGTGCGTAAATCAATGTAGCGAGAAAGCAATTACTATTTTGGGGAAACAAGTGATTTTCCAATACTCTGTTTATGATTTCCATTGAAAGTAGTCTGATTAGAAAAGAGGTGGTGCATTGCAAAAAGAAAAATGGATTTTATGTCCTGTATGCAATAATAAAACCCGATTAAGAATACGGGAAGATACAGAAATAAAGAATTTCCCACTATACTGTCCGAAGTGTAAGCAGGAAAATCTTATCAATGTAAAAAATCTGAATATTTCAGTTATCACAGAGCCAGACGCATTGACGCAGAGCCGATAATCACAAGAAATAAATCTTATGATTATTGGCTCTTTCTGTTTTGTGATAGGAAAACAAACCGCCATTTCCTGTATATAAAATGGAATAGCGGTAAATACACAATTATTTTTATGGACATGGCGGTGTCGGGAGATATTGCCATGTTTCTTTTTCACATTTTTAATTCTATTCCATTGTTAAAAAAAGCCTATTCCATGCAACGGGATTTTGCGGTTATGAAGATGAATACACAAATCATCATAATTACTTAAATAACTCATATTACCAAACGCCTATGCGGTTTTATGCCTGCATGGGCGTTTGTTGTAATAGCCCCCTACTGGGAAGAAAGGGGGTGATGAGAAAATGAGGTATTCCGAACAATTTATGGAGCATATCGAATATGCCTTTGCCGCGTTCTGTAAAATCGTTCTCCGCAATGCGGCAATCAGCGCGTACCGCGATTTGGGACGGAAACAGAAGCATGAAGTATCACTTGACTATCTGATGTCGGAAACGTCTTTTGAACCGTTTGCAACCGACAACTATTTTGAGCAGTATGTTTATGAAAAGCCGACTGTTTTTGTTGTGCAAGGGAAAGAAGTTGTCGTTACAAGTAGACGGTTAGCCGACGCATTAGCTAATCTGTCAGAACAAAGGCGTACAGCTCTGCTGATGAATTTCTTCCTCGGTTACAGCGAAAGAAAAATCGGGAATGAGTACGGAAGAAGCAGAAGTACAGTCAACTACTGGAAACTGGCGGCATTGAAGCAGTTAAGAAAAGAACTGGAGGAAACAAAACATGAGGAATAAGAAACTGATACCTTTTGAAACCATTGAAAAAGCTGTTGCAGGCGAGCCGGAAGCCATAGACGCGGTACTGCGGCATTACACAGCGCGGATTAAATATCTGTCTACCTATCGCGGGCATATTAACGACGATATTCAAGACCGTTTGAAAGCACAGCTTATCAAAGCTATCCTGCAATTCCGTTTTGACAGGTAGTAGCAAAGCCAGAAAAAGCCGTCAAGGATAAATTGCACGCTTGCGCGTCCTTGACGGCTTTCCCTGTCTTTGCTGTCGGGTAACCAAGAGAGCGCAATCGGATAAACCGCTTACGCTCTCTATCCAGTATGGAATGTTACGCGATAGAGTGTGCTTCTTGCTTGATTTAAGCGGTATTACAGAGAAGATAAGGGCAGGGGTAAGGGTTTTATACTCCAACCCTTAAAAATGAGGTTCTACTGCGTAACATAACAAGCGATATTTCTTTGTATTACTGTTTTCGTTCCGTTCTTTTCCATTCTGGTGGCTCTGCCGCTTTGCTTTGCCCCCAAAGGAGAGGGATTAGGGAAAGGATAGGAAGGGAATGTGTAAAACGCTTAGATGATATTTTATACTTCTACCCTCAAAAATGACGTTCTATTGCGTAACAAAGTGAAGATAGAAAAACAGAGAGCCGACCACTATTGAAAGTGATTAACTCTCTGTTTGCACCCTGTCTGTCAGCGTTAGTTATAAGTTGTTGTGAATACTTCCTTATCAGCGTAAAACTAAGTGTTTTGATTATTTTTGCTGGGCGATGTCCCACGGCTAGGGTGACGAAAGTCCACATAAAAGAAAAATGATACGTCCCAGCATTAAAAAGGGGGCATTTAAAAGATGAGCAAACGACGTATTTTGGTTTTTATTTTTTTAGTGCTGCTTGAGATTTTCTATTCATCTGTATATATAAGTGAACACAAACGTCCTCTGGAAATACTGGAATTTCAAAAGGATGGGAAGCCCATAGAAGATGCAGATGAGATTCCTCAGGAAGCAAAGGCGCTGATGGAAGAATACAGAGAAGCAAAACAGAGTGAGCTTCTGTACATAAAGGTTTCCAGGATAATGTCAGTTTTCGTGCTGGTTTCTCTGGTTATCTGCTATATCCGCAATGATAAGACCGAAAAGCAGAAAAAAGATCGGATACCATAAAGTTGTCAATTTCATATACGAAAGAAGGAACGGTTATGAAGAAAAAAGCAACCACAGCAGCTATTATAATTGGAACGGCATTATCCGTTTCACTCCCCGTCTACGGTGCACAGTAGAAGCAGGACAGTACGGGCTGGTGGTATGAGCAGGATAATGGTTCTTATCCAGCCGGCGGTTGGGAGCTGATTTCTGGAAACTGGTATTATTTTAATGGATCAGGCTACATGCAGGCCGGGTGGATTGAGTCGAATGGAGAATGGTATTACTGTGCGCCTACAGGCGAAATGCTGCATGATACCACTCAGACAATAGACGGGGTATCATATACGTTTCAGTCCAGCGGAGCATGGCTGCAGCAGGAAACAGCCCCGGCGGTATCCATTACAAAGGAGCAGGCAGAGCAATGGTTTTATGCGACGTATGCAATCATTGCAAATGAAACGGGATGGAATCAGGAGTATTTTGTAAGCACCCCGGAAAAATACGCGGGTGATGCCAGGACCAGGCTGGAAATGGCATGGGGGATAACAGACCGCGCATCTGCTGATTCTACTATTAACTGGATTTTGACCTCAGGCCACCGCTCCGGATTTCAGGAAGAAATGGGATTGCTTTTTTATATGGGATACCTGAATGGAACGGAACAGCAGATCGAGGAGCAGTATAAGGATAATGAATTCGTTAAGGATATGCTCCTTGCGTATAAACGCGGAGGAGAAGGAGCAATCGACGGCTGGGATTACTGCAGGGCCATGCAGGTATTGAGAGAGTGTTATCTGGCAGAGTATTATACGGAGACAGAAATGCTGGATCAGATGCTCTCAGCCGCAAAAACGATCCAGGCACGTTTTGTCTCATGGGATGATATGGCGGAGAGCTATATGAGAGGATATGAGTATTGGAACAACTCGCCGGATAAGTACAAGACGAGGAAAAACCTGTATAAGAAGCTGAAACAGGAGACCTCCTTCTATGCGGTAGACTGGAATCTGCCATTGGGAAAAGCGTGGTAGGAAGTGTTTATAATAACAAAATACCGTTACCAGAGATTTGCATTATAAAATATGGTGTATCGAAAATGGTGAATTTTCACATGATACGTGGTATAAGTTGATGATTGTATCTTTGGGGACAAAATATCAAAAACTTCTTAATGAAATATTATCATAGATATGCAGCAGTCATGCTTACTGAATAATCTGTTTTATCATCACTTATTGGAAAGCGGAGTTGATGCTGACCATATCATTCGCATTGCTTTTGACTCAGCCGATGATCTTTATCTGATTGGCGAAAGCCTGATTCAGATTGAAAAGGAAAAGCGTGGAGTTGACCCTGAAAAGTTCATGGCATATATCCGTTCCAAAGTTGCAGGTGAAGGAATGTATTATCTGCTGCTTGATGAAATTCAGATACTGGATTGTTTTGAAGCTGTTCTGAATGGTTATCTTCGTAAAGATAATATGGATGTATTTGTGACTGGAAGTAACGCAAAACTCCTGTCCAAAGATATAGCTACCGATTACAACGGTGATAAGTACATGGGATTATCTGAATATATGCTATACGGCGGTATCCCTCTGGTTGTCCTTCGTGAGGGAGCAAACGATAAGGCAGCTGCATTACAGAATCTGTTCAATGAGATTTATCTTCGAGATATTACCAAACGTAACCGAGTGAAGAACATTGGAGAACTGGAAGATCTGCTGAATATTCTTTCTTCTGCCATTGGTTCGCTGACCAATCCGGAAAAACTGAAGAATACGTTCAAGACGATAAAGAAATCCAGAATCACTTCCGCTACCATTAAGAAATATCTGGATTATTTTGAGGATTCTTTTCTGATTGAATCAGCACAAAGATATGATATTAAAGGAAAGGCATATATCGAAACTCCAAAGAAATCGGAACGAACCCGTGGCAGAACCAGAACCCGGAGTGGGAGACTACGGAGCGGAACTTCATTTATGATGACAACGGGCAGCTTATAAAGTGCACGGAGAGCAGGGGGCAGTTTGACAAGGCCACCTATACTTATGAGTATGACGAGGCCGGGAACCGCACCTTCGCAAAGAAAGAGAAGCTTTACAGCTATCTGGAGTCCTGGCAGATCCGAAATCAATGGCGTAAAATATTCGGATATTGATTATATTAACCGTATCTTAAAAGTGGAATGACAGTTAGGAAGAGATGTTTATGCTGACAACAGAGAGATCATAGCGGATGGAGTACCGGAAATAGAGGAGTATATGAACATGGTGTTTCCAGATATGGAAGAAAATGAGCTCTTTAAAAACGAACTGCTGGAGATTGTGGTGGATGTAACAGGATTCCTTCCGGAGACTGCGTAAAAGCAAAAGAACAGATGTTCACTGCTTCTGTACTTTTGAAAGAACTTGTGATATAGTAGACGCAAAGAGTCTACTGTCAATGGCAGTCGCCAAATGCCTGCAAGCAGTCACTTGACTCGTTGCTTTGTGGTATACGAAAGTGCAATGTCTGAGTCCTTTTTATATGGTTTGTTCCTGTTTCGTCCATATAGAATTACATGGGTACGGCAGGTTGCAAAAAAAGCAGATTGTGAACAAAATTCGTCGTGGGCCTATTTTGCCGCAATCTGAGAAAGCGCCACGACGAAAATGAAAAGTTCCTTGACGAATTTTTGCCTTATAGGCGTCCTTTTTTACTTTGAAATCTGGAGGTGGATT
>CAJKMA010000100.1 GCA_905200905.1 uncultured Bacillota bacterium
GCATACGGTTCATACCCGTAGTGTCGAGGGTTCGAATCCCCCTCTCGCTACTAAAACCCCTTTTCAGGTAACTGGAAAGGGGTTTTTTGAAAATATTATAAATGCAGTATGAAAATTATAATGTATAGAAAGAAAAACAGTAGAGGTGGGAAAATGAAAAAACGTCAGAGAAAGAAACAAGTACAAAAGAGAATAATAGCAGTGGGTGCTTTTATGCTGATATTGTTTGTGGTAGTTTTAGCAGGAATATTTTTGAAAAAGAAATATGACGAGAAGATGGAAGAGAAGATGCGCATAGCACAAGAAGAGGAACGTAAATTACAGGAAGAAAAAGAACGGAAAGCCAAATTACAGGAACGTTTAAATATTAAAATTGATTTTGATATACATAGCAAGGCGGCAATTGTAAAAGATTTACAAAATCAAAAGATTCTAGGTGCTTTAAATCCAGAGAAACAAATCTATCCGGCATCTATGACAAAAATTATGACAGCTGTAGTTGCAATTGAGAAGTTGAAAAATTTAGATGAAAGAATAACAATTCCAACATCGGAAGTTCAAAGCTTGTATGAAAGAGGGGCATCTGTAGCAGGATTTTGGCCGGGAGAATCCATTACTGTAAAAGATCTTTTGTATGGATTAATGCTACCATCTGGAGCAGAATGTTGCGTAGCACTGGCTGGTGCAGCCTCTGGGAATGAAGATGTGTTTATAAAAGAAATGAATGATAAGGCAAAAGAATTGGGGATGGTAAATACAAATTTTGCTAATACGACAGGTTTACACGATGAAAACCATTATTCCACAGTGCAGGATATGATGATTCTTTTGGAATATGCCTTACAACATGAGACCTTTTATCAGGTTTTCACAGCACGTTCTTATACTACAGCACCAACACTAGGGAATCAGGAAGGTATTCGTTTTGAAAGTACTGTTTATGAGAAGATAGATAGGGTGAATATAACAGATGGAGAATTTTTAGGGGGAAAGACGGGATACACGCAGGCAGCTGGTCTTTGTCTTGCAAGTTTAGCAGAGGTAGAAGGACAAAAATATATTCTTGTTACGGCTGGTGCTGAAGGAAACCATAACACAGAACCGTTTCATGTTATGGATGCAGAAAATATTTATAGTCAGATAGGAAAACAAATAGAGGATGAATGAAGTACAGGGCTTGTTTCTAAGAGACAGGCCCTTTTTGTGTATTTTACACAAAAACAGATAGATGAAATTATAGAAAAAGTTGAATTTGTATAAAGTAGTTGACTTTTTATCTTCAGAGCCATATAATGAAATTACAAAATGAAACGGGTTTCAAACAAACGTGTTGTGTAAATGAATATTTTTTTTGAAACATATGAAACGGGTTTCAAAAAAAGAAAGGATGTTAAGAATGAAAAAAATCGGTGTAATCGGAAGTATTAATATGGATATGACAGTACAGGCGGAGAGAATCCCGCTGAAAGGAGAAACATTAAAAGGAGAGAATCTCCAGTACATTCCAGGAGGCAAAGGTGCCAATCAGGCTGTGGCAATGTCAAGGCTTGGAGCGGATGTGGTAATGTTTGGATGTGTGGGAAACGATGCGGCAGGAGAGAGTCTTAGAAAAAATTTGAAGGAACAAGGTGTGGATACTTCTTATATCAAAACAATAGATGGGGTGCCAACAGGACTAGCCATCATTACAGTAGGAGAAAAGGATAATACCATTGTTGTGGTAGAGGGTGCTAATAAAGAAGTAACCATAGAATATGTCCAGGAAGTGGAAAAAGCTCTTCTGGAATGCGAAATCGTACTTCTTCAGCATGAGATTCCACAGGAAACCATTGAATATGTCATTGAATTTTGTTATGAACATGGAATCAAGGCAGTGCTAAATCCAGGACCTGCAAGACCTGTGAAAGCAGAGATTATTGAGAAGGTAACCTATCTTACTCCTAATGAGCACGAGGCTGTGATTATTTTCGGAAACGGACACAGTTTTGAAGAAATGATGAGAAGGTATCCGGAAAAACTGGTAATCACACAGGGTTCAAGGGGAGTCAGCACCTGTTCCAAAGATGGAGAAATCCTGCTGGTACCTGCCAGAAAAGCAAAGGTAGTAGATACAACAGGAGCGGGGGATACCTTAAACGGAGCATTTACCGTAGCCATCACAGAGGGAAAATCTATGAAGGATGCTCTTGTATTTGCAAACACAGCAGCAAGCCTTTCCACAGAAAAATTTGGAGCACAGGGCGGAATGCCCACCTACGAAGAAGTAGAAAAAGCTATGGAGGAATCAGGAAGATGAAAAAGAACGGGATTTTGAACAGTGATATTTCAAGAGTATTGTCTTATATGGGACATACCGATCAGATTGCAGTGGGAGACTGCGGACTTCCGATTCCGGAAGAAACAGAAAGAATTGATCTGGCATTAAAATTCGGGGTGCCGGGTTTTATGGATGTGCTTTGTGAAGTGAAAAAAGAAATGAAAATAGAAAAAATCATTCTGGCAGAAGAGATTAAGACAAAGAACCCGGAAATACTGAAACAGATTTTGCAGTTATTTGACAGGGCAGAAGAAGATTGTGAAATCGAGTATGTGTCACATGAGGAATTAAAAGAAAAAACACATACATGCAAAGCAGTAATCCGCACCGGTGAGACAACACCTTATGCAAATATTATTTTGCAGTCTGCGTGTTTGTTCTAAGTAGGAAAACGGGAGGTGGCAAAATGAGAATTGAGATGAAAGGAATTGACAAGTCCTTTGGAAGCAATCAGGTACTGAAAAATGCCGGGTTTGTTCTTGGGGACGGAGAAGTTCACGCACTGATGGGAGAAAACGGTGCGGGGAAATCCACACTGATGAAAATCTTGACCGGTGTTTATAGAAAAGATGCAGGTACGGTACTGGTAGACGGAAAAGAAGTAAATTATAAAAATCCTCAGGAAGCAGAAAAAGCAGGAATCGTATTTATTCATCAGGAATTAAATGTACTCTTTGACCTGACCGTAGAAGAAAATTTGTTTATGGGAAAAGAGATAAAAAACTGTTTTGGAATCTGTAACCAAAAGGAAATGAGAAGAAAATCAGAAGAGGCACTGAAACGCCTTGGTGTTTCCATTTCCCCCACAGAAGTAATGTCAAATCTTTCTGTAGGACAGCAGCAGATGATTGAGATTTGTAAAGCTCTTATGGTAGATGCAAAGGTGATTATCATGGATGAGCCAACGGCTGCCCTGACACAGAATGAAACTACCGTGCTGTTTGAGGTGATTCAGACACTGCGAAAAGCAGGGGTATCTATTGTCTACATTTCTCATCGTATGGAAGAAATCTTCGAGCTGTGTGACAGAATCAGTGTGCTGCGGGATGGAACTTACATTGGAACGAAAGAAATCCCACAGACCAATATGAATGAAATCGTGAAAATGATGATTGGGCGTGAAATCGGAGAGCGATATCCAAAGAGAGACTGTAAAATCAAAGACACGGTTTTAGAAGTGGCAGATTTGACGAAAAATAATGTGTTTCACAATGTAAGCTTTGAGGTAAAGGCAGGAGAGGTGCTTGGCGTATCCGGTCTTATGGGAGCTGGGAGAACAGAGATTATGCAGGCAATCTTCGGAAATTTTTCCTATGACAGCGGAAGCATCCGGATAGCAGGAAAAGAAGTACGGATAAAATCTCCTATGGATGCAATGAAGCACGGAATCGGCTTTATCACAGAGGACAGGAAAGTGGAAGGCCTCATGCTGGAAGAAAGCATAGAAAAAAATATTGCACTGGCCAATCTGTCCAGAATATCCAGCCATTCCTTTGTGAATCAAAAAAAAGAAGAGGAATTAGTAAAAAAAGGAATTCAGGAGCTTCATATCAAATGTTTTGGTGCACAGCATGAATGCAGCAATTTAAGCGGAGGAAATCAGCAGAAAGTAGTGTTTGCAAAGTGGATTTATACAAATCCAGATATTCTGATTCTTGATGAGCCAACCAGAGGCGTGGATATCGGTGCAAAAAAAGAAATCTATACCATTATCAATGAACTGGCTTCAAAAGGGGTAGCAATTATTATGGTTTCTTCGGAACTTCCGGAGGTGCTTGGCATGAGTGACCGGATCATGGTCATCCGGGAAGGGGAAGTCCGTGGAATCCTTAAAAAAGAAGAAGCCAATCAGGAAAATATTATGACATTAGCTACGGGAGGTACAATCCAATGAAAACAAATAAAAAAAGTATTGTGAATCATATGCAGGATTTCGGTGCACTGATTGCCCTGGTATTATTGGTAGCAGGCATCAGCATTGTCAGTCCTGAATTTCGGACCTGGGGAAACTTTTTATCCCTGCTCCGCCAGTCATCCATCAATGGATTAATAGCATTTGGTATGACCTGTGTTATCCTGACAGATGCCATCGACCTTTCAGTGGGCTCTGTTCTGGCTCTTAGCACAGCACTCTGTGCAGGAATGATTGCAAATGGTGTTCCAGCAGGGCTTGCCATGATTCTGGCACTGGTACTTGGAACAGGATTTGGAATCATCAGCGGATTATTAGTGACCAAGGGAAGATTACAGCCATTTATCGCAACCTTGATCACTATGACTGTTTACCGTGGACTTACCATGATTTTTACAGGTGGTAAACCTATCTCTAACTTAGGAGACAGCTTTGTATTAAAATTGATCGGAAAAGGAAATTGGTATCACATTCCCATCCCGGTTATTCTGTTAATCCTTATTTTTATCGGATTTTATGTATTGTTAAATAAGACAACCTTTGGACGTGCTGTTTATGCAACAGGAAGCAATGCAAAGTGTGCAAAACTTGCAGGTATCAATATACATAAGACAAAAATTGCTGCTTATGCGATTTCAGGATTTATGGCAGCTTTGTCAGGACTTATTTTATTATCAAGATTAGGCTCAGCACAGCCTACACTGGGAAGCGGTTATGAATTAGACGCAATCGCAGCAGTAGCCCTTGGCGGAACCAGTATGAGCGGTGGAAGGGGAAAAATCTACGGAACCTTTATCGGTGTATTGATCATTGCTGTATTAAACAATGGATTAAATATTTTAGGAGTGTCTTCCTACTATCAGGATGTAATCAAAGGACTGGTTATTTTAGTAGCAGTATTGTCAGATAGAAAACGATAGGAGAAAAAGAATATGAAGAAAATAATAGGACTTTTACTGGCAGTTACCATGATGTTTGCACTGGGCGGATGTAATGCCATCACCATAGACGGAGAAGGAGAACTTTCCGGAGAGAACAGCGGAAGCGGAGCAGTTGGATTTTCCGTTTCAACCTTAAATAATCCGTTTTTTGTATCTCTTTCAGAAGGTGCAAAAGCAGAAGCCGAAAAACAGGGTGTAAAACTTGTTGTGGTAGATGCGGGAGATGATGCAGCGAAACAGACCAATGATATCGAAGACCTGATTTCAAGAAATGTAAGCGTTTTAATTGTAAATCCGGTGGATTCTGATGCAGTGGCACCAGCAGTACAGAATGCTGTGTCAAAAGGAATCAAGGTGATTTCTGTTGACCGTGTGGTAAATGGAGTAGAGGTGGATTGCCAAATCGCTTCTGACAATGCGGCAGGTGCAAAGATGGCAACAGAGTATCTGATAGAATTGATTGGAGAAGGTGCAAAAGCAGCAGAGCTGGAAGGCGTACCGGGTGCATCTGCAACCATTGACCGGGGAGCAGGATTCCATGAGGCAGCAGACAAAGATCTGGATGTTGTGGCAAGTCAGACAGCAAACTTTAACCGTGCAGAGGGTATGAATGTTATGGAAAACATTTTGCAGTCTTGTCCGGAAGTAAAAGGTGTTTTCGCACACAATGATGAGATGGCGCTGGGCGCAGTGGAAGCTGTTTTGGCATCAGGAAAAGATATTAAGATCGTCGGATTTGATGCAACAGATGATGCGGTGGCAGCAGTAAAATCAGGAAAAATGGCAGCAACCGTAGCACAGAAACCAGAACTTATGGGTGAGACAGCGGTACAGACAGCAATGAAATTAATCAATGGAGAGACGGTTGAAAAGTCACTTCCTGTAGAAGTAGAGTTAATTAAATAATAATAGGAAAATGAGGGCTATCGGGAGTTTCTGATAGCCTTTTTGTGCTACTGAAAAGTTTCGGGGATGGCGAGATAGGCTAAAAATCATAATTTTTCTATGCTAGCCTACCTTTGGCTTTGCAATAACAACTATTAGTTGTCTCAGATAACGTATAATAGGTGCTATGAAAAAGTGACACCTTAATGAATATAGATTGCAAATAAATCTCTATATCTTGAAAAGATAGAATATTTATAGTAGGATGTTAAATAAATAGCTGTAACCTAAAAGAACGGAGAATACGAAGGAGCGTTACAGATGAGAATACGCTATAATAAACTTCAAAAACTTATGATTGTGCAGACGGTCTGCACAATTTGGACAAGATTGAATTGTAGGACTATGAAGCGAGGTAGTGGATATGGAAAAAGACCCGTTTAAGGAATATTTGAGGGAGTCTGAACCGGATAAAGCTCATAAGGGTTATGCTT
>CAJKMA010000101.1 GCA_905200905.1 uncultured Bacillota bacterium
CTTGGAGAGGGTCTATAAACACTACTACTTTATAATACGAGGAGAATAAATGCAATGTCAAACTTAGTAAGATTTGAAAAGGTAGATAATGAATTGAATATTTTGCGTATTGGAGGAAAAAGTTTTTTACCTCCTGATGTAGAGTGGCCTACTAATCCTAATGGAGAAAAAATGGTTTTTATTTTTAATATACCTACAAATTTTTTAAATTCAACTCTTCAATTTAATTATCCGAAGGATCAAGTTATTTCTGTATTTACTACTTATAATAGAGAAGATTATTTTTTGGACTCGATCGTTTATAACGGTGATATAGAAGAACTTCAGAATATAAAAAACGGATATACAAAAGTAATTTTACATTCTGTTGCTTCTCCAAGAAATGATGCGGATTTTTTGATTTCAGCAAGAGAAATAGTAATTGATAAAGAAATGAATGAATTTGATGATTATAATGGCTCTCTTTTTGGTGCAAATCCTGTATTTTTACAAGAAGAAAAGTTAGAACTTGCCTCCTATCAATTTTGCATGCAGATATATGGAGGAGATTTTCCAGAAGAATTTCAAGATATCTTCTATTTAGATGATGCAATAGGTTATCTATTTTTAAGTAAAGAGGAAAAAGCAAATGATGTTGGAGTATTTTTTGTACAATGCACCTGAAATGGTAGTGGGTTGCGATTTATAAAGAAATGGAATCTCTTCATATAATCGAGGGTTTGTGGAATTTATCAAATATCGGGGCGGAAAATTCTGATACAAGGATAAAGCTGGAACGGGATTCTTTGGGCAGAGTGGTAAAAGAGTGGCAGGATGCGCATTGGATTTCCAGCCGGTATGACGAAATGGGAGAAAGAATTGAGACAACGAGCAGTTTTGGTGCGAGCATTCTTACCCGCCGAAATGAAATGGGGCAGGCAGCACAGGTTATAGCGTACATGGATAAGGAACGACCGTGGGAAGCTGCGATGGAGTACAATGCGCTGGGGCAGGAGACGAGCCGCCTAGTTTCCGGCGGTGTTTACAGCAGTTGGAAATACGATGCTACGGGCAGACCAATTTCTCATGAGGTAAATCTGTTGCAGAGAGGGACATGTAGACAGCACAACTCCGTTGGTGGAATCAGCGGTTATTCGGAAACAAAGCGTAGGCGTAGCTATGAGTGGGATGTAAGCTGTCAGCTAAAGAAGGTTACAAATGAATTGACGAAAGGAACAACCATATTCTCCTACGACCAGTTCAGCAATCTGGTAAGCGCCAGAGAATCAGGATTTGAAACGATCTTCCGAACAACAGATACGGTCGGAAACCTCTTTGAGACGCAGGATAACAGCGACCGCATTTATGGGGGAGGAAGCCGTCTGGAGCAGTCCGGCATTGATCTGAAGGAAAAACGCAACAAATATCAGGGAGGATATGGGAAGCTTGTAACCAAAGGCAGAAAATTTTTCTATGATGAAGAAGAAAATCTGGCGAAGAAAATAGAGCCGGGTGGAGGTACATGGACGTACCTTTATTTTGGAAACGGGATGCTCAAGGAGGTAATCCGACCCGATCAGAGTGCTATCCGGTTCAAATATGATGCTTTTGGAAGAAGAACAGAAAAGGTGGTAACAGGGAAAAAACGGGAGAAAGTCATAAGATTCCTTTGGAACGGAAACATGCCTTTCCATGAGTGGGAAGAAATGCGTGAAGCTGACAGGAAACAGCCGAAAGTCAAGGTGGAGTATCAGGCAGATTTTATGCAGCGGCTTGCGGAAAGAGAGGCAGAAAAGGCAAGACAGAAAGCGGGACAGAAACAGCCAGAAAATCTGATTACATGGGTGTTTCAGGACGACTTTATTCCGAGGGGAAAACTCACCAGAACAGGGAATTACAGCATTATCAGTGATTACCTCGGTACTCCGGTGGAAGCGTATGACGGAGAAGGTATAAAAGTCTGGGAGCGAGAGCTTGATATTTACGGCAGGGTGAAAAATGTAGGGAAAGGCAGTGATCGAAGTGCAGCTCCAGAGACCGGAGAACAGTGTTTTATCCCATTCCGTTTTCAGGGGCAGTATGAGGATAAGGAAATCGGTCTGTATTATAATCGTTTCCGCTACTATGATCCAAGTCTTGGTCAGTATACGCAACAGGATCCGATAGGGCTGGCAGGTGGAAATCCAACATTGTATGGGTATGTTTTTAATACAATGTGGGAACTTGATCCGTTTGGATTGGATTGGAAAGATCTTTTAGAGACTGGATTAGGGCATCACCTTTTCCCAAGGTCTGTTGCGAAAAAATTAGGAATTGAGGAGTGGGCTAAACTGACGGCATATTCATGGTATCCATATGAGACAGCTGGATCGGGGGCGCTTCATCAAAAACTTCATCGTCTTCTTATTGAGCAAGGAGTACCTTTCCACGGAAGCAAATTTATGGGAACACTGGAAGATTTTTGGGAGCTAGGAGACAAAGCTTATGAGAGTATTGATGTTAAGGGGTATCTAAAGGTTCCATTTAGCAAGAATTCTAAGATTTATAACGACTTGACACCACAGGAAGCATTGAGGAAAATAAGAGAATTACAGGAAGCACAAAAAGCTTCTGTAAAAGTAAATTATTATACGAGGAGAAGTGCTATGGATAGGATTTTAAGTACATATAGTTATGGCATTTGTTTATTTTCAATGGAAGTTCTACAAGATTTTTTGAAAAAAGAAAAAATTAGATCAAAAAAATTATTACATAAATTTCAAAAGGATAAAAAATTATATTTAGCTATGCAAAAAGAAGGGATTTGGTTTCCTATTTCGAAAATAAATTCGGGACAACATCTTATTAAACTGGAAGGATATGATAATACATTTAATGATGAGTGGGAACAAAAGTTTGAGATTGAAGGATTTAATTTAAAAATAGAAGGTGGACTTTGGATTTCAGATATAGGTTCCTTCTATACATTCAATGAAGGAGAATTTTGTGGGGAAGCAATATCGTTTAAGACGGGGGATGGTGACATACAATATTCAGATTTTAAATATGATGTTCCTGCCGGAAAATACTTATTATCAGTAAAAGGTTTTTTGAGAAAGGAAAAAAAAGGATTTCCTAATCCAAATTCAGGATTTTTATTTTCTCTTGTAAAAGTTGATGAGTTTAGCGGATTTAAAAATCCAAGAGAGGACATTTACAATTTCAATGTGACTAATATGTAACACCTTATAAATTAGATACTAAGACTTCTCATACCTAAAATGGGGTTCGTACCTTGAAAATTCAATATTTCAGCTAACAAAATAGTAATTTATGCCATTGCAATCTCTGGGTGGAGTGCATTGCGCAGATATTCTGGTAATCTTGCTTCAAAATCAGCAGTAAAAGCAGTCAGTTGTTCGTCACTGAGCTTTAAGATTTCCTGAAGGCTTGCCATTAAGGCAGCCATCAGAATACCAAGTGATCTGTTGAAAGTAATATCTGCCATTTCATCGACAAGAAGGAAGAACAACTTCCCAAGCGTTCTCTGATCTTCATTTTGACGTTGCTCCATTGCAAGTAACATATCCAACTCTGTATGGATATGTTTGTGATACAAATTGGTGGCTTGATCCATTTGGACTAAAAATCAATTTTGAAAAATTCACAAAAGAGGAACTTCTAGAAAAAATATGGGAATTAGCGTATAGGGATAAAAGGTTATATAATAATGGTGGAACGCATGGAGTTGTGCATCGAATAAGAGAACAAATACTGGGAAAAATGAGACCGCCAAGTAAAGGATGGTATACACATGATGAACAGATACGAGCAGAACTTGATAATTTGAGAAAAGCGTTAAATGAGGCAAGAAGTAGGGGAATGTCAGATGCTGTTAATAATAAGTATCCCAATATTAATAAAGTATCAGAAATGCAACCTCCAAAATCGACAGATGCAAAGGTGCCGAAAATATGTCAATAAAAGTTAAGAAGCCAGAGGTAAAAATGAATCTTTATGAAACAGATAAAGATGTGTTGAAAAGCTTTATTACAAATGAAAAAATAGATGGGGTATTTACGGAAAAATACTTAATCCTACAAAATTTTGCGGATGATTGTAGATTTTCATCAGATATTCAGCCGGAATTAATGGAATATTTATTGCCATTTTATTTAAGAATAATTGAAGAGGCAATCATGCATCAGAATAAAATGGCAGAAGATATTTATAGTCAGTTTAATTCTATGATTTTTTTTAATCAACAAAATTTTAAAAATTCTGTAGGAGAAAAATATCCATATGTAATGGAATATTATGTTGAACAGACAGTGAAACGGATGGAAATGGGAAATAAAACAATACTCGGTGACATTTCTTTGTTTAACACAACAATTGCATTTGATAGAAATAATATTGTAAAGTTATTTGATAAAATTTATGGAGGATCTTTAGCGATAAAATATTCATTCTTTAAGTATATTTCAGTTTTGCTTTTTAAGGAAAGCGATAATTTGCTTGCAATAAATGAAGAAAGACCATTTTGGACGAGTGAAATATGGGATTTTGATGCACAGTTTTCTGACGCTTTTTTTTGGAATCAGGAAATTGTTCAATATTATGAAAGGCATGTGACAAGACAAGAGATTGAGGAGGTATTTAAGGATATAACACCAATTTTATATAATAGTTTAGGAAAGGAGTTAATGAACCTTTTTTCAAGTGAAATGGAAAAGAGCTTTGCTACAGGAACTTTTGAAAAGAGAAAAAAGGAGTATTTACAGAAGATAAATTGTAGAAGTGAAAAATATAAGTATTGGACGGAGTGTTTTTAGGAAACCCAAAAGGGTAAAATAAAGCGTGTAAATTTTTTTGATTTTAACCCGCACATATGAACGAGATTATTCTGGTCTTGTTACAAAAATTAATCGTCCGGGAGGCAGATATACAAGGTATTGTTATGATAAACTGGGACGTGTGATAAGAACTGATTATTATGACAAAACTTATGAGAACTTTACTTATAATAAGAATGGCGCTCTAATAGAGGTGGAAAACCAATATGGCAAGGTAAAGTTTGAACGAGATTCGTTGGGCAGGATTACGAAAGAGTGGCAGGGCAGGCACTGGATATCTAATCAGTATGATGAATTGGGAAACTGTATTCAGACAGTAAGCAGTTTTGGAGCAAATATACTTACCAGTCGGAATGAAATGGGACAGGCGACACAAGTGGCGGCATATTTGGATAAAGAAAAGCCGTGGGTGTCCAGGATGGAATATAATGCTTTGGGGCAGGAGACTCAGCGTCTGTTCTCTAATAATATCTGTAGTGCATGGGATTATGATAAAGCTGGCAGACCGATTTTTCACGAAGTAAGTAATCAGCGAAGTAAGGCAGACGCTGCTCATCAGGGAATTTTTGGAAATGTTGTCGGCTGGTCGGATACATTGCGCAGGCACAGATATGAATGGGATGTGAATTATCAGTTAAAGGAGGTTACGAATGGACTGACAAAAGGAACAACAGTGTATTCTTATGATCAGTTTAGTAACTTAGTAAGTGCAAAAGAATCTGGTTTTGAGACAATTTTTAGAAGTACAGATATTGTAGGAAATCTGTATGAAACAAAAGATTGCAGTGATCGTATTTACGGAGCGGGCAGCCGCTTAGAGAAATCCTGTATTAACTTGAAGGAAAAGCGGAACAAATATCAGGGAGGATATGGGAAGCTTATAACCAAGGGCAGGCAATTTTTCTATGATGAAGAGGGAAATCTGGCGAAGAAAATAGAACCGGATGGAGGTACATGGACGTACCTTTATTTTGGAAACGGCATGCTCCGGGAAGTAACCAGACCGGACAAAAGCTGTGTCAGCTTCCAATATGATACTTTTGGCAGGAGGATTGAAAAGTCAGTAACCAGTATACATAGTAAAGGAGTATCAGAGGGAAGGCAGCAAAAAGTAATAAGATTCCTGTGGAATGGAAATAACTTGTTTCATGAATGGGAAGAGAAATGCACAGTGGGCAGAAGGAAAACTGAAAATAAAGTAGATTTCAAAGCGGATTATATTTTGAAGCTGGAAAAACGAGAGGAGGAAAAAGCAAAAAAAGAAGCAGGGCAGGGAGAAAATATACCGGATAATCTGATTACATGGGTATTTCAGGATGACTTTATTCCCAGAGGAAAAATCACTAAGGATGGGAATTACAGTATTATAAGTGACTATCTGGGAACTCCAGTGGAAGCCTATGATGAAGAGGGAAAGAAGGTTTGGGAAAGAAATCTGGATATCTATGGGCGTGTAAAAACGGAGGAAGCATTAGGTAAAAAGAATTTTATTCCATTTCGTTTCCAGGGGCAGTATGAGGATGAAGAAACCGAGCTGTACTATAACCGATTCAGGTACTATGATTCGCAGCAGGGACAGTATACGCAGCAGGATCCGATTGGATTGGCAGGTGGTAATCCAACTCTGTATGGATATGTTTATGATACA
>CAJKMA010000102.1 GCA_905200905.1 uncultured Bacillota bacterium
TGCATAGTATATAATATAAAAGGAAAAATAGCATCTTTAGAACAATACTCAGACAGGAGTGATGTTATGAAAATAGAAAAAATTAATGAAAATCAAATCCGATGTACCCTTACCAGAGCAGATCTGGAAGAGCGACATATTCGTTTAAGTGAACTAGCCTATGGAACTGAAAAAGCCAAAGACCTCTTCCGTGATATGATGCAGCAGGCAAACACAGAATTTGGCTTTGAAGCGGATAATATTCCTCTTATGATTGAGGCAATTCCTATCTCAGCTGATAGCATTATTCTGATTATATCAAAAGTAGAAGATCCGGAAGAACTGGATACCCGTTTTTCTAAATTCACACCGTTTTCCGGCCAGGGACAATCTTCTGGTGACAGCCCTGCTTTGGAATTAGAAGGTGCGGATGATATCCTGGATATCTTTCATAAAATTTACGAAGCAAAGGCAAAAGCCATGGAACGTGTAAAAAAAGAAAATACAGAAACCGTTCCAAACCAAAACCTCCAAGATTCAAAAGAAAAACCAATTTCTGTAAATCTTATGAGAGAGTATATTTTCCAAAATCTGGATACTGCTATTGATGCTGCTCATGGACTCAATCATTTCTTCCAGGGGTTCAGCGCTCTATACAAAAATGACAAAACCGGAGAATATAATCTGATTCTCCACCAGGAAGGAACTTCCCCTGAAAACTTTAACAAAGTCTGCAACATGCTCTCTGAATACGGAAAGGGAATCTCCCTATCTCCAGCTAGAGAAGCTTATCTTGCAGAACACGGAGGATGTATTATTTCTGAAAATGCCTTAGAGAAACTTACAACCATCTAAAGATGCGTCATAATTCATAAAAGGAGCTGTTACACAAAGTACATTTCAAGAATACACTTAAATGTAGCTTAATGTAGCAACTCCTTTTACATTTTGGTAAATATTTTATTTATTTTCCAGGAAATCATTAATCTGTGCAATTAATAATTCTCCATCAATACCGTGAACCATAGCAGCTTCTGCCAGAGATTCACCCTGTGCAGATGGACAGCCAATGCAGTGCATACCAGCTC
Organism: uncultured Bacillota bacterium; assembly: GCA_905200905.1. Lineage (GTDB taxonomy): Bacteria > Bacillota > Clostridia > Lachnospirales > Lachnospiraceae > Blautia. Next base: position 1,068 of record CAJKMA010000102.1, read on the forward strand.
TCATAAGAATTGGAATGATATTCTGATCCATGCGGATTAATTCACCAATTGTCATATCAGATGTTACTTTCATGAATTTTGTCCTCCTTCATTTATTCTTGTTCTATTATAAGCTCTTTTTAGATTATATTCAACTGTTTTTCTCCATTTTATATTTTCCCTTTGTACGAAAAATAGGACTTGTATTATAGGTATAAATATATTAGAATAGCTCTAAGAAGTGAATCTTCTGATTCTGAATATATAAGGAGGATACGATCATGGCATATGTAATTACAGATGAATGTGTAAGCTGCGGAACATGCGCTGGCGAATGTCCAGTTGAAGCTATTTCCGAAGGTGATGGAAAATATGTAATCGACGCTGATACATGTGTAGATTGTGGAACATGCGCTGGTGTATGTCCTACAGAAGCTATTGTAGAAGAGTAATCATTACTACATAACACACTTATAAGAGGGGGCTGTTTAAAGCAGCCCTCCTTTTATTCCTATTTTTTTCGTTTTGTTCTCTTAGTCTTTTTCTGCTCAGCAGCAGCTGCCACTTCACGTCTGGACTGTTGGTAATTCCGAATCCTTTCATCCAGCCTTTTGTAACGCGCCTCCTCAGAATTTTCTTTCTCCAATCTCTCCTGTACAAGCCGGCTCACAATCTCCATAAACTCCCTTGAAATTCCAAGCGGCTTTGATTTGTAAATCTTGGGTTTTGATTTGGGTTCTAGTTTTGCTTTTGGTTCTGGCTGTACTTTTATCTTTTCCTGGTTGGATTCCTCAATCTCTTTATTCTGCTTATTATGATAAAAAAGGGGTATCAGCTTTCCAATTTCTTTTAGCGAATACCCTTTTTTCTTCAGTTCTTTTATACTCAGGAACACCTGAATATCATATCGGGTGTAGTATCTGTGTCCCATCTCGTTCCTCTGAATCGGCAGTTTCATCTCTTCTTCCCAGTACCGGAGTACATGTGACTGAATTTCCAACAATTTCACCGCTTCAGAAACCGAGTAAACGGTCTCCTGCATATACTGACCCCTTTCTCTTCTTCTCCTAATCATTATAGCAAACCCACCTGAAAATGCAAGAAAATACGTTCGACAAAAAAATAGAACTATTGCACCTGGTACAATAGCTCCATTCTTTCTAAACTTCATGTTGCCTACTTCTTCATATTCACAAACTTTGTATAATTCGGCATCCAAACTAGATTCACTGTCCCAATCGGACCATTTCTCTGTTTTGCAATGATGATTTCCGCAATATTCTTATTTTCAGAATCTTTATTATAGTAATCATCACGGTAAATAAACATCACCACGTCCGCATCCTGCTCAATAGCTCCAGACTCACGTAGGTCTGAAAGCATAGGTCTATGATCTGGTCTCTGCTCCACTGCACGACTTAGCTGTGACAGAGCTACCACCGGTACATTTAATTCTCTTGCCAATGCTTTTAAGGACCTGGAAATCTCTGAAATTTCCTGCTGTCTGGACTCACTTCTTCCACTTCCTGTCATAAGCTGCAAATAATCAATGAAAATAATTCCCAGATTATGCTCCATCTTATATTTCCTGCATTTGGAACGAAGTTCTGAAATAGAAATACCTGGCTTATCATCAATAATCAAGTGAGACTTTCCAATTATGTTGGCACCTTCAATAAGTTTTGCCCACTCTTCATCCTCCAGATTACCAGTTCTGATATTTTGGGAATCTACTTTGGATTCTAAAGCCAGAAGACGGTTTACAAGCTGCTCCTTGGACATCTCCAAGCTAAAAATTGCTGTAGTCACATCATTGTGAAAAGCCATATACTGTGCTATATTCAATACAAAAGCTGTTTTTCCCATAGATGGTCTGGCTGCTACCAAAATCAAATCTGAGGGCTGGAAGCCTGACATTTTATAGTCCAAATCAATAAAACCTGTTGGTATTCCAGTTACACTTCCCTGGGTTCTGGATGCCTTTTCGATTTTTTCAATGGCATTTAATACCACCTGGCGAATAGGTACAAATTCCTCACTCCCTCGATTCTGCACCAAATCAAAAATCTTCTTCTCCGTTACTTCCAAAATATCCTGGGTCTTTTCCTTTCCCAGATAACAGAGATTGCTGATTTCCTCCGTAGTCTTAATCAACTTACGAAGCATGGATTTTTCCGCCACAATCTCTGCATAATATTTCACATTAGCCGAAGTAGGTACCGCTGCTAAAAGATCTCTGACAAATTCCATACTGGATATTTCCGGTGGAAGTTCTTTTTCTCTTAGCCTGTCCTGAAGTGTAATCAGGTCCACAGCCTTTCCTTCATCATGAAGCTCTACCATTGCCTCAAACACAATCCCATACTGCTGCTGATAGAAATCCCCACCAGTAATGATTTCCGAGGCTTCTACAATGGCATCCTTGCTCATAATCATAGAGCCAATAACCGACTGCTCCGCCTCCATACTATGAGGCAAAATCCGCTTTATCAGTGCTTCTTCCATGCTGGCAGAAACTCCCTTCTTATGCTTCTTTTACTACAACCTTAAGCTCTGCAGTTACCTGTGTATGGAGTTTTACTGGTACCAAAGTAGTACCTAATTCTCTAATTGGATTTGCAAGCTGCATTTTCTTCTTATCAATATCATATCCCAGCTGTGCTTTTGCTGCTTCTGAAATTTCTTTGGTAGATACAGAACCAAAAGTCCTTCCATTGTCTCCTACCTTGATAGTCACTATTACCTGTTTTGTCTCCAGTTCTGCTTTAAAAGCCTTTGCAGCCTCCAGGTTTTCCTTAGCAACTTTCTCCTCATGAGCTTTTTGCAGCTTTAAGTCATTAATATTTTTAGGAGTAGCCTCTACTCCTAACTTTTTTGGAAACAACATATTTCTGGCATAGCCGTCGCTTACATTTACCATCTGTCCCTTTTTTCCTAAGGATTTTACGTCTTCAATTAAAATTACTTTCATGCTTCTATGTCTCCTTCTTTTATCATGTTATCAAGGGTTTCCTTTAATAGATGGATTGCCTCGTTTACGGAAGCGCCTGGCAACTGAGCACCTGCCATATTAATATGACCGCCTCCACCCATGCGTTCCATAATAATTTGTACATTTACCTCGTCAATGGCTCTTGCACTAATATAAATCTTATTCTGATAGTCTGTCAGCACAAAGCTGGCACGAATACTGTCCACATTCAACAGCTCATTTGCGGCCTGAGAAGCCACCACAGTAGGACTGTCAATCCCTTCACTTGGGCATACACTGATTGCAAAACTTCCCTTATAAGTCTCCACGCTTCGGATTGCTTCAGCCTTAGCTTTATAAGATTTCACATCATCTCGAAACATTTTCCTTACCCTAGTTACATCCGCTCCACAACGCCTTAAGAACGCTGCTGCCTCAAAGGTACGTACTCCTGTTTTCGCTGTAAAGTTATTGGTATCAATCATAATACCAGAATACAACGCATCTGCCTCAATATTATAAATTCTAATGTCATCTGAAAAGTATTGAAGAATCTCTGCCACCATCTCACAAGTAGAAGAGGCATAAGGCTCGATATAGGATAAGACTGCATTTTTAATTACTTCACTACCCTGTCTGTGATGATCCAGTACCACAATTGTCTTGGTCTTATGAAGCAATTCTTCACACTCTGTATAACTTGGCTTATTGGTATCCACCACCACTACCACAGTATTATTATCCACAATCTCTCTGGCTGCTTCGCTATTAATGAACATATGCTCATCATAGTCTGCATTCTGTCGGAAACTTTCAATAATCGGCCTCACAGACATTGTCGGATTATTCACTACAATATGTGCCCGTTTATTTAGAGATTTTGCTGCTCTGTAAATACCAATTCCTGCACCAATAGAATCTACGTCTGAAATCTTATGCCCCATAACAATGACCTTATCATTGCTAATCATAAATTCTCGCAGGGCATGTGCCTTTACTCTGGCTTTTACTCGGGTATTCTTACCCATCTGCTGTGATTTTCCACCAAAGAAGGTCATCTGATCCTTATCTTTAATAACTACCTGGTCACCGCCACGGCCAAGAGCCAAATCAATAGCAATCCTGGAATATTCATAGCTCTGTGCATAAGTAGGGGCATTTAATCCAATACCAATACTAATGGTCACTGCCATATCATTTCCGATATTAACGGTTTTGACATCTTCCAGAATATTAAAGCGCTTTTTCTTCAGTTCTTCCAAGGATTTCTGTCTCATAACCAGAATAAATTTATCCTTTTCCAGCCTTTTTAAAAGACAATCCACTTCACTAAAATACTTACCCAGCTTACGCTCAATCAACGCTGCCAAAAGCGAACGACGCACCTCTTCTACACTATCTAGGGCTTCATCATAGTTATCCAGATACAAAAGTCCTGTCACTAGCTTCTCATCTTCTTTCTGGCGTATATACTGATTCAGCTCCGTTTCATCAAAGAGATAGAGTGCAATCAAATCACTGTGGGATTCCATTTCCACCAAACCAGATTCTTCTAAGAGCTTTTTCAAGGAAACTGATTTCATCACAGCCTTGTAATCTCTCTCATTATATCGGATATCAACTTCTTTATCTTCCTGCTTTGGAAGTTTATCCCCTGCAATTTCCGGAAACACACAGGAAATCGCCTTCCGATATCGTTTATTCTTTCCTGTTAAGGTTGCAAATGCTTCATTCATCCACAAAATTTTTCCATTATAATCCAGAAGAGCATAAGGAACAGCAAACTCATTGAGAAGAGTTTTCTGCACTTGCCCATATTGGGTTGCAAAGGAAATCAATTCATTCATAATCATTGTCTTGCTATGGAAGTACAGGAACACCACAACTAAAATATAAGCAGCTAAAAAAATGCTAACCAAAGTTCCCGCTTTGACACTCACAGAAAATACCAATGCATCCATAACAATCAACAATATACTTAGAATGACCGGCCACTGCATATAAAACTTCAGGTGGCCTTTAATCTTGATTTTTCCATCCATATCTTCACCTGCCGATACTTATTTTAAGTTGGAAACTTACGTAATATTATAGCATTATTTCCGTTATTATACAACTTAAAAAGAAAAGGAACTCCCGCACAAACGCGGCAGTTCCTTATTTTTCTGCAAATCTTCTGGGAATTAGTCCTGAACATATGGCATAATTGCCAGATGTCTTGCTCTCTTAATTTCAACTGTAAGAGCTCTCTGATGTTTTGCACAGTTTCCTGTAATTCTTCTTGGAAGAATTTTTCCTCTCTCAGATACGTATCTTTTCAGTTTGTTTGCATCCTTGTAGCTGATTTCATTATTTTCCTGTCCGCAGAATACACAAACTTTTTTTCTTCTGCGTCCGCCTCTTCTCTTCATTGGAGAATC
>CAJKMA010000103.1 GCA_905200905.1 uncultured Bacillota bacterium
ACTTAAAGAAGAGATTAGGACGTATCATCGTTGGTTATACATACGGAAAAGTTTCAGAGCAGAAACCAGTAACAGCACATGACCTTCATGCAGAAGGCGCTATGTGTGCCCTGTTAAAAGATGCCCTGAAACCAAACCTGGTTCAGACTCTGGAGCATGTACCGGCTATTGTCCATGGTGGACCATTCGCAAACATTGCTCATGGATGTAACTCTGTAATCGCAACGAAGATGGCTCTGAAATTAGGTGATTATGCAATCACAGAAGCAGGTTTCGGTGCTGACCTTGGTGCAGAGAAATTCCTGGATATCAAATGCCGTATGGCTGGTCTTACGCCAAATGCAGTTGTTATCGTTGCAACCGTACGTGCACTGAAATACAATGGCGGTGTTCCAAAAGCAGACCTGAACAATGAAAACCTGGAAGCACTGGAAAAAGGTCTTCCAAACTTACTGAAACACGTAAGCAATATCAAAAATGTTTACAAACTGCCATGTGTAGTTGCAATCAATGCATTCCCAACCGATACCAAGGCAGAGCTTGACCTGGTAGAAAGAAAATGTAAAGAACTGGGCGTAAACGTTGCACTTTCCGAAGTATGGGCAAAAGGCGGCGAAGGCGGTGTAGCTCTTGCAAAAGAAGTAATCCGTCTGGTAGAAGAACCAAACGACTTCAGCTATTCTTATGAACTGGAAGGAAGCATTGAAGACAAACTGAACCAGATCGTACAGAAAATCTACGGTGGTAAGAGAGTTGTTCTTACAGCAAATGCTCAGAAGCAGGCAAAACAGTTAGAAGATTTAGGATACGGAAACTGCCCAATCTGTGTAGCGAAAACACAGTACAGCCTCACAGATGATCAGACAAAACTTGGGGCGCCGACAGACTTTGAAGTAACGGTACGTAACCTGAAGATTTCTGCAGGAGCAGGATTTATTGTAGCACTTACCGGTGAGATTATGACTATGCCAGGACTTCCGAAAGTACCGGCAGCAGAGAGAATTGACGTAGATGAAACAGGAAAGATTTCCGGTCTGTTCTAAATAAGGAATCAGGCTTGAAGGGAGCATAGAAACATGTTTAAAGACGAATTTAAGGCCGTATGCAACAGTGCGGCAGCAAAATTGAACTTAATGAAAAGTAATCCCATGGGATATTTTGTAGCATCTATTCTTGCAGGTGTATTTGTTGCTATGGGCGGTTTTGTAGCATTTACACTTGCAGGACATCTGTCCAGCTCAGAGGCAACAGCAATCTGGGCAAAACCTGCACAGAGTGCCGCATTTGCAGCAGCACTTAGCCTGGTTGTTATGGCCGGTGCAGATCTGTTCACAGGAAATAACTTTGTGATGGCCTCAGCTGGATTTAGAAAAACTGCTGCATGGGGTGATATATTTAAACTGTGGGGATTCTGCTGGATCGGAAACCTGGTGGGTTCTCTGTTATCCTCAGCACTTTTTGTAGCTGCAAAGGTTCCTACCGGTGCAATTGGTGATTACTTTGTAAATCTTGCAGCGAATAAAACAACAACTGCTCCGGTGCCTCTCTTTATGAAAGCTGTTTTGTGTAATATTCTTGTTTGTCTTGCAGTATGGTGCGGAATTAAGATGAAATCAGAATCTGGAAAACTGATTATGATTTTCTGGTGTATTTTCGTATTCATGATCTGTGGCTTTGAACATAGTATTGCCAACATGAGCAGTATTGGTGTATCTTTGCTGACAGGCAAAGTTGGAATCGGTCCATACCTTTATAATGTTGTTGTTGTAACATTGGGAAATATGGTTGGAGGTATTGTGGGCGTGGCTCTTCCTTATCATATTATCTCAAAAGATAAATAAAACTACCTCTAAAAAATAATGGAAAACAGACTGTCCTTGCGGGTGGTCTGTTTTTCGTTTTAGTGATAAAATAGAAAAGATAAATAAAATATAAATTCAATTTTAAATAGAGGAGGAATCAGATGCACAGATTACTATATTATCCAAATTTTGAGATTCAAGACCCTAATTTTCTAAAATTTGCATTGCTGTATATTGATGAAATTAGGCCCATTATCCCTGTAGCAGCAAGAAGGTCTTTGAGTGATTCCATGAAGAATATTTTAAATAATACGGAGCTGATTTGTCCATATACGCCTAGTTATGAGGACGGATATTTGGCTTCTATTGCAGCAGTTCATTATTTAGAAAAACAAAAGCTTTTTGTGCCATATACAGAGGGGTGGAAGAGAAATAAGTATGCGAGACACAATTACACCTTATATGCAGAGAAGTATACATATGAATTTGAAAAGTATTGTGTGGAAAATGGATTAGGTGAAAGATGTGATGAAGGAATCTGCATAGATGAAGATGTTGCATATGCCTATATGAGTATATTAGCAGAGATTATTTCAAAAGAAACAGAAATAGATATGATTACAGATAATGCAAAATACTCTGACCCATCTTTAAGAAATTTTCATGCTGTTAATAGAAGGATGATGGATAGACTGGGTACAATTCGCAGAGAAATACAATTTTATGTACCAGTTGATATGGAAAGAATTCCGCTTCACGAATTTATAGAATTGCGTTCCGATCCAAAGTTTGAAAGAGTACGTAAAAATTTTGTTATAGAGTTAAATCATGTTTTGGATTCCTATGATAAAAGTATGGAAGAGGTTGATTTGAAGAAGCTTATGGAATGCAAACAGGAAATGTATAGCTTTATAAAAGAATTATTTGTTTCATGTGCAGCCGTTGCTGTAGGGGTACACTCCTTTGGAAATATGTATACAGCCGATAGAGGTACATTAGACTTTTGGGGAAATGTAGGTAATCTAGGAATTAGTTTAGATACTTTGAAACAACACTGTGGTTTGATGAGAGAATATGCTGCAAGCATTCACAGAAAGAAGCAGGCAAGAAAGTATCTGGCAAAATTAAGGCAATTGAGAGCAGAAGTATTATAAAATATTAAAATATTTTTTCGTGCATCCCCTGTTCTACTTTAGCATAAGTTTTCAGTGGGAGTGAAAAGTTATTTATGACAGACCAGAAATTAGAAAATATGCTGAATCTTGCCTTAGATGCCACACCTGGAGAACGTGAAAAATCTTTGCAATTAAACGTAGGATATGATTCGTTAGAGAAGCAGTGGGAAGTGATTGTGAAATATTCCGGCAATTTGAGAGAGGTTCTCGGAGCTGAAATTCCCATAGTGGAGCTATTGAATGGATTTGCTATTCTGACGATACCGGAGAGCCAGATAGAGAGGCTTACAGATTATCCCCAGATTGAGTTTGTGGAAAAACCAAAGCATTTATTTTTTGCTGTAAATCAAGGGAAAAGTGCTTCTTGTATGACTTCTGTACAAAGTCAGTTTTCACCTCTTGGAATGCCACTGACAGGAAAGGGAATATTAGTAGCTTGCGTGGATTCTGGTATAGACTACAGCCATCCGGATTTTCGGAATCAAGATGGAAGTACCAGAATCCTTAAGCTGTGGGATCAGAGTATCCAGGGAAATCCTCCGAAAGGATATGTGATTGGGACAGAATACACCAGAGAACAGATTAATGCGGCGCTGGAGGCAGACACAAGGGCAGAGAGGGAAAGGCTTTTGCCAAGCCGTGATTTAAGCGGGCATGGAACAGGAGTCATGGGAATTGCAGCAGGAAATGGCAGGGCTTCAGGTGGCATTTATAGAGGGGTTGCCTATGACAGTGATCTGCTTGTGGTGAAACTTGGTACTTCCAGAGAAGGAGGATTTCCAAGAACTACAGAATTAATGCAGGGAATTGATTATGTGCTGCGGCAGGCAGTAGCTCTTGGAAAACCGGTGGCATTAAATCTTAGTTTTGGAAATAATTATGGATCTCACAGTGGAGAATCTCTTTTGGAAAGTTATCTTGACGGAGCGGCTCATTTCGGACGCAGTGTTATTTGTGTAGGAACAGGAAATGAAGGAAACGGCGCCTTGCATACATCGGGAAGGCTTTCAGAAGGAGAAAATCAAGAGGTAGCGCTGAATGTAGATTCCTATGAACCCACATTGAATGTACAGATTTGGAAACAGTATATAGATGAAATGGAAGTTATCCTGATTCATCCAAATGGCCAGATCGTAGGGCCTTTTCAAGAAATTTTGGGACCGCAGCGATTTACAGTAGGTACTACTGAAATCCTGCTTTATTATGGAAAACCAGCGCCTTTTAGCCTCTCTCAGGAGCTTTATATGGAATTTATCCCCAAAAATCAGTATGTGGACAGTGGAACGTGGAAAATTCGTTTGATTCCAGGGAAGATTGTGGATGGGAGTTATGATCTATGGCTGCCAGGAGGTGGAGTCTTAAATTTAGGCACAAGATTTCTTTTTCCTACCCCGGATACCACTTTGACAATACCTTCCACAGCAAGAAAAGTGATTTCAGTAGGAGCCTATGATTCCAGATATTTGTCCTACGCTGATTTTTCAGGAAGAGGCTATACCAGAGTAACCAGGGATGTCAAGCCAGATATTGTAGCGCCAGGGGTGAATATTCAGACGACAGCCCCAGAAGGGGGATATGCTGTGCAGACGGGGACATCATTTGCAGCACCTTTTGTCACAGGGGCAGCGGCGCTTTTGATGGAATGGGGGATTGTCAGAGGGAATGATCCGTTTTTGTATGGGGAGAAAGTAAAGGCGTATTTGCGAAGAGGCGCCAGACGAATGACGGGAGGTGAGTATCCAAATGAGAAGGTGGGGTATGGGATGCTGTGTGTGAGGGAGAGTATACCAGAGTAAAAAACAAGGTGATAATTATAGAAGTTAAAGTGTAGTCTTTTCCTTGAACATATGCTATACTCTTTTCTATAGGATTCCTCTGTAGAACTGGAGGAAAATTGCAAGGGATTTCTTGAGATGGTGCTTGGCTTCTCTATTGCACAGGTGGTTGTAAGCAAGGAGAAGAGTATCGTCTACCACCCGGAGTACAAGGGTGTCCGCCTGGATATCTATGCAGAAGACGAAAATCATACGCATTACAACGTAGAAATGCAGATGAAGAAAAAGACAGCTTTGGGAAAACGCAGCCGCTACTACCACAGTCAGATGGTAATGGAGGCTCTGGCAAGCGGAGAGGATTATGAAACCATGCCAGATACGTTTGTGATTTTTGTCTGTGATTTTGATCCCTTTGGAGAGCATCTGTATTGTTATACCTTTGGGAATGAATGCAGGGAGAATAAAAATGTGAAGCTGGACGATGGAAGTTGCACCATTTTTTTGAGTACCAGAGGAGAAAATGAAGAGGAAGTTCCAGCAGAGCTTGTCAGATTCCTGAAATTTGTGACGGCTGATTTAGAAGAAAGTGAAGAGGATTTTCAGGACAAACTGGTGAAACGGTTCCAGGAGACCATTCACAACATCAAAGCAGACCGCGAGATGGGAGAGCGCTATATGATTTTTGAAGAAATGCTGCGGGAAGAAAAACAGGAAGGAAGGCAAGAGGGCCTGTTGGAAGGCCGAATTGAGGGCCGAATAGAAGCAACCAGGGAAGGTATCTTTGAACTCCTGGAAGATTTAGGAGAAGTACCGGACAAGCTTCGTGACAGAATGGAAGCTCTGGAGGAACTTGGAGATTTGAAGTTTTTATTTAAACTGGCGGTAAAAGCAGATTCAATACAAAATTTTGTAAAAGATGCAGAGAACTATCTGCAAACAAAAGAGAAACACGAATAAAGTCGGCGGTAATTCTGTACTGCCGAAGCACATTTGTCCCAATGCCGTCTAAGGCATTGGGCGTCATAAAATTCTTGCTCTTAAGAGCATCTTACTGATTCAGTAAAAATTCACTAAACAAATAAACAGGGGAATCCTATATCGCTTCTATTGTCAAATACTTCTTTCCATTTTGTCTGTAATCATACCGCATGTTAAATGCCGCTAATTCAAGCTGCTCCATCCAGACCACGAATAGGCTAAAAATTGCAAAATAGCATTTTCAACTGAGAAAGCATTGATTTTTCAATGGAACCTCTTGACAAAAAGAACCGTATAAGATACATTATAGGTATCATATATGATTCTTTGAAAAGGGGGAATTTTAATGAATGAAACATTAGAAGTATATTTAAATCTGGATATGGACAATGAACAGGAAAACGAAGAACTGATCAGAAAGATTGATGATCTGCTTCTGTCCGCAGGCATGAACTATTCCGGTATTGCGAACATGTATCTCCCTGTGGAACGAAAAAATCGTGATACAGTAGTTTTCTGTGCGGAAAAACTATTGAGAAATGCGGATTGGCTGAAAGGGATTTTATCTTATATTTCGGTCGGAACACTCACGAATGCCTGCTCGATTAAGGAAATCAGAACGGAATTGATGTCGGATCCTTCACCAGAG
>CAJKMA010000104.1 GCA_905200905.1 uncultured Bacillota bacterium
ATAAGAAAACTATACAATTAAGAAAATATATAAGGGGAAGAACTATGACATTAAGGCATTTTAGAATTTTTTCAGAGGTATGCCGCTTGGAAAGCATTACCCTTGCTGCAGAAAGCATGAATATGGCACAGCCAGCAGTAAGTTATGCAATTAAAGAAATGGAAAATTATTATGAAACGAAATTGTTTGAAAGAATGAACCGAAGGCTTTATATTACAGAAGCAGGAGAGCAATTATTATTATATACAGATTCTATTCTGGCGCAGTTTGATGAGGTAAGAGATGTGTTAAGAGATAAAAATGCAGTGACAAAAGTGAAAATAGGAACCAATGTTTCTTATGGTATCAGTTGGCTTCCATCCTTGAGTGCTGGATTTTTGAGACAGTATCCTGAAATTCCTTTGTATACTTTAGTAGAGAATTCCAGACAGATTGAAGAAAAATTACTTCGCAATGAACTAGATTTTGGAATTATGGATTATCCTACACATTCAGAATATTTTATTAGTCGCCTGATTAAAGAAGAAACCATGTCTGTAGTATGTGCAGAGGATTATTCATTGCCACAATCCATACAAATTCAACAATTACAAGAAATTCCGTTGTTATTAAGAGAAGATGGGAGTGGTTCCCGTAGTCTGATTGAAAATCTTTTAAATAAATATAAAATTTTGCCAAATGTTGTTATGGAAAGTAGTAGTGATCGTAGTTTGATTGAAGCTTGCAGCCAAAACAGGGGGGTTCTTTTTCTTACAACTGCAGAGATAACTCCTTACATATCCAGCCATAAATTAAGAGAGATTCAAATAGAAGGAATAGAAATTAAGAGATATTACTATTTGGTGTATCATAAAAGTAAGTTTTTAACAAAAAGCATGAAATTCTTTAAAACTTACATAGAGCAAAAAGAAAAGTAAAGGAGTACTTTGCAAATTATAAAAAGTGTGCTATGATAGATTTATCTTCAAGATAAATGATAATATTATTCAAGTCAGTTCAGACGTAATTCCACAAATCAGTAAAAACAATTGGAAATGACGAACAAAGTAAAACTTTCGAGAGGAATATAGAATGAGAGAAAAATATGCATCCTTGTCCCTTGGGGCTTTAAAAGAGATTGCAAAAGCAAGGGGTTTAAAAGGAATTTCTACTTTAAAAAAGAGCGAGTTAGTAGAACGAATGGTTCAGGCGGATGAAGAAGAAAAGAAGAAAGTTGAAAGTGCTGAAGAAAGTATTCAGGTAAAGCCAGAAGCGGTGAATGCAGAAGAAGAGCAGAAAGAGAGTAGGAAATTAGAAGAAAGAAAATATCAGAGAGAAGAAAATCAGGAAAATAAGGCAACCAGGGCGCCTATGGAACAATCAGAATTGGATAGTGGACTAACAGTAAGCGGAATTTTAGAGGTACTTCCGGATGGTTATGGATTTATCAGAAGTGATAATTATCTGCCTGGAGATAATGACGTGTATGTTTCACCATCCCAGATACGTAGATTTAATCTAAAAACAGGAGATATTTTAAGAGGAAATACAAGAGTCAAGAGTCAGAATGAAAAATTTTCTGCTTTGTTGTATGTGACACATATCAATGGAATCCGAGCGAATGAAATGCAGAGAATGAATTTTGAGGATATGACGCCTATTTTCCCAAATGAGAGACTTCATCTGGAGAGACCAGGTGGAAGTATGGCTATGAGAATTACAGACCTGGTAAGTCCTATTGGTAAGGGACAAAGGGGAATGATTGTTTCACCTCCAAAAGCTGGTAAAACTACACTTTTAAAGGATGCAGCAAAATCTATTTTGAAAAATAATCCGGAGATGCACTTGATTATTTTGCTTATTGATGAGCGTCCAGAAGAAGTCACAGATATGAAGGAATCCATTAAGGGAAAAAATGTTGAAATCATCTATTCTACCTTTGATGAATTACCAGAACATCATAAACGAGTATCTGAAATGACCATTGAGAGAGCTAAGCGTCTAGTGGAACATAAAAAAGATGTGACAATTTTTATTGACAGCATCACTAGGTTAGCAAGAGCATATAATCTGACTGTTCCGCCTAGTGGACGAACCTTATCTGGTGGTTTGGATCCAGCAGCGCTGCATATGCCCAAACGTTTCTTTGGAGCAGCACGAAATATGAGGGAAGGTGGAAGCCTGACAATTTTGGCAACAGCTCTTGTGGATACTGGAAGTAAAATGGATGATGTTGTTTACGAAGAGTTCAAAGGAACAGGAAACATGGAATTGATTCTGGATAGGAAGCTTCAGGAAAAAAGAGTATTTCCGGCAATTGATATTGTAAAATCAGGAACACGAAGAGAAGACCTTCTCTTAAGCCAGGAAGAACAAGAGGCTGTGGATATTATGCGAAAAGCTTTAAATGGCATGAAGTCAGACGAAGCTACAGAAAATATTTTGAATATGTTTGCAAAAACCAGAGACAATCGAGAATTTGTCCAGATGATAAAAAAACAGAGAATCGTATAGACAAGAGGCGGAGAAATCCGCCTCTTGTTTTACAGTTCTTCCAGATTCTTTTTTAATTCAACCATTTTATCACGCAACTGGGCAGCCATTTCAAAATTCAAATCTGCGGCAGCAGACTGCATCTGCTTTTTCACTTGGTTAATCAATTTTTCTAGTTCTTTCTTGCTCATGGATTCTGGATCCTTCATCATTTTATCTTCTGTTTCAGCTACAGCTTTTGAAATACTGATTAAATCGCGTACAGCCTTTTTGATGGTTTTCGGTGTAATTCCGTGTTCTTCATTATATTTTTTCTGTAAAGTTCTTCTTCGCATGGTTTCATCAATAGCCAGACGCATGGAATCCGTAATTACATCTGCATACATAATAACACGTCCTTCAGCATTACGAGCCGCACGTCCAATGGTCTGAATCAGGGATACTTCAGAACGTAAAAAGCCTTCTTTATCTGCATCTAAAATGGCTACCAAGGTAATTTCTGGTATATCCAATCCCTCTCTTAAAAGATTAATTCCTACCAGAACATCGAAAACATTTAGGCGCATGTCACGGATAATCTGGGTTCGTTCCAGGGTATCAATATCAGAGTGTAGATATTTCACACGGATTCCCAAGTCTTTCATATATTCCGTTAAATCTTCAGCCATTCGTTTGGTCAGTGTAGTAATTAAAATTTTATTTCCTTTTTCTACTTCTTTATGGACTTCACCAATTAGGTCGTCAATCTGGCCTTCTACAGGCCGTACTTCGACCTTAGGGTCTAAAAGTCCTGTGGGACGAATAATTTGTTCTGCCCGAAGCAATTCATGATTTTCCTCATACTCCCCCGGAGTTGCAGATACAAATAAAATCTGGTCAATCTTATCTTCAAATTCCCCAAAATTCAATGGCCTGTTATCCTTTGCGGAGGGGAGACGAAATCCATAATCTACTAATGTTTGCTTTCTCGATTGGTCACCAGCATACATACCACGAATTTGAGGTATGGTTTTATGTGATTCATCTATTATAATAAGAAAGTCGTCTCCAAAGTAATCAATAAGTGTATATGGAGGCTGTCCTGGTTGGAGTCCAGAAAGATGTCTGGAATAGTTTTCTACGCCAGAGCAAAATCCGGTTTCTTTAAGCATTTCAATATCAAAATTGGTTCTCTCGGAGATTCGTTGAGCTTCCAAGAGTTTGTCTTCACTTTTAAAATACTCGACACGCTCTTTTAATTCCTCCTCAATGGCGTCTGCTGCTTTAAAAATTTTTTCCATGGGTACTACATAATGGGAGGCTGGAAAAATAGCAATGTGATTTAATGCATTTTTTATTTCACCGGTAAGAATATCAATTTCTGTAATGCGGTCAATTTCATCTCCGAAAAATTCCACCCGCACCGCAGTGTCTGTATAATCTGCAGGATAAATTTCTACTACATCACCTCTCACACGGAAGGTACCTCTGTGAAAGTCGGCTTCATTGCGGTCATATTGGATATCAATTAGATTTCGGATTACCTCGTCACGGTCTTTCTCCATACCAGGGCGAAGGGAAATAATCATATTTTGATAATCATCAGGGCTTCCGATTCCATAGATGCAGGAAACACTGGAAACAATAATCACATCTTTTCGCTCACTCAAGGAGGAGGTAGCAGATAGACGCAATTTATCAATTTCATCATTTACAGAAGAATCCTTGGCAATATACGTGTCTGAAGAAGGAACGTAGGCCTCTGGCTGATAATAGTCATAGTAAGATACAAAGTACTCTACTGCATTCTTGGGAAAAAATTCTTTGAACTCTCCATATAATTGTGCCGCTAAAGTTTTGTTGTGGGCAATAATTAAAGTGGGTTTATTTATTTGTTGAATGACGTTTGCCATTGTAAAGGTTTTACCTGAGCCAGTGACACCCAGAAGGGTCTGGCATTGGTTGCCTTCTTTAAAGCCTTTCACTAATTGTTCTATGGCTTGGGGTTGGTCGCCAGTAGGGGCGTATTCTGATACTAATTCAAAATGATCCATAAATTTTCCTCTTTTCGTTCAAGAACAAATGTTCTTAATCTATTTTATATTAAGTACTAGGTAGTGTCAACTCTATATTTGAATTATAAAATAAATATAAAGCCCTTGACAAATATATATCCTAGTGATATCTTAAGAACATAGATGTTAGCACTCCACATCAACGAGTGCTAACAACAAAAATAGGGGAGGGGCATAAGATGGAACTGGTAACTGAATTAGATGAAAGAAAACGAAAAATTCTGAAAGCCATTATCCAGACTTATCTGGAGACTGGTGAGCCGGTAGGTTCCAGAACGATTTCCAAATATACGGATTTGAATCTTAGCTCCGCAACCATCCGAAATGAGATGTCGGACCTGGAGGAGTTGGGCTACATTATTCAGCCGTATACTTCTGCTGGACGGATTCCTTCAGACCTTGGTTATCGCCTGTATGTAGATGAGCTCATGCGAGAGAAAGAGCAAGAGGTATCAGAAATCAAGGAACTGATGATTGAGAAAACCGATAAGATGGAAAAAGTGTTAAAACAGGTTGTTAAGGTGTTGGCATCCAATACCAATTATGCAACCATGATTACAGGTCCAACTTATCATAGAAACAAGTTGAAATTTATCCAATTATCTAAAGTTAGTGAGCGCCAGCTTTTAGCGGTAGTAGTGGTGGAAGGAAACATTGTGAAAAACCACATTGTTGATTTAGAAGTACCTATGGATGAAGAAACTATATTGAAGCTAAATCTTTTGTTAAATACACAGCTTAATGGACTTACCATAGAAGAAATTAATCTTGCCATGATTTCAAAGCTAAAAGAACAAGCTGGTAGTTACAGCGCTGTTATTAGCAGTGTGATCGATGCAGTTGCTCAAGCCATTGCTGTAGATGAAGAAGAGATGCAGATTTACACCAGTGGCGCTACAAATATTTTTAAATATCCGGAGCTGGCAGATAAAACAAAAGCCAGCGAACTGATTTCAGCTTTTGAGGAAAAGCAAGCACTAGCAGAATTCGTAAAAGATACTATGGAAAATGAACAAGGAGACCCAGGTACTGGCATTCAGGTTTATATTGGAGATGAAAGTCCTGTAAAAACTATGAAAGATTGCAGTGTTGTAACAGCTACCTATGATTTGGGAGAAGGAATGCAGGGTACTATTGGCATCATCGGTCCCAAAAGGATGGATTATGAAAATGTGGTAGATAATTTGAAAACCTTAAAAAATCAGCTGGATCATATTTTTAAGAAAACATAGAGATAGGCAGCAAAGTTAAGATATAAAAATAGAAAGGCGGTAAGAATTCGTGTCAGAAGAAAAGAAAGAATATAACACTGAGGAAGAACAGATTTCCAATCAGGAAGAATATGTAGAAGAACCACAGCAGCAAGAAGAAACAGAAGAAACCTCTCAGGAGGAAGGAACAGAGGAAGCTGTTGCCGAAGAAACAGAGCAGGAAGAAAAAACGGTTGAGAAAAAAGGTCTGTTTGGAAAAAAGAAAAAAGATAAAAAAGATGAAAAGATTGAAGAGCTTACAGACAGAGTAAAGCGTCAAATGGCTGAGTTTGATAACTTCCGCAAGCGTACAGAGAAAGAAAAGGCTTCCATGTACCAGATTGGAGCAAGAGAAGTGATTGAGAAAATCCTTCCAGTTGTAGATAACTTTGAAAGAGGTTTGGCAACGATTCCTGAAGAAGATGCAGGAAATCCTTATGCAGAAGGTATGGAGAAGATTTACAAGCAGTTGATGACAGTTCTGGATGACCTGGGAGTAAAGGCGATCGAAGCTGTAGGACAGGAATTTAATCCGGATTTCCATAATGCAGTGATGCATGTAG
>CAJKMA010000105.1 GCA_905200905.1 uncultured Bacillota bacterium
TACGCAAGCCTCATACCCACGTGTTTGTACCCACGAGTCACAAAGTTTTTCTACGGAATTACTGGAATCCAAAGGAACTGACAACGAACATTTGTTACAAACACGGGAATCTAAAAAATTGGCATCAAATACTTCATATAAAGTTAAAGTAAGCCTTGCAATATAACTCTTCCAATGCGAGTAAGTACCGTATGCAGCCCTTTTATTCTTAAACTATTTTAATCTTACATAGTAAGTAGCTTTTCCAGAACCACCTCGCATCAAATCGCCTTCTTTTACAAGCGTTCTCAATGAATTTTCTATCGAACTGATACTAAGTGATGGACAAAGTTCTCTGATATCTTGTTTTGAAAATTTTCCTATTTTATTTTCGGTAGCCTTACGCACCATCTCTATTGCCGGCCGTTTCACACCAATTATCGCAAAACGATCTTCAAATTCCTTATAAGCAGCAAGTACTGTTCCCAAAAGGTATTTTATAAAAGGAACAACATCCTCTTTCGCTTCATGCCAGCCATCTTGACTCTGTCCTAACGCTTCATAATATAAATCCTTATTCTTCGCAATTTTAGCCTCAAGCGAAATATACTTGCCTACATAAAATCCGCTTTGATATAAAAGAAGCGTTGTAAGTAATCTGCTCATCCGTCCATTGCCATCAGCTCATGTCAAGTATAGGACAAAAAATTTTTAACTTTTTTATCATAATGTCATCCTCAGATGTTTCAAATCTCATGCAAAAGTCAAATATGCGCCGGAAGTCCCCATGTGTGTCCCCTGTAATATATTATTCAGAGAAAGCAGAGGCACATCCGCATAGGAAACAATATGGCTGACGGAAGACGGATTTTGTTCTGCCGGCTGTTTTACCGACAAAACTGTTTCTGCAACGTAAGACTGAATAACTGCATTATCTTTTGTAAACAGGCCGTCATCAACCACTGCCCCTTTTGCACATTCTTTAATAAATTCCACAGATTGATTATACTGGGATACATCCATAGATGCTGACTGGGATATTGGATAAATCGTCTTTCCTGTCAAATCATAGGTTTCCAGAAAGGTTCCTACTGTCATCGGTGCCGTATGCCACCAAATCGGATAACAAAGTACGATTTTGTCGTAGGCTGCCACTGATTCCAACGGATTCTTTAATGGTGGGCGGGCATTACTATCAGCCTCATCCTTTGCCTCCCCATATGCCACGGTATTATAATCATCACTGTATGGTGTTTCCCTCTCAATCCGGAAAGAATCCGCTTGAATCACACCCTTCTTACTCACAGATGCCACCCTTTTGTTACTGCTCTTATAATTCACTTTTTTGACAGATGCCTTTTTCGGGGAAATACTCGTTTTTAGGGAAAAACTCTGTCCTGTTTTCAGGGTAAGTGACTTTCTGTTTAATGTCACCTTGCTTACTGGTGTTCCCACAGTGATTTTGCATCGTGCCTTTACCGAGGTTCCTTTTACCGTCGCTGTGATGGCCGCCTTGCCTTTTCTTTTTGCTGTAACTTTTCCATTTTTAGACACGGTTGCCACTTTGCGGTTACTGCTGCTCCATTTCACACCCTTCCGTTTTGCAGCTTTGTTTAATACCGCTTTTAATTTTACCGTTTTCCCCTTTTTCAGAGTGTACACTGATTTATTTAACGATATGGTTTCCTTATTTGTTTTTGCTGCCGCCTGCACCGTGGCGAATTGTGTCGCCAAAAACGACAGGACAAGCATAAAAACCCACAGTTTCTTAAATAATTTGTTCTGTTTCATCGCAATTACCTTTCCTTTCCTGCTAATTACTGATTCTCCTTTAATCTCTCTGCTGCCCATTCTTTTACTTCTTTCTCAGAACCGGAAACACTTCTGCCGGGAATGGACAGTGCATCTTCTGTTAAAACCTTTGCTCCTTTTGCCAATTCAGAAATCCTGCTGACACTTCCCGCACCGTTAGAACTTCCATTATGGGAAAAGAACAGAATTACTGTTTTCCCTGACAAATCATATTCCTCAAGAAAACTCCAGACCGGCATAGGCAGGTCATACCACCATACCGGAAAACCTATGTAAATGACATTGTACTGTTCCATCGCCTGTTTCTCTATATGTTCTGAAAGCTCCGGACGGATGCCATTATCCAGTTCATTTTTTGCCCGGTCTGCACAGGAATCAAAATCTTTCCCATAGGGTTCTGCCGGTACAATACGGAACAGGTCTCCGCCTGTTTCCTCCGAAATCCATCTTGCCATCTGCTGCCCATTTCCGGACCATGAAAAATAAGCGACCAGCACCTTGCTGTCATTACTGAGTTTTGACTCCGGATTGTTATCAATTCCCGTGTGTGAACCTCCAAACATCTTGAAACAAATGACGGCTGCTGCAATTACCAGTAAAACTGCCACCGTAATTATAATGAACCTTTTCTTTTTCATCCGATTCCCCTCCTGCTAATCTATATTTTCTTTCTTCTTAGGAACTGTTTTTCTTATCCATTGCAGAAAACGCTGCAAATAATAAGATATAAAAATCATCAGTCCCATGATGGCTGCATAGTCCAAAACAAAAGAAAGCACTGGTTCCTCATAGTCAAAAAATGCAAACATTACCCTTTGGGAGATATAATCAACAAACTTCCGTGTAAACAACGCATATACACCATATCCGGCAATCAGGAATGCCAAAACACGCAGAACCCATATGCACACTGCATTCTTTTTGGTAATAGGACATATTCTTTTTATCATTCCCACAATCATGCCGTAATGAAGCCCAATATGGAAACCCATCAGCAGAAACCCGGCATAAGATGCCGTCATGTGCATTCCCCTCGCCCATGCTTTGCTGACCGGAATATCCAAAAAACGGAACACATAACGGGACATGGAAATCCCGCTAAACATCAGCAGGAACATATCAATGAGCAATACCACGTCCACAATCGTGAACAGTATTCTGCCGGAAGAATATTTCCCTTTTCCCAATGCCCTGTACCAGTTCCCATTTAAGATATGGTGCAGAATGAACAGCACCAGCATGACAGCGCCTGTCACCTCATGCCACTGTAGCCCTACATAATGGAATGCCATCAGAATAAACAGTAAAACCGTCATGCTAATATCAATCCCGATTTTTATAACCTGTCTGGTTTTCATAGGCTGCCCTCCATCAGCGGATAAAATTTGTAAAAACAGCAGATTCCTGTTCCGGAAGGGATCCCCCCGCCTGAGCCGCCGCCTCTTTGCATTTCAGCATATATGCCATGTTCCTGCCAAGCACACGCATGGTATAAAGCCCCTCCAAGTCCTGCTTTACATCTTCCGGCGCTGCCCCATGAACCATGTTCCAGTACCTTGAAGATACCACCGGCATTTCCTGGATCGTAAAATATTTATTCATCTGGTCAAAGGCTGCCGTAGTCCCCGCTCTCCTTGCCGATATTACAGCGGCCGCCGGTTTCATATAAAATGCCTTATTTGCATTGCCGCACAGTTCGGAATAAAACAACCGATCCATAAAAGCGGTCATGTTACCGGAAGCTGCCCCATAGTGAACCGGTGTACCGAAAATGAATCCGTCTGCCTCATATGCTTTGCTTCTGACCTCATTGACAATATCATCAAACACGCACTGCCCTTTTTTCACACAGCCCTTGCAGGCAATACAGCCTCCCACCGGTTTATTTCCGATCCATACAATTTCAGAATCAATTCCCTCCTTACCAAGCGTAGTTGCCACTTCTTTCAAAGCAGTACAAGTACATCCTTCCGGATGCGGTCCTCCGTTAATCATCAATACTTTCATTCTAATGACCTGCCTTTCTTATATTTCCTCTTATTCCTTAAACAGCCAACCCATAATATTTTTATCCCTGCAGAACAGATACCCTCCGCCATGCTGATAAGTAATGCCCGTTCTCTGAAAATAACTGCTGTCCTTCACATCCAATACCAGTAATTTTTCTATCTGCTTCTCACATAGGCCCTGTTTCCGGTACAGATTATAAAGTTTCTGGTAAGCATCCTTAAATGGTTTTGACGAATAATATTCATCATTTTCTCCAATGACGAAATAAACCGGCGTCTTTGCCTTTACAACCGGTTCATATTCCCCATCCCACTGAGAACTGCACATCAATGCCCTTGTAAAGAGTTCCGGCCGTTTTCCAAGTACCAGAGACAAGGTTTCCCCGCCTCCGAAATAGCCATTGATATATTCTTTATTCCATCTTCCGTTGTATCCTATGCAAAAGTGCTGTATTCTTAGGTGAAATAGTAGAATCTTTTTGCTGACGTTTTTTCCAGCTTAATGACTCTTTTTACCTTTCACACTTGCTCATCCACTGACGGCACCATCTCTGCATAGCTCTTTAACAGTTCCGGTGTACTGGTATAATATCTTTTATCTTTATTCAATTTCTGTATCTCCTGCATTTCCTCTGCTGTCAGCTCAAAATCAAACAAGTCAAAATTCGCACGGATATGCTCCGGATTTTTTGAACCCGGAATCACCACATTGCCTGCCTGTATGTGCCAGCGCAGGATAATCTGTGCATTGCTTTTTCCATACTTTTCAGCCAGTTTAGCAAAGACCGGTTCCTGCAACAGCGCTGCATCACCATGTCCCAAAGGATACCATGCCTGAATCACAATATCCTCTTTTGACAAAAATTCCTTTAATCCCTTTTCCTGTGAGTATGGATGGATTTCTGTCTGCAGGACTGCCGGCCTGACCTCACAGACACTCAAAATTTCCCGAATCTGTTCCTCATTAAAATTAGAAAGACCGATTGCCCTTACTTTTCCTGCCTTGTATGCCTGTTCCATCAGCCGGTATCCTGCAATATAATTTCCGGCAGGCTGATGGATCAGCAAAAGGTCAATCGTATCGGTATCCAGACGCTGCAATGTTTTTTCTACCGCATCCACATCATTATAGAAAGACGGCCACAATTTTGTTTCTAAAAATATCTCTTCTCTTGCAATTCCTGATTTTTTCATGGCACGTCCTACTGCTTTTTCATTGACATAAGCATTTGCTGTATCAATCAACCGATACCCATCCTGCAATGCGCTTATGCAGGAAGCCTCTGCCTCCTGCGGGCTTAACAAAAATGTGCCGATTCCTGCCATTGGCATTTCCACCCCGTTATTCAGTTTTACATATAGTTGATTACTCATTTTACATCTCTCCTATCTCAATATTCATTTTGTTTTCCAAATCTTAAATATTCCTGATAACTCCTTATAATTTTCCGGAAAGTTTCTGTGCCTCTTTTTTATTGGTTGCCATTCCCTGATAATCAAAACCATAAAGCCCTGCATATCTTCCTGCTGTATAATCGCCGGCTGCAAGCTGCTCTTTTGTCGGAGAGGCTCCCTGAAATACAAAAAACAGTTTCTTTCCCCGGAATGTTCCCTCTGACACCACACCATAGGAACGGTCTAACAGATTCCTGACCGCACCACTCATACTGTGCCAGTAAAGCGGAGAACCAAGAACTACAACATCCGCCTCTTTCATTTTTCCAACCACTTCCATAAACTGGTCATCCGCATACTCCTGTCCGTAGGAATATATTTTGTAATCCACCAGATGCAGGGTATCATACTCCTTCCCCGCTAATAATTCCTTTGCTAACCCCACCGTGTTACCATTCTTGTTTGGACTGCCGTTAATAAATAAAATACTCATAATCTTTTTCTTCCTTTCATCATTCTGCAATGGTTGAGCAACGCTGAACCTATTTTATATGCTTTTCCCAAAAACTGACTGCCCTTGCCAAATCCTCACATGCCGTCTGCTCGCCCGGACGGTAAATCAATGCAAAGGCATCTGAGCTAAGGAGGATTACTTCCCCCGGATTCTTTCTCTCCGGTATCTGGGGTATTCATACATACCCTCAAAACCACACATTGAACTTCCGCTTTTCCTTCTTCTTCCTACCTTTCCATCCTTCCTACCCAACCTCTTGGTTAAGCCCTCGACCGATTAGTAACAGTCAGCTCCATGCATTACTGCACTTCCACCTCTGCCCTATCTACCTCGTCGTCTTCAAGGGGTCTTA
>CAJKMA010000106.1 GCA_905200905.1 uncultured Bacillota bacterium
GCAGGAATTTCCACGATTCTAGTAGCCGGAAGTTCCGGGGCGTTCTTCCACATTGCAGATACCATTATCCAGATGGACAATTATCATGCTCTGGATATCACGAAAAAGGTAAAAGCTATGTGCAAAGATTTCCCTCTGACAGCATCAGATGCATCCCCCTTTCACCTGCCACAGGCAAAGCGGATCATGACCGCCCCTCCTGTGAAACGCGATGCTTACAAAGAACTGAAGTTAAAAACTCACAGCAAAGACTCTTTTTCTATTGGAAAAGAAACCGTGGATCTGCGTTATATCGAACAGCTTGCTGACCAGGAACAGACTGCTGCTCTTGGGGAATTGCTGAAATACGCAAGAGAACATCTCATTGACAACAAAAAGACGGTTTCACAGATTGTAGAAGCACTGGAAACAAAGCTGAAAAACCAGGGACTTGGCAGTGTATGTAGCTCCTCCTACACCCCCTGCGGCCTTGCACGGCCAAGGAAACAGGAAATTTACTCCTGCTTTAACCGGTACCGCAGATAAAACCAGGAGGAGAAGGACATGAACTATAAAATTGCAGTCTGCGATGACTCTGCACCAGACCGGACATTTCTTTCCAATCTGGTGAAAAACTGGGCACAGACCCACGAACACCAAGTACAGCTTCTGGAATTTGTTTCCGCTGAAAATTTTCTTTTTTTCTATGAGGAAGAGAAAGACTTTGATATCCTGCTTCTGGATATTGAGATGAATGGCATGGATGGTGTCACCATGGCGAAAAAAATCCGCAGGGAAAATCAGACGGTTCAGATTATCTTTATTACCGGATATTCTGACTATATCTCAGAAGGTTATGAGGTGGCTGCACTCCACTATCTCATGAAACCAGTGAAAGAAGAGAAACTGATGGATGTACTTTCCAGGGCAGCAGAAAAAATTTCCAGAAATGAAAAAGTTCTGTACCTGGAAATCTCAGGGGAAATGGTCATTCTTCCTGTTTATCAAATCCGTTATGCAGAAGTTTCCGGCAATTATGTGACCATACATGGCCTGGAAGACTATACCGTAAAAATGACTCTTGGAAATCTGGAAAAAGAACTGGATGAACGTTTTTACCGCATGGGCCGTTCCTTTCTGGTAAACCTTTCCAGTATCCGCCGTGTGACAAAAAAGCAGGTATTTTTAGATGACCACACCGTTCTTCCCCTGCCTCGTGGTGCCTATAATGGAATCAACCGGGCAATCATTCAGATGAGGTGACTGATATGAAACTCTTTCCAAGACTTTTTTCCAGGAAGATTGAAAAACAGATTTCTTCCTATCAGCAGGAACTTATTGAGACTCATTACCGTGAAGTCGAAAACATGTACCGTCAAATCCGTGGCTGGCGGCATGACTATAGAAATCATATCCAGACCATGAAAGCCTACGCTGCATCTGGGGACTTGGAAGCCATCTGTCATTATTTAGATTTGCTGGATGAAGACCTGACCACCGTGGATACTGTAATCAAAACCGGAAATCCTATGACCGATGCCATTTTAAATTCCAAAATTTCCCTTGCCAGGGCAAAGGGCATTACGGTTCAGGCAGATGCACATATTCCTGTGAGACTAACTTCCTCTGAGATTGATCTGTGCTGTATTCTGGGCAACTTATTTGACAATGCCATTGAAGCCAGCCTGGCACTCCCCGAAGAACAACGGCTGATCCGGGTCTATATGGATATGAAAAATACACAGCTTTATATCTCCTTTACGAATTTTACAGCAGGCCGGAAGCTCACAAAAATGGGCAAACGGTTCCAAACCACAAAGGGCGAAGGACATGGATTTGGACTGGTCCGCATTGATGCAATCGTAGAAAAACTGGATGGATATATCAGCAGAGGCAGCGAAGACGGGGCATTTACCACAGAAATCCTTCTGCCTCAGCTTTAACCGTTCATCCCCTCAAAATTACCATTCATCCCCGGAAATATCCCGGGGATACTTTTTTGTGATATTGTCATACCTGCGAGGTGAACGAAATTATGAAAACACAAAAATCAAAAAAACAAACATCTTATTCTATTCTGTCCAATGTCATGTGGATGGTAAAGCTTGCATGGCAGACATCCAAAGCAGCACCTATCTTATGCCTGGTATCTGCTATTCTGGAAATCTTGCTGCAAGTAACAAATCTTTACATTGCACCGGGAATCCTGCATCAAGTAGAAATCCATGCTTCCCTGTCCTGCCTGCTCCTCACGATCGGAGCCTTCACAGCAGCACTCTTTCTCCTTATGGGACTAAAAGAATATGTCCGTGACAACACTACGTGCCCTTTTATTTCCGTGCGGACAGCCATCATCGAAAAAATCGGTGAAAAGTGCAATACAACCGCCTATTCCAATACACTGGATACCAGCTTTATCAAACTTCGGGATAAAGCTTTTTTCTGTACTTCCACCAATAGCCAGTCCACAGAACGAATCTGGCACACCCTTACCTTTTTGCTGCAAAACACCGGAGGCTTTCTGGTCTTTTTAACCATACTGTCACCTTTAAACCCCTGGATTCTGGCTCTTATGGTATTCACCTGTGTCCTGGGATTTCTGATTTTCCGATATACCAGCAACTGGAAATACCGGCACAGAGAAGAGGAAGCACAATGTCATGCAAAACTGGCCTATATACAGAATAAATCCCAGTCCATTACCATGGCCAAGGATATCCGCATCTTCGGTTTGCAAAACTGGCTGGATGATATCAGCTCCTCCATCCAAAAAACGTATATGGATTTCCTCCTGCGCTGCGAAAAAATGCTGCTTCTGGGAGATCTTGCTGATGTGTTTTTTACCATTGCCAGAAATGGAATCGCCTATGTTTATCTGCTGCATCTTGCTCTTTCGGAAGATCTCAGCGTTTCCGCCTTTCTTCTGTATTTCACAGCAATTTCTACCTTTACCACCTGGGTAAATGGAATTTTGCAGCAGTGCAGCGACCTGCACAAAGAAAGTCTGGATATTTCTTCCCTGCGTACATTCCTGGACTATCCAGAGCCTTTCCGGTTCCAAAATGGTAAACCAATTCCTCCAAAAGCACCTTATGAACTGAGGCTGGAACAAGTATCTTACCGCTACCCGGGTGCAGCCAGGGACACGATTCACCAGATGAACCTTACTCTTCACCCGGGTGAAAAACTGGCAATCGTCGGTTTAAACGGAGCCGGAAAAACCACTCTGGTCAAACTGCTCTGCGGTCTTCTGGACCCTACTAAGGGCCGGGTGCTGTTAAATGGCCAGGACATACGTGACTTTAACCGGCAGGATTATTATGCTCTGTTCAGTGCTGTATTCCAGAACTATTCTCTTCTGGATGTGACACTGGCAGAAAATATTGCCCAGGATTATAAAGACATAAACGAAAAAAGAATTTGGAACTGCCTGGAAAAAGCAGGGCTTACCCAAATGGTACAACAACTGCAAAAGGGGCTTGCTACCCATACGGGCCGGGAGGTTTATTTAGACGGTGTGCTTTTCTCTGGTGGCCAGACACAGCGGCTCATGCTTGCAAGAGCCTTATATAAAAACAGCCCTATCCTGCTGCTAGACGAGCCAACAGCCGCTTTAGACCCCCTGGCCGAAAATGACATTTATCTAAAATACCATGAGATGACAGAGGGAAAAAACTCTCTCTTTATCTCTCACCGCCTGGCTTCTACCAGATTTTGCGACCGGATTCTCTATCTGGAACACGGTGCTATCTTAGAAGAAGGCACTCATGAGGAACTGTTGCAGGCAGGTGGTGCCTATGCACAGCTTTTTGACACCCAGAGCCGTTACTATCAAGAAGGGAGGGATTTCTGATGAAAGAAACATTCAAAACAATAAAAGAGGCATTGCAACTCCAAAACCGTGCCGCAAAACTTCTTCACAAAGTGAGTCCAAATTTTTTTCCTGTTGCCACCTTATATGCCCTGGTCTCATCCCTGATTCCTTATGTAACTGTGTACTTTTCTGCGCAATTACTACAGGAGCTTTCCAATAACCGCAGACCGGAAATATTAATCAGATGGGCAATGGCAGCCACACTGTGCAGCGGTATCTTCCTGCTTCTCAGGGCTTTTCTATACCAGCGTTATAATACCCTTCAGGATGCACTCTACGGCAGCAAAGAGATACTGTTTTCTCATAAATTTTTCTCTATGGATTATAAAGATCTTGATTCTCAGAAAATTCGGGATCTCCATGCACAAATCCAGCAAAATGAAAACTGGTCTTCTTGGGGACTAATGCGGGCATCGGAAAATTATCAGATTGGCCTTTGCAACCTTTTAGGTATTTTAAGCGGTATCCTCCTGACCATCTCCCTTTTTACTGCCCCGGTACCCAAAAACAGTGGATGTCTTACCATTCTGAACCACCCTGTTTTTGTCCTGATTCTGGCTTCCTGCATTCTTATGGTCAGCCTTCTGGCCGGAATGCTCTCTGCCAAGGCGGTCTCTATCTGGGGACAGCAGGCGGAAACTATGACCTTGAGTAACCGTATTTTTGGTTATTTCGGGAAATTCGGACAGCGACAGGGAAAAAGTGAAGATGTGCGCCTTTATCATCAGCAAGATTTGATCAGCCACTATTTTCAGAAAATTATACCTCTTGGTTTTGGTCCCTCCAGCTCTATGGCAATATCTGCCCGCTCTTCTGTTGGTCTCTATGATGCTTTTGCTACCGGGCTTACTGCACTCCTGACAGGATGTATCTATGTGTTTACCTGCCTGAAAGCCTGGGGCGGCGCTTTTGATGTAGGAAGCATCATGCAATATGTGGGTGCTGTTACTGCTTTATCTTCTAATGTATTTGCTTTGGTAGAGTTTGCAGGACTTGTAAAAGCCAATGCTCCTTATCTGGAACAGACCTTTACCTTTTTGGATTTACCTAATACCATGTATCAGGGCAGCCTTACCACGGAAAAACGTTCTGACCGTAAGTATGAAATCGAATTTAGGGATGTATCTTTTCGTTATCCCGGTACAAATAACTGGGCACTGCGCCATGTGTCCATGAAGTTTCACATCGGCACCCGCCTGGCTATCGTAGGGGAAAACGGAAGCGGCAAGACCACATTTATTAAACTGCTCTGCCGCCTCTATGATCCCCAGGAAGGGGAAATTCTCTTAAATGGCATTAATATCCGCAAATACAAGTACAAAGACTATATGGAAATCTTTTCTATCGTCTTTCAGGACTTCCAGCTTCTTAGCCAGTCCCTTGGTTCCAATGTAGCAGGAAGTATTATTTATGACAGGAAACGTGTAGAAAAAGCCCTGTCTGACGCTGGTCTGGGAGAACGTCTCTCCTCCATGCCACAAGGAACCGATACTCCTCTCTACAAAGATTTTACAGAAGACGGTGTGGAAATTTCTGGAGGCGAAGCCCAGAAAATCGCCATTGCCAGAGCACTTTATAAGGATGCCCCCTTCATAATCTTAGACGAACCGACTGCTGCTTTAGACCCGGTTGCAGAAGCAGAAATCTATGCAAAATTCAATGAAATTTCCGGAGACAGAACTTCCATCTACATCAGCCACAGACTGTCTTCCTGCAAGTTCTGTGATGAAATTGCTGTTTTTCATCAAGGACAAATTGTAGAAAAAGGAACTCACGAAGAGCTGCTGGCTCAAATGAATGGAAAATATGCCCAGCTGTGGCAGGCACAGGCACAGTATTATACAGAAGAATGATTTCTTCTTAATCCAAAAAGAAGCCTTGGGAACCTTAGGTTCTCACAGCTTCTTTTTTATCTCCTTATACACTTCCCGGAATCTTTTCGCACTTTGAAAATCCGCTCTCTGACCGTA
>CAJKMA010000107.1 GCA_905200905.1 uncultured Bacillota bacterium
TTCCCAGATATTCACACAAAAAACGGATTCCCGTTGCTTTGGAATACCCCTTCTGGATCATCTCATACATATCATGTCCACGGTCAATACACAGAAAATATTGGGACAAATATTCTTTTAATTCCTGATTTTTCTCTGTTGGTTCCAGAATCACAACTAGCTTTTCATACACCTTGGTCTCATCTTGAAAGATTTCCTCAATGTCCGCAGCATGCATATCCATAGCTTTTTCTATTTCTCTGACCCAAGGATGCTCCTGCATTCTGTGGTCTGAATAAATGGCGTCCATGGCCTCATAAAACACTGGAACCTGATATTCCCCTACTTTTTTTGCTATCTGCCTGCAAAGCTCATGGTCCAGCCTGGAACATAACAATTCTTCACCATTTAAAAAGATGTTTGTCCCACAGCCACATACATATCCGCTAAATCCCAGCTCTGTTATCTTCTTTGGAAGGCTTTTTAAGGTTCTTCCTGTATTTACGAACAGGAAATGACCTTTTTCCTTTGCCTGTTTGACCGCCTGCCTGGTACTCTCAGGAAGCACCCCTGGTCCTTCTGTGATTAATGTGCCGTCTATATCAAAAAATAATAATTTCTGTTCCATCTGTTTCTCCCTTCGTTGTCTTATTCCTTCATTATAATTGTCGGGAAAAACACCGTCAATGCGAAATCTCTGTTTGCTTTCCACATTGTCTTTATTATATAATTTCCTTATCCACATTCCATGCCTATTTGAGTTTAAAACTTGTTGATTTGTTGCATATATAGAGAGGAACTGATTCATGAATTCAAAAAAAATTTCAGAGCAGTCTGCTCTGGCAGTCTATTTTTGTGATATGGAACACTGCGAACCAGGCCATGCCTTCGGTCCTGCAATCCGCCCACACTATCTGCTCCACGTTATTTTAGATGGAAAGGGAATTTATCAGAAAGACGGAAAAACGTATCACTTAGAAAAGGGAAGTGCGTTCCTGATTCCTCCTATGGAATCTACCTTCTACCGGGCAGATACGGAAAACCCCTGGAGCTATGCCTGGGTTGGTTTTGACGGAAAATCCTGCAAAGAAGTCCTGGAACAGACCGTTTTTGCAGATTCCTGCATCTTTACCAGTGACTCAAACAAAGAAAAAGAACAGGTCATACACGGTATGGAAAACTTATTAGAAAGTTTCCGTACCTCCTGGAAAACACCCCTGAATCCCCTGGGCAACCTGCTTCTTTTATTATCCTGTATGTCCCATCCTCATGCCATTGCCAAAGAGGATTATTCCGCACAATACTTCCGAAAGGCAAAAGAATATATAGAAAACAATTACACTTACCCTATCCGCGTCTGGGATATTGCACGGTTTGTTGGCATTGACAGAACCTATCTGTACAAAATTTTCATCGAACAGTCCAGCCTCTCTCCAAAGCAATATCTCCTGC
This sequence comes from uncultured Bacillota bacterium, assembly GCA_905200905.1. Lineage (GTDB taxonomy): Bacteria > Bacillota > Clostridia > Lachnospirales > Lachnospiraceae > Blautia. The sequence goes on from CAJKMA010000107.1 coordinate 1,432, forward strand.
AGCATAGACTTAGGATTGCCACACAGATGCTTTGCAATTCTTCTTATACCATCACGGAAATCGCCTTTTCCTGTGGCTTTAAAGATGCTCCGGCATTTTCCAATTATTTCAAAAAATATGTTGGCTATACTCCCAGGGATTTCCGCCAAAATTTTCAAAAAGAAAAAAACTACAACTACCCTCTTGCAATTTCCGAAAAGCAGGTGTAATATACACATATCAACACATAGTTTTTGAAACTACATATGGAATTTATGAATATCAATCATCAGGTTTCATATACTAAATAAAAAGGACAGGAGTGGTAACTATGAAATTCAAAATCAAAGATCCGGGAAGTGCAATTACTCATTTTATTGGCTGTATTATGGCAATTCTTGCCGCTTTGCCATTGCTGCATAAGGCTGCCAGAGAACCGGACAGTATCTATGTCATTGCCATGAGCATTTTCATTCTCAGTATGATTTTATTATACGCAGCCAGCACCATCTATCACACGGTGGATTCCACAGAAAAGGTAAACCGGAGATTACGGAAAATTGACCATATGATGATTTTCATTTTGATTGCCGGAAGTTATACTCCAGTCTGCCTCATTACCCTTCATGGAAATACAGGGTATCTTCTCTGTGCCGCTGTATGGACTGTGGCTATTGTGGGCATTGTGATTAAAGCCTGCTGGATTACCTGCCCGAAATGGTTTTCTTCTTTGATTTATATTGGCATGGGTTGGCTGTGCGTGTTCGCTTTTGTACCGATTCTTCACGCACTTCCTTCTGCTGGATTCGGGTGGCTACTGGCAGGTGGCATTATTTATACGGTTGGCGGTGTTATCTACGCACTGAAACTGCCTATTTTTAATTCTCACCACAAGAATTTCGGTTCTCACGAAATTTTCCACCTCTTTGTAATGGGAGGAAGTATTTGTCACTTTATTGTAATGTATTTCTTTATTCTTCCTATGGGTATGTAAAACAATAATCCAATGTAACAGGAGGCATCGCATTATGCGACACCTCCTGTTTTTATCGTTCTTCATAAATTCTATAGTTATTCTTTCTAGATTTTTTTACCAGATACAATGCTTTATCCGCCTTTTCATAAAGTTGTGCAAAGTCTTTTCCTTGTTCTGGTGCAAAGGCCACACCAATAGACGCGCTGATTGTTACCTGTTGTTCCCCACTTCCATAAGTGAGCAATAGTTTCTTCAGTAAACTGGAAAGCACTTTATCCAGCACCTCTTTCGGAAGTTTTCTTGCAAATATAATAAATTCATCTCCTCCCAGGCGGCACACCACATCATAACTTCTGAAATGCTTTACTAGTACCTTAGCTACTTCTGCCAGCGCATGATCTCCGGTCATATGTCCCAGATTATCATTTAACTGTTTAAATCCATCCAGATCCAAAATCATAAACACTCCTGTCTCTTCTGAATCCGTACTCTCCAACACCTGATTTATCTTTTGCATTCCAGCACTCCGGTTATAAACCTTTGTAACAGTATCATAAACAGCTGTCTGTTCCAAATGAAGCTCTTTTCTCTTCTTATTGTCAATATCCCGAATCGTTAAAAAAGCAATAATTTCTCCTTGCTCTTCCCCTAAATGAATCTCACTGGCAACCCAATATGGAATTCCCTTATCATCTTTGCACTCATATTCTAAACCATAATCAAACGCCTGATTCTGAAAATACTGTTTCATGCGATCCAAAGAACACTTGTCCCAAAACAGAGCCCTGTATTGTTCTAATACTCTATGTTCCATAAAAGTTTCAAAAGCTTCACTATACTTCCTAGGATTCTTTTGCATTTCATTGTTCTTTTTAAGTACCTGATTCTGTGTTATGTTAATTTCGTAAAAGGCAATGGTATCAATCATAAATAAGCTTCTTAATTTTTCTTCTTTCTCTAATTGGATTTCCTGTATCCTCTTCTCTGTAATATCGTATATCATACCAATAGAGCGTACTGGTCTGTTCTTATTATCATATAAGTGTGTCACCTTCACTTGATAATAACAAGTGCCCTTCTTTTGTTCAACAGTAATGTCGCACTCTGATTTTTCCAGATGTGCCTCCATATCCTTCTTCATCTGATTTATAAATTTCTCTATAGGTATCTGATTCCTGAAATCAACACAATTTCTTATTTCTCTTGAAACATTTTTAATAGACTTTGGAATTCCTAGTTTATCCATACTATCATTCATAAAATCCATCTGGTCTTTCATTGCATCGTACAAAAATACAAAACTATCCATCTCAGATGTAGCAATTTGAAAAATACTATCACGAATTCGCAATTCCCGATTCATTTTTTCTGTTTTTCTCTTTTCAAATGACACTACTCCAAAATAGCCTATTAGGAAAAGTAACAAAATTACTAAAATCTGACCAATTAATTGAACCGCATGACTCTGTAGATGAGATATTTTGCTTGTCATAGAGTCTCCATCTACTACCGTAACTACATACCACTCATTAATATCAATCGGCGTAATATATACATAATCTCTATTTTTCTCTGTCCAAATTTCTGTATAAGTAGATTGCTTTTTCTCCATATATTGCCTGATTTCCCCAACTGGCATCTGACTTCCCACTGCTGCCAAATCAGAAAACAAGTTTTCTTTATTTAACATGGTTTCTCTATATAGAAATTTACCAATATAATTACCTTCTGAATCAACAATATACTGGTTTTTATTGTTCTCTGTTAAGTGCTCATTATCATAAATTTTATAATTGTCTGTTTCAATAATGCCATAAAGCACCCCTTTCACTTCACCTTGCACCCCAAACACTGGCGAGGATAAGAAAAAAACTTCTTCATCCAAAATTTTTAATTCTGTAGACTCGCTTACAAAAGTCTTTCCCTGCATACTGTTTTTGAAAAAATCTCGCTCTGATACATCCACCACATCACCATTACTTACCCTGCTACTTCCATCTGGCGTAGCAACACCAAAACGGTTCACACCTGTATCTTGCTCAGACAAAATGTGGTTTAGATTTTTCATGATCTCTTCACTTTTTATATCTTCTTTATCTTCCAGTAATTTCGCAATGTATTTTATATTTTGTAAAGAAGCACTGACCCGTTCTTCTACCATAGCTGCCCCCTGGTCAGACAGATTTGCCATAGCCAGGACCAGACTCTTGGTTTCTTCTTCTCTTACATCTTTTTCAAATTCTCTTAAGAGAACACTCATATATACAATAATAAAAATAGCCGATAAAACAAGCCCTATCGTCTTCCATATAGTCTTTCCATTCTCTTTTTGCTGTTCACTCACGTTAGTTTCTATTCCCCTCTTCTTATCTCTGTAAATCTTTATACTAAGTATACAATACGACATTCTCGTGCTTCAAAAGCGTATATCCTATAACGTTCGCAAATAATACTTGACTTTTTTTATCAACTATGTTATCTTAATATCAGTAACAATTATCATTATTAATCTTTGTTACTAAGTATCATTTTTCAGATTTTTCTGACTGATAGAAAGGAGAGCATATGGCTACATTAAAATACAGCCGACAGCGGGAATGCATTCGGGAATACGTAAGAAGCTGCAAAGAACATCCTACCGCAGACAGTATTTACGGGAAAATGAAAGAAGAATTTCCCAATATTAGTCTGGGAACTGTGTATCGTAACCTTTCTCTTCTTGTAGAGCTTGGAGAAATTACAAAGATTTCTGTAGACAATGGACCAGAACGATTTGACTGTAATACCAAGCCCCATAGCCATTTTGTTTGCACTTACTGTCATTGTATTCAGGACATGGACTTGCCGGAAATTGACGGCCTTGTTAAAAAAGCGTCCAAAGATTTCTGCGGAAAAATTTCTTCTCACAGGACTACATTTTATGGTATTTGTAAACACTGTTTAGAAGAACAAAAACTTTTAAAAAGTACTTGACAATTTCTATCAAGTATGTTAAGTTTAAACAGTAATCATTACTATTATTACTTTTTCAACAACCTGGCTTTGACCAGATAAAATAACAAAAAAACAAAATTTCAAATAAGAAAAGGAGATTTAATTATGAAAAAATTTGTATGCAGCGTATGTGGTTATGTTTATGAAGGTGAAACAGCTCCTGAAAAATGTCCAGTTTGTGGTGTTGGCGCAGAAAAATTTGTAGAACAGACAGCAGAAAGAAGCTGGGCTGCAGAACATGTTGTAGGCGTTGCTCAGGGCGTTAGCGAAGATATCTTAGCTGATTTAAGAGCAAACTTTGAAGGCGAATGTTCAGAAGTTGGTATGTACCTGGCTATGGCTAGAGTAGCTCATAGAGAAGGATATCCTGAAATCGGTTTATACTGGGAAAAAGCTGCTTACGAAGAAGCAGAACATGCTGCTA
>CAJKMA010000108.1 GCA_905200905.1 uncultured Bacillota bacterium
TACCAGCACCTACTGCGTGAGTAATGATTAAGTTTTTCTGAAGTTCTTTGCACTGGTCCTGAGAAATTACTACATCGCTGAATTTACCAAATCCAGTGGTAATTCCATATACCACCTTTTCTTCTGCAACCAAATCATCTACTACTTTTCTGGATGCCAGAATATTCTGTTTCGCTTCTTCTGCCAGTTCCACCTCCGCATGGTCACGGCAAATAGCTGCAATCTGTTCCAATGTCAGGTCTTTTCCTGTAAGTGTAATTTTGCTCATAGCGCACCCTCTTTTCCTGTAATTATTATATGTGAAAGTATACAGATATAAGTGTCTAAAAAGCGTCAATAAATGTCATATTGCATAATATTTTTTTTAGACACTTTCTGTTTTTGATATTTTTCTACATTTCTCTCATTTTATAAACCAAAAAAATATGCACTTTTACCATATTACCACAGTAAATTGATACTAGAAAGAAACTTTTAACATAAAAAAACTTTATGCAAACCTGGTGCTGTATGTTTATCATCCAGTCTGCATAAAGTTTTTTTCTAATGGTTTATGTAGTTTTCCACTTGTTGCAAGATGCTGATTGTGGTAGGATTCTTAATCTTCTCTGAAATCTTGCTGCTTTCTTCATAGCAAAGTTTAGCTTCCTCCTGCTTTCCTGTTTCCCACAGTAACATCGCTCTGTAAGCCAGCGCTCGCTCAAGTCCCCAGTAATATCCATGGCTTTTCAGACAGGAAACTGCTTTTTCCAAATACTCTTCTGCCTGTACATACTGTTTTTCCAGATACAGCACCTGCCCCATATTAGAATAAAACTGTCCCAATCCATTGGTAACTACCTTACCAGTGCCAAGTTCTATAGCCGCCTGATAACATTCCCTTGCCTTTTTAAAATCACCCCTAGCCCTGCTTAAATCCCCAAGGTACCCTTGACAGGCAGCCATACTCATACTAAAATATTCTCGGTTTCCCATACATGTCTGGAAAATTTCCATTGCTTCATGAAGAACCTTATCCGCCTCTTCATAGTTTCCTTCATGTAGAAGATACAAACCCTTCAAGCGAACAAATACACCTTTTTCTTCGCTATTTTTTTCTTCTGCTTCCAGCATCTGAAGACCTTGGTGTACATAAGTACGCACTTGTTCCATATCTTCTACCTGAATCCCATAAAAAATCATTTGTTTCAGATTATTCAGAAGCATCTTTTTTTCTCCCAGTGCTTCTGCAAATTCCATGCTTTTTTGGATACAGGAAACGCCTGTCTCATATTCTCCTACTGCAATTTTATAACGTCCCTTAACATAATTCATTTCCATTTTCATTTCCTGTGCCTGATGAGACTCATCGTTAAGACGGATTACCTCTTCCGCAAGTTCTAACATTTCTGCCGCACCTTGAGTAACACCGAATTCTGCATCGCCATATTCAATCTCCCAATGAAGTACAGGAAAGTTCTCATTAATAATGGTATAGTATTCCTTTAAATATTGAATTTTATATTCATAGGTTTTCACCTGGTTATGGCATTTCTCATAGTGGTGAATAATCATTGGGAGACACTGGAAATTTCGTTTGGTTTCTACCTGTTCTTCATAATAGGACGCCAGCATTTGATGATACATACGCCGCTTTCCAATACTTTGTCTCTCATACAGGTATTCTCTGAAAATCCTGTGTACGAATTTATAATAAATATTCCAGCCTACTAAGACTTCCTTGATTAAATGATGCTCCTGAAGCTTTTCCAATACACGCAAAAGGGTTAGGCGGTCAAGAGATGGAAGTAACAACTCCAATTCCTCAATGCTAATTTTCTCAGGGAACAGAGAAAGGCAATCCAACACCTCGTTTTCAATTTCCGGAAGCCCTGCCAATCTTGCTTTAATCAGATTTGTAGTTTTTGGAGAAATTTCTAAGGTATAGCCTTTTTCCCTAATAAGATTAATAAGCTCCATAAGAAAAAACGCATTTCCATCTGTCATCTGATAAATGTTTTCTTTTTTCTCATCCTCCTTATCAAGCTGTGGAAGATATTTATGCAATATCTCGTTGGTTTCATCCCTGCTAAAAGACTGAAGCTTAATAACCTGAAGACAATCCTTTCTTGTGAGCTTTTCCAGAGCCTCCATAATCTCTGTATCACTGCTCTGACTATAAGTACACATCAGCAAAACTTTATCTGTCCCAATGGTTAGTAAAATTCTGTTTAAAAGCTGAAAACTCATCTGATCCATCCACTGAATATCATCGAAAAACAATACTACCCGATGATGCTCTGTAATTTTCCGGAATACTTTCAGAACTGCCTGTTCCATAATCTGATAGGTAAGGCGTCCCATTTTTTCTTCTCCATCAGAAATGGTTCCCTTTAGCACCAGCTTCATTTCCTCATCATCGCTGTGGACAAGCTCTTCTTTTAAAACACCATTTTCCGCACATTGACGAATTTCCCAAAAGATATCATTCCACGGACGAAGGAAAAAATCAGCCTCATCACGATAACAAGCAGCAAAGAAGGATATCATCTGATTTCCACGAACAATTTGTCTTGCTTTTTCTAAAAGTGCAGATTTTCCAACACCTTCTTCCCCTCCAATGGCAACGCACTGGGGATGCTCCCATCTTCCTGTTTCTGCAAGACATTGGCTAATCCGGTAAATCTCCTCTGTTCTGCCCATAAATGGCAAATTCCAATTCATATTTTCTACAGCTACATTTCCCTTTACATTAAAAATGCGGTGGAAAAGTTCTGTAATTTCTCCTGAAGGTTCTACTCCCAACTCCTCATCCAGAATTTTTTCCAAATCATAATACAGCTTAATTGCCATATTATAATTTCCACTGGAAGCATAAATCTCCATAATTTCTTGATACAGCTTCTCATTGTAAGGGTCATGTTTTAACAAAATATTACTATATTTCTGAATCTGTGCCATATCCTTGACAGAGTTCGCCATAGATAGCTGCTGATAGGCAGAATCAAGAATGGACTGGTCATACTGTTCCTGCATAGATGCCATCCACTCTTCAAACTCATAGCTATTTTTTATATGAAAATGAGCCAGGAAGCCTTCTTCTTCCTGGTACAGAATATTTTCTTTATCTATAGAATCCCAATCCACTTCTACAAAAGCCTCAGGATTCAAGGAAATGCTGGTATGTCCTGCGGTCAGTAACACTTCTTTTCCCAGAAGTTTTTTTATCTGATACACAGCCTCTCTTAAATTCTTACGTCCCACATTCTCATTGTCAGCGCCCCAGAGAACATATATAATTTCTTCTCTTGTAGCCGTTTTTTTCACACATAGGTAATAAAAAAATCCTTCTGCCTTTTTATAGGGAAAGTTCACTCTTTCTCCATTTTTTTCCACATACGGCCTGCCCAGAAGATGTACACTGATTTTATCCAAAATTCATCCCTCGCAATCTATATACTTGTTAGTATACTAATCTCTCAACTTATTGTCAACTAAAGAGAAGTTCTGAAAAACCGTTGAATTTTTTGTCTTGGCAGTATATGATGAAGGTATTAAATATTATATGAAGGGGGGACCTGTCATGACACTCCACAAACCAACGATTCTCTACTATGACCATGGAAACTTAGAAAAAAGAACTGCTGTAGAACAGGCGCTTTTGCCTCTTGGAATTGCCCTGGTTCCAATCACGCCTCCCCAGTTTCTCCAAACTGTAGGCTATCTTGCCGGTGTGAAAGGCTTTCCGTCTAAAAAATTATCTCCCTTGGAGATTCTTCCAGAAATTTCCCAGGAGCTGATGGTGATGTGCAATTTCACGGAAGAAACCCTGGACATGCTTCTAGGTGCTATGAAAAGCGGGATGGTTCCCCGCATTGCTTTAAAAGCTATGCTTACTGCTCAGAACTGTTTCTGGACCTTTGCTCAGCTATTTCAGGAATTATATGAAGAACACCAACATTTTTATGGAAATGACTAAAATGTTCTCTGTTCTTTTTTTCATGTCTCCAAAATAGAATAGTAGCAAACCTCTTCTACAGGAGATTCTATTTTGTCGAAAAGATTCTTTCACGCTCTTGTTACCCTGGCTTTTGCAGGACTTCTAGTTTTCTGTGCTGCTGCTTACCTTCCTGATATCATCACGGTAAGCAGCACCCCAGGAGGTCGAGAACTTCCTATTTACTGTGTAGAAACCGAAAAACCTCTAGTATCCATTAGTTTTGACGCTGCTTGGGGAAACGAGGACACACAAACACTTCTAGACATTCTTGCCAAACACAATGTAAAAGCTACCTTCTTTATGACTGGAGGATGGGTCGAAAGTTACCCTGATGATGTAAAAAAAATCTATGAAGCTGGCCATGACCTTGGGAATCACAGCCAGAATCACAAATATATGACGAAATTAAATGATGAAGAAAAAACCAATGAACTTATGACTGTACATAATAAAGTAAAAGAATTAACTGGATACGATATGTTCCTCTTCCGTCCCCCTTATGGAGATTATGATAATCAAGTAGTTGTCAATGCAAAAAAGAATAACTACTACCCTATTCAATGGAATATAGATTCTCTGGACTGGAAGGATTACGGTGCAGACGATATCGTAAAAAGAATCACAGAACATAAAAATCTTGGGAATGGAAGTATCATTCTCTGCCATAATGGAGCAAAGTATACAAAAGATGCTCTAGAACAGGTTATCCTGAAACTTAAGGAAAAAGGATATGAGTTTGTTCCGATTTCAGAACTGATTTACAGAGATGAATATCATATGAACCATGAAGGACGGCAAGTTTTAGATAAAAAATAAGACGCTGTCGCACTAAAACACAACAGCATCCCATTGAAGTACTGCGGATGACAGGACTTGAACCTGCACGTCATAAACACCAGAACCTAAATCTGGCGCGTCTGCCAATTCCGCCACATCCGCATTTGTTTATACTTTAAAGAAAAAAGTTCAAACCCATTTCGGTTTGAACTCAAGTGAAGCATCGGGGATTCGAACCCCGGACAACTTGATTAAAAGTCAAGTGCTCTAC
>CAJKMA010000109.1 GCA_905200905.1 uncultured Bacillota bacterium
TTGAGGTATTTTTTTGTGTCAATCTCTTGGCTTATTTAAAGTATACAGGAAGCTTCCTATTCATCTTTTCTCCTCCATCTTTTCATTTATGAAGGCTGCGCAGCACCAGAAATCTTATGAAACTTTAATCCGGACACGTCTGTCCTGTTTCCTTTTGGTAGTTTTACTATAAATCATGTTTCCCTGTAAAATCAATAGGTTTCTCGAGAAACTAACATTCTATCTAAACTTTCTCCAATGATTTTATGCATATTGAACAAAAAAAACTCTGTCATTCTCTGACAGAGTCTCTCTTAACCAGATACACCGGACTTTTTACGTTCATTTCTTCCAATGTATCTCCATGTATTAATTTCATAAGTCTTTTTAAAGCAATATGTGCCTTTTGCGAAACATCCTGATGAACAGTGGTCAGTTTGGGACGTACCAGGCTCGCATAAATGCTGTCGTCAAATCCAGTAACCGATATCTGATCAGGAATGCTGATCTTATGATCTACAAAAAAATTAATTGCCTCTATTGCGGAAAAATCAGAAGAAAACGCAAGTGCTTTTGCTTCCAGAAAACGAGGGAGTAATTCTTCATATTCATGAAGTCTTTGCATTCTTTTACTGGACACCACCATCAGACGGGACTTACTGCAAAAGCGTCCGTTTTTTTCCATTGCCTGTTTAAAACCCATCCATCGATAATAGTCACTGTCCTTGCCTGTTTCTGAAATAAACAGCGCTTTATGATATCCACAGCTGTCCAGATATTCTCCAATCTGATATCCACCTGAATAATCATCTACGCCTACATTCTGAAAATCATAAGCCCCTTTGGGATATGTATCGATCAGGATCATCTTTTTATTCAGCTTTCGGGACAGCTGTCTGTAACGGTCTTCATCATAGCCAAGAACGATCAGCCCTTCCACATTCCATCTGGACGCAATATCAACTACATTCTGAATATCTTCCCCGCCTATGAGCATAACATAATAACCCTTTTCTTCCGCTTCCATCTGAAGGGTTCCTATCAGCTCTCCAACAAAAGGATCCTGTAATGCCTGCATCCCATGGGCACGTTCAAATCCCAGAACAGCGCCAATGATCTTTGAGCCATGGCCTGACAGCATCACTGACCCCATATGCGGCACATAATTCTGTTCTTTCAGTATTGCTGTGATTTTATCTATCGTTGCCTGAGAAACCCGTTTTGTATTTCCGTTGATAACGTTTGATACCGTTGTCCGGCTGACCCCTGCCATATCTGCAATATCCTGAAGACGGATCATCTGTTCACTCTCCTCTTTTCTATAAGCTAATCTGTTTTGTTCTCATGATATGTTTTTCTCTATTTTCTGTCAATCCAATTTTGCTTGTTCCTGTATGCTTCAAATTAGTTTATTACTTTTATCCATGATATTTTCCTTCAAAATTAGAAAAGCACCTCTCAGATTAACTCTAAGAAGTGCTCTTGTTTCGATTTTATATTTAATTTTAGTACAGCTTTGCTCCTGCCGGAATTCTGTCATCTACCATCAGAAGATTCAGACCTTCATGACCGTCCTCCTCATGTACTGCAGAAATCAGCATACCACAGGAATCAATTCCCATCATCGGTCTTGGCGGTAAGTTTGTGATCGCGATACAGGTTTTTCCAACCAGTTCTTCCGGCTCATAATACTCGTGAATACCGCTTAAAATCACACGGTCTACGCCGCTTCCATCGTCTAATACAAACTTCAGAAGCTTTTTAGACTTCGGAACTGCTTCACATTCTTTTACCTTTACCGCTCTGAAATCAGACTTACTGAAAGTTTCAAAATCAACAAATTCCTCAAACAGCGGCTCCACCTTCACCTTGGAGAAATCAATTTTTTCCGCTGGTTTTTCTTCTGCTGTTGCTGCCGGCTTAGATGCTTTTTTGTTCTCTGCGCCGCCAAGAGTCTTCATTGTCGGGAAAGATTTCACGTTTTCTTCATGATTCTTCGGGATGCGTTATTATACTATATTGTCCAAATTTATAAACCTTATATATTCTTCACTATTCTTCATTATTAAGTTCTTTTTGTTGTCAATTTGTTGTAAATCAAACAAATTGTTGTCATCCGTTCTACTAAGCACTTCTCAAAAAACATCTAATTTTGTTGCTAAATTCTCGAATGACTCTTGTTTCTTTTCCTCTGTTGCTTCCGCATAAATATCCATTGTTGTTTCAATGTTTCTATGTCCCATAATGGATTGAATAACTTTTAAATTTGTTTCATTTTCACAAAGTCGTGTACAAAAAGTATGTCTCAGATGATGACAAGAAAAATTGGGTAATATAATAGGATCTCTCCGTTCTTTCTTAGCTCGCACCACTTCGTCTGCATTATAACTGTTTGCTATACGCTTAATCGTATGATTGACTGTTTGTGGATTTGGAACTGTTCCAAAACGATTACAAAAAATAAATCCTGACATTCCATCAATTTCTGTTTCATTAAAACCATTTTCCAGTTGTTCTTCATAAAGCATTTCGAAAGCATCTTTTACAACGTCCAGCATTGGAATTGTACGTATTCCAGCTTCTGTTTTTGGTTTGGATATTCTCAACACACTTTTGTTGCTCTCTGGTTTTTGATAATAGCTCAAACTATGATTTATACTGATTGTTCTTCTGTCATAATCTAAATCTTGCCATCGAAGCCCTAATGCTTCTCCAATTCTGCACCCTGTTCCAAGCAACACCGTAAACATAGGCCACCAATGATAATATATCGGATGGTTCGCAATGTATTCCATGAATGCTCTTTGCTGCTCTACGGTCAATGCATGTCTGATTCCTCTGTTCTTTCCGGATTCTCTGCTGATTTCTTTCATTACTCCATCCGTAGGATTATTTCGTATAATCTCATCCCGTACTGCCAACTGAAATGTTGGATGAAGCAAGCAATGAACAGTATCTAAAGTTCCCAATGAAATTTTCACTTCATTAAGAAGATAATAATAAAACTGCAATACATCAGAATACTTTATTTCTGCAATCCGCTTATTTCCAAAGGTATCACGTACGTAATGATCGTACGTATAGAAATATGAACTTCTCGTAGATTCACGCAAATTATACTTCGTGGACATATACCGATCAAACGTATCATTCACACTTGCCTTTCCCGCAACATAGAGATCCAATCCGTCCAACTGATCCTTCATCAGTTTAGCTTCTTTCTCTCTTAGTTCTGTCAGATCGTTAGCATATATAAATTTACGTCTGCCCATCGGATCTGTATAGGTGTACATGTATCTTTTATCTGATGATCTTTGTACTTCTCCTTTGCGTAAAGATCTTCCTCGCAAATCTTTTCTGACTTTCGCCATAATAGTTTCCTCCTCTTAAAGAGAAGCACTTACTATTCTTTCTGCTCGGATAAAAGTATCTCTACCCCTTTTAGGACAATGTCCGTTGTAGTCATTTTATGTTGTTCGGCGTATGCAAGCATCTGGGAATATAGCTGATCAGGAACACGAGTGCTTAATACTTTTTTCTTTGCATTGTCTGATTTTGGTCTTCCCATCTTTTTCATTTCAGCTCTTATACCTCCTATACCAACATTATACTTTCTGTATGACGTAAAGTCAATTAAAAATGCAGAAAAATATAGAAGTTCTTCTCTCTTCTTTTCTCTCTTAAAATTTTAATATTCTCGGAATGTTTCCAAATATTTTTCAAATATCTCACAATTTACTAAAGCTACTTTATCAATTTTATAGACTGCTTTCGCCTCTTTTGCTAATGCCTGAAATTTTGTCAATCCTAAACTATATTTCTCCGCACCTTCTGGATATCTCACGAATTTCTTTTCCATTTTCTTAGTAGCTTCCACATCTTTTCTTGCAAAACCCATTTCACAAAACTCCTTTCCATTTAAAAATAAGAAAGAAAACAAATTTGTCTTCTCACATAACGAAAGGAAATCAATGGATTTTACAGGGTGATTATGAAAAAAAATCAAAAAAATAGTTGCCGAAGTATCTTCTTCAGCAACTATCATGTCAAATTACCTCTATTCGTATCGCATTGTTTCATTTTTCACGTTTTACATCATAATCCATTTCTATAAATCTCATTTATAACAGCCTGCGCCTGCTCCATTTCTTTTTTCTTTATGATTTCTTCCCGGTCACTTAGGATTGCAATCATTTCATCTATCACATCTTCCTGTCTAAGCTCTGTGTAACGATACAAGTATCCCAACATCCTGGTCGCTGTATAATCTGTATTCAGATTCTTATAGGCTATTTCTGCACAAAGTTCTTTCGGATATCCTTTGGTAAGTAAAACCTTATATAATTCATCTGTTCTTTCCGTTCCCATAAAGTATCACTCCTGTAAATTTCTCTCTGCTTAAATCAGTATGCCTTCCAAATGATCCAGCTCATGCTGACAAATCTGTGCGGTCCAACCGTCAAGTTTCAAATTCTGTTTCTTCCAATTCATATCCAAATATTCAACTTCTATCGTCTGATATCTCGTTGTCTTACGCACTCCCGGAAGAGATAAGCATCCTTCTTCGGTTTCATAAGGCAATTCTTTTTTTACCAATACAGGATTAAACATTACCACATCTACAAATCCCATATTTACAATAATAACACGTTTTTTCACACCGATCATATTCGCTGCCATTCCAACACATCCCTCACGGTTCGCAGCTAACGTATCCATTAAATCCCTTCCTATTTGAAGATCCACTTTTGTTGCCAGCTCAGATTTTTGTCTCAGGAAAAATATATCTTTCATGATTGGTTTTACCATTTTCTTCATACCCCTACTATTCTAAAAGTCGCTTTTTTTATTGTTCCTGAATGGCAGTATAGCAGTTTTTTCACTTTTTTTCTATCTCGCCCTGTATTTTCCCCTCTGAGCATTTCGATATATGAGA
>CAJKMA010000110.1 GCA_905200905.1 uncultured Bacillota bacterium
TTTATTTCACACATCCAATTAATTCCTGAATGTCTTCGATATGATTTTTCTCCATATACTTCTGGATACCATCTATCACCTCTATGGTTGTATATGGATTGGTGAAGTTTGCTGTTCCTACAGATACCGCAGTGGCACCTGCCATGATGAATTCCAGGGCATCCTCTGCATTCTGGATACCGCCCATGCCGATAATCGGAATCTTCACTGCCTGGGCAACCTGATATACCATACGCACTGCTACCGGCTTCACACATGGTCCGGAAACACCGCCCGTTTTATTTGCCAGGGCAAAGGTTCTCCGGTTTACATCAATCTTCATACCAGTGAGGGTATTAATCAGGGACACTGCATCTGCTCCTCCTGCTTCAGCTGCTCTTGCAATCTCTGCAATATCGGTAACGTTCGGTGTCAGTTTCATGATTACAGGCTGCTTTGCAATCTTCTTAATCTGTGCAGTCAGTTCTTCCACATGCTTTGGATCCTGCCCAAAGGCAAGGAAGTTTGCATTGACATTTGGACAGGAAATATTAATTTCCATCATATCAATGGGTTCTTCTGCCAGACGTTCCACCACTGCCAGATATTCCTCCGGTGCATGTCCGCACACGTTCACAATCACATTGGTGTCAAACTGCTGCAAAAATGGAATATCTCTTTCACAGAACACATCAATTCCCGGATTCTGCAAGCCAATGGCATTCATCATACCGCTGTGTACCTCTGCAATACGCGGGGTAGCATTTCCTGCCCACGGCACATTTGCCACGCCCTTTGTCACAACACCGCCCAATTGGTTCAAATCCACGAATTCGCTGTATTCAGCCCCTGAGCCAAAGGTTCCGGAAGCTGTCATAACCGGGTTTTTAAACTCAACTCCGGCAATCTTTACCTTCATGTTCATTACAGCTCCACCTCCGTACTAAGAAATACCGGACCATCTTTACAGATTCTCTTATTGTGCACATGAGAATGATGGTCTACGTCTTTGGATTTACATACACAGGCCAGACAGGCACCTACGCCGCATGCCATTTTTTCTTCCATAGAAATATAACAGAGAATTTTGTTTTCCTCTGCATAAGTTTTGATTGCACGGAGCATTGGTGTTGGGCCACAGACAAAAATCACATCTGCTTCCAGATGATTTTCACGGATTGCATCCATAACATTTCCCTTTGTTCCCACGCTACCGTCTTCTGTGGCGATTACCAGCGTACCATTCTGCTCCAGTTCTTCCTTTAGGAAAATTTCGCTGTTCCGGTATCCTGCAATAACCGTAACTTCTGCCTCTGCTTCTTTTGCAGTCTGCACCATGGGAGGCACACCGATTCCGCCTCCCATCATGAATACGCGTTTTCCCTTAATCACATCCATAGGGAATCCATTTCCCAATGGACCCAGAATATCCAGAGTTTCCCCTGCTTTCATGCCGGAAAACTCTTTGGTGCCCTTTCCTGCGATACGATATACAATCCGAAGAGCACCTTTTTCTCTGTCAATCTCACAGATGCTGATAGGTCTTGGCAGCACTCTTCCGGAGTCATTGCTGTACACGGAAATAAACTGTCCTGGTTTTGCCTGGGATGCAATCTGGGGTGCATCCAGCCATAAACTATAAATATCTGTACCAATGCATTCCTGCTGTAAAATGGTACTTGTCATTTTCACTTTTGCCATGGTTTTCCTGTCTCCTTATTTCGCTGCTTCTAATGCACCTGTAATGTCTGCTACCATATCTTCTACGGCTGCTCTGGAAGCTTCTGCGAAGTTTTCTTCTCCGAATTTTGCATATTTTTCCTGCTTATAAGCTGCAATAATACCTCTGGAGGAATTGACAATTGCTCCAAGGCCGTCTTCATTGAAGAAGTGAACCAGGTCTTTTCCCTGTCCTCCCTGTGCACCGTAGCCAGGAACCAGAATATATGCTTTTGGCATGATCTTACGAAGGATTTTACCCATTTCCGGATAAGTAGCTCCTACAACTGCTCCTACATAGCTGTAAGAATCTCCCATGAATCCTTCTCCCCACTCTGCTACTTTTTCTCCTACTAATTCATAAAGCGGTCTGCCATTTACCAGCTGATCCTGGAATTCACCACTGGATGGATTGGAGGTTTTCACCAGCACAAACATACCTCTTTTTTCTTCCTTGCATGCATCAATAAATGGATTGATACTGTCAGAACCCATATATGGATTTAAAGTAACAAAATCCACATCAAATCCAGCGTATTTTTTTGAACCAACCTGTACCTTGCCAACATGTCCTGTTGCATATGCAGCAGAGGTAGAACCGATATCCCCGCGTTTGATATCTCCGATTACTACCAGGCCTTTTTCCTTGCAGTAATCTACGGTTTTCTTATAAGCCATAAGTCCTGGGATACCGAACTGCTCATACATAGCGATCTGCGGCTTTACGGCAGGGATCAAATCACTTGTGTGATCTACGATTTCTTTATTAAACTGCCAGATTGCCTCCGCAGCTCCTTCCAAAGTTTCTCCATATTCTTTAAATGCTTTTTCCTGTACATGCTTTGGAATATAGTTCAGCATTGGGTCAAGTCCTACTACGATAGGTGCGTTTGTTTTCTGGATATTTGCAATAAGTTTATTAATCATGATAATCTCCTCCCAAAATATTTTTATCAATCCATCTGGTAAACAATGTTTCCGTCACAGATAGTCGTTACCACCTGTCCTTTTACTTTTCTTCCATGAAATGGTGTATTTTTCCCTTTTGATAAGAATTCCATACTGTCAATGGTATATTCTACATCTGGATCAATGATGGTAACATCCGCAGGGCTTCCTACTTCCAGACGTCCTCTGTCAGAATGAATCACCTGTGCAGGATTGTAGCTCATCTTCGCTGCCATCTGCATAGGTGTGAGAATTCCTGTGTGTACCAGTTCTGTCATGGTAAGTGCCACAGAGGTTTCCAGTCCCACAATGCCAAACGGAGCAGTTTTCATAGACTGGTTCTTCTCCTCTCTGCTGTGAGGAGCATGGTCTGTACTGATGACATCAATAATGTCCTCTTTTAAACCAAGAATCAGAACATCTTTATCTTCTTTTGTACGAAGAGGCGGATTCATCTTGTAGTTGGCATCATCCTCTGGAATATCTTCTGATGTCAATGTAAAGTGATGTGGGCATACTTCCCCTGTCACTGGCAGATTC
Source organism: uncultured Bacillota bacterium (assembly GCA_905200905.1). Taxonomy (GTDB): domain Bacteria; phylum Bacillota; class Clostridia; order Lachnospirales; family Lachnospiraceae; genus Blautia. The sequence continues at coordinate 3,187 of CAJKMA010000110.1, forward strand.
TCTTCTTTTGCCAGTTGTATCATACGGACACTGTCTTTGGTAGAGCAATGACACAGGTGCAGTCTTACGCCTGTCTCTTTTGCCAGGACAATATCTCTGGCAGCAATCACATCTTCTACTCCATTAGTAATGCCCGGGAGTCCCAGTTCCTTTGCTTTCTCATCTGCATTCATACAGCCTCCGCTGACCATATTCTGGTCTTCGCAGTGTGCAAATACAGGAATGTTATGCTTTGCAGCGATTTCCATGGCTTCTTTGTACAGCTTCACGTTCATGACTGATTTTCCATCTTCGCTGATTGCTGGAATTCCTGCCTGAATCATGCCTTCGATATCAGCCAGTTCTTCACCTTTCTGCTGTTTCGTGACTGCTCCAATCTGTAGTACATGGACAGATGCCAGATCTTTTGCTTTATTATGCACATATTCCACTCTGTCCGGACTGTCAATCACCGGCTTGGTGTTTGGCATGGCAAGAATCGTGGTAAACCCACCTTTGGCAGCCGCTCTTGCCCCTGTTACCACATCTTCTTTATAAGTAAGCCCTGGATCTCTCAAATGTACATGCAGATCGATCAGTCCTGGCATCACGTAACAGCCCTTTGCATCAATCGTTTTTTCAGGAGCATCTGCCGGTTCTATTTCCTCCCCGATTTCTTTAATCACACCATCTTCGATGTAAAGATCTCCTGTCATATCTGTGTTGTCAGAAGGGTTAAGAATACGCCCTCCTTTAATCAATATTTTCATACGGTTCCGCATCCTTTCTTCTGCACTTTTTTCTAAAACTTTCCAGTACAGAAACTGATTATCAGTTAAATAGTAACATACACATTTTCTTTCGTCAATTGAACTTTTTCCCTTGACATATCTGTTTCTAGAGCATATACTAGATACGTCAAAGGTATATTGGATATTAGTATTAAATGGTTTTTAGAGATTGTATTAATATTTTTATACGCAATATGATCTCTAAAGACCATTTAATTTTCTATCCAAAATTTTTATTTATTTTTATGGAGGTAACACTATGAACAAGGGAACTGTAAAATGGTTCAACGCTGAGAAAGGTTATGGATTTATCACAGGAGAAGACGGACAGGACGTTTTCGTACATTTCTCTGCAATCAATGGCGAAGGATTCAAATCCTTAGAAGAAGGTCAGGCTGTAAGTTATGATTTAACAGAAGGTGCTCGCGGAATGCAGGCAGCTAACGTAGAAAAATTATAATTCTATAAATGACGAAA
>CAJKMA010000111.1 GCA_905200905.1 uncultured Bacillota bacterium
TTTGCCGCTTAACTTTAGATATTTCACCTGTCTACTTGACAAGGGGCATATCAGTTCTCCCTTGCGGCTCACCCTCCTGGTTGCCACAGAGTCATACCCCTCCTCTTTGATTGCCTGAAGCATCTTCGGCAGCAGAGACGGTGGATCCTGAAGATCTGCATCCAACATTGCTACGTACTCTCCATCCGCATACTGGAAGCCAGCATAAATTGCTGCTTCTTTCCCAAAATTTCTGGAAAAAGACAGATACTTCACTCGCGCATCCTTTTCCGAAAATTTCTTAACCACAGATAATGTTTGATCCTTTGATCCGTCATCTATAAAAATAACTTCCACGATATAATCAGATAATTGCTTTGCAACCCTGCAGAATTCTTCATAAAAATAAGGCAGAACCTCTTCTTCGTTATAACATGGAACAACCAACGATACCTTTTCCATCATATCTCCCGTTTCTCCTCTTCTTCCTCGGAATGATCCTGAAACACAAACCATCTCTGTCCGAAATAATTCAGCACCACAAACAGACACATCCCTGCCAGCATGGCGGCATTTCCCTGAAACTTTTCATTCATATCTGACAACAACCAGGAAATCAACGGTTTTGCAGCCCCATATGCTGCCAGATAGCAAGCCGCAATATTTACGATAAATCGTATCATCTGTTTCAAAGACTTTTCCTTATTCTGAAACGTGAAATATTTATTCAGAAAATAACTTACGATACTCCCGACAACATAATTTGCTGCGGATGAAATCCAATAACTAACAGAAAAGAAATTATATAAAACAAACATAACCCCTGTTCCTACCAGGGTATTGATCACACCCACGATCAAAAATTTTATTGTTGTGATATCAATCAACTTTGATTTTTTCATCTTTTGCTCCGTTCTTTAATCTTGACATTTTTTATTATCAGCATTGTATCTCTGATTTAAGACAAAGTCAATTAAATCAGAGTACAGAACATCTATCTAAAAGCTTCCCATTCCGGTTCATGTAAATCAAAACATACACTATCAATAACCTTTTGGCGTTCATGATCAAATACCACAATATTTAACCCTCGTTGATTTAAGGCATACTCCGTATCATTGATAATTACCGAACAACGATTTCCATATTCTTTACCTGCACTAAATACCGAAAATTCCGAATCATGAGTGCTCCCATGATAAACCAGCGGCTCCTTTCCTTTTTCCTCATAAATTTCATCTGGTGTAATCACAGCATAATAGCTAATATCCCACAAATCATACAACAAAGCCTTCAGTCCTAGTTCCTGAAATTTTTCCACAGCCTCTTCATTCATAAACTTGGAGGCATCTTCCTTCACAGTCATAAAGATACTGTATTCCTGCGCCTTAAACTCCACTAATTGGTCAAAATATTCTGACAATGTCCATGTTTCTTTTAATTTTCCTATCTGATACTGTGAATTCCATTTCTCTATCTTTTGTTTCCATCTATTCTCTGATCCATTTTTTTCGCTTTGGTTTGCTAAAACTTCATTTTCATACAAACTTTCAGCTAAAAAAGCTGTAAACTTTTCAGCACCATAGCTATTCAAGTGTCCCGAATTCATCCAATCCTTACCGTCCTGAATGCCAATCTTCACAAAAAGTTCTTCTGTATTATAATCTAGAAAAGGAATAGATAACTCATTTGCCAATTTTTGAATAGCGGTACTATTTCCCCTCGTCCACTCTGTGTCCGGAACAGAAATCAAACATAGTTTTATATTGTTGTTTTCACACAAATCCACCATACTTTTTATGTATTTACGTGTAGTTTCATCTATTTCCGGCTCATTGATGTGAACATCAAACGCATTATACACAACATTTTCATCTGCTGTAAATACTGGGCAATATCCATTCCTATTTGTTATAAACTTACTATCTGAAAAATCCTCTTCTGAAAGGCTATCCCACCGTGAATGATAATCCATAATCGTAAAAATCCGCGGAAGTAATCTTACACCCTCCAAATGCTTCTGCCATTCCCGAATTGCCTCTATTTTTACAGCGGACCAACGCATGTCATCTAGTGAACGTTTATAAGCGGCTTCATTCTCAAAAGCTTTATTTAAAATACCATAAGAATCCAGCAGCACATACTTTGGCGTTTGGTATTCCAGAGCTTCTTTTAAATAAAAATATCCTGTTGGTATATCCTGACTGGAAGAAGCCAAATCAAATCCTGTCAGACCTGTTTCTTCATAAAAGACGAGTGGATTCACTCCATTGTAAATATGACTACTCCCAAGAAATATTACGTCGATACTGTTCTCTGGTTCCTCATAAAAAGCTTTCCACATTTCTGTTTCCGGAGACTGCGACGCCGAATCAAAAAAATACTTTGGCTTTAAAATTCCGGAACATACAAAAAATATAACTCCAAATCCAATACACCATGTACATACTTTTAATATGGTTGTTATGACTTTCTTCCTTTTTTTCATACTTCCCTTTTCTCCTCTTCTGGTAACCGATCAAAACTGCATATATATGAAACTTCCTGCATCATATGCATCACCATAAATCCCTAAAATGATGATTGCAAAAATGATTCCATATGAAAGAACACATTTTACAGGAAAACTACATTTTGTCATCCAGGAAGAGAAACTAACTCCCTGTTCATGAAGCAGATCTATCAAAAGCATTACCATCAGAAGAATCAGAAGCAGATACATATTGGTCTGCGAAAGTCCTAGATTAAACAAACTCCCATCAAAAAGCGTCCATGGATTCCATTTTGACACAGCTTTCTTTAATACCAATATCGCATCTGAAATAGATGGCATTCTAAAAAAAATCCATGCAAAACTCATCCAAAGAAATGTCCAGATTCGTTTCCACCATATACATACCATTGAGGTATCACGAATATGAAGCAGTGTATAACAATTTTTCCGTACCTTGTTGGTACATGCACCTACAATTTGAAAAATACCGTTCAATCCACCCCATATTAAATAGCAAATTCCAGTTCCATGCCAGACTCCACTGATAAGAAATACAATCATAATATTTACATACTTTCGAATCACCCCTCTGCGATTTCCGCCTAAAGGAATGTAGATAAAATCCCTCAGCCAGGAAGTAAGAGAAATATGCCATCTTCTCCAAAAATCAGCCACAGAGACGGCAAGATATGGCTGTTTAAAATTTTCAGGCAGAGAAAAACCAAGTATTCGACCTACGCCTAATGCCATATGTGTACAGCCTGCAAAGTCAAGATAAATCTGAAAGGAATATCCGAACACTGCGACTAAGATAATAAAGCCCTCATACACATACAGACCATTGTACACATGATCCACTAAAATTCCCAGTCGATCTGCTATCACCATTTTTTCAAAATATCCACCCAACAGAATAAAAATTCCTTTTTGTATATTTTCCCAATCTGCTCTTACTTCCCTATTTTTTAACTGCGGCAAAAGATTTTCTGCCCTGTCAATCGGTCCAATCAACATCTCCGGAAAAAAAGCAATAAAAGAACACACAAGGATTATATTTTTCTCCGCTTTTATTTTGCCCTTGTAAATATCTGCCAGATATCCTATGGATTTAAATGTAAAATAAGATATCCCCAGAGGTAAAACAAGATTCCATCTAGAATATTTACAGAGTAAAAGCGGCAATAGCGCAGTAAACACTGCGCCATAAAGAAATATTTTCTTCTTTTTTGTTTCCAAACATCTGCCATAAAGATAAATAACCACAGAAAAACCAATCAAAAATAGAAGCACTTTCCAGTTATACAACCCGTAAAAAGCATAACTAATCAATAACAATACAATGCTCTTACATTTCTGTGGACTAATGTAATAAAATATCATCCCTAGTCCAAGGAATATTAGAAAATCAAACGAATTAAATGACATGTACTCTCCCCTCTAAAATTTCTTTATCTTGCCGCACTATTTTCACCATGCGTATCAAATACTATTCGATCGACAGGTTCTGCCAGTATACTTCTCCATTGTTCTCCAGATAAACCTTCCATCCATCTTTTAACAACTCTTCTTTCTTATTAATCTTCAAGTCTGATAATGGAATACTACACCAACTATACTTTTCATCCCAGTTTGCTTTCCATGATTTTTCTGTCATCTTCATAGGATAAAAACATTCTTTTTGATACTCTTCATCAAATTTGCCAATATAAACTTGCTGATAATAAGCATTAAGTCCTTCTTTATATACATATCCTTCTAAAATATTTCCACCTTTTTCATCTTTTGTAATAGAGAACTGACAAGATATACTATCATCAAATTTTGTACTGGTCAAGCTTTTTGGTAACACTTTGTTCGGAAATCATGCTCTATATCGA
>CAJKMA010000112.1 GCA_905200905.1 uncultured Bacillota bacterium
CGCCCCAAACCCGTATCTTCAGGCCAACATGGTCCGAAGTGTCAGCGTCGCTTTGCTCCTTGTTTTCATAATCTCAACGCTCCTTTTCCTGCTTTCTTCCCGGTTCAGTGTAGCCCATCAAAGTGTCAATGTTCGCCTTGATCGTGACGATCTCCTGCATATCCCATCGTGCCTTTTGATATTCCCCATAGAACTGTTTTTTCTTTGCTGTAAGCTTACGGCCTTCTTCCTTCAGCACATCTCAGTAAATGAAGCTCGTTCTCTTAAGCAAACTTCTATTGTGGCTCTTTCATCAAGAACCAGATGTACATTCTTAGCCATGGTATTCTCCTTGGATAACGCCATCCGGACTCTATTGCAGAGCCACAACTATAACTAGATATCAAGAGGTTTGCAACACTAACTTCTATGATATATTTTGCAATACTAAGTGCCAGTTTTTGAATAGACTGGAATTTAATTTTCCAATTCACCAATTATCGAGATATCCAATACCTCTTCCGCCTGCTGTTCATTATAACATTCACTCCATATTTACGCATAAAAAAGGATGCAGGGATTGACTCCCTACACCCTTCATTAGAATTATAATGTTACACCTGTCTTACACCCCGATCAGCCCCTCTCTCCGGCTTATCTTTTCCCTGCTTTTCTTGAATAATCCTCTTATTAATCTCAAGCCGTTCATGAATGGATAATTTCTTCCTTTAATCCGTTTTCCTTTCCTAAAAGTTAACTATTTATTCTAATATACCTCTTACAAGCTCGATTCAAAAACTCATAGTCATGTGTTACAACTATAATAATATATTTTTCTTCTGACAATTGTTTCATCAATTTTTCCACCTGACACATATGCCTAAAATCCAACCCACTGGTAGGTTCATCGAAAATAAGCAGCTTTTTTTCACCCATAACTGCCTGGCAAATAGCAAGCCTCTGTCTCTGTCCACCAGATAATATCATCGGATGATATTCTGCATACTCTTCCAAGTCAAATTTTTCAAGTAATTCCCTGATTTCTTGTTCAGAGGCTTCTTCATTTGCAAGCAGACATTCATTTTTCACACTATCTGAAAACAACTGATGATTGACTTCCTGCATGACCATCCCGAACAGTTTGGTCCGGGCCTTTTCCGACAGCTTTTTCCCTTGATACAGAATCTCGCCGCCTTTGGGCTTAAGCAGACCGCACAAGCAATTGCAAAAAGTAGATTTTCCGGCACCGTTTTTCCCTGTGATACCGATGATGTCTCCCGCTCTTGCAGATAAACTAATATTCTGAAAAATCATCTGTTTCTTTCTCTTACATGAAAGGTTACAAATCTGAAGTACTGCGTCTTCTGAGTTTCCTGTAATCTCCGGGATCTGTATCTGTTCAGGAACGATACTTCTGAGCCCCATTTGTTTTCGTTTCAGATCAGACAAAGCCTTAAACTCATCTGATGTAAATTCTTGTTCTATACGTCCTTCTTTCATATAAATAATTCTGTCTGCGAATTTCTGGATCCATGCCAGACGATGCTCTGCCACAACTACAGTATGTCCCTTCTCCTTAATTACCTTCATTCTTTCACTCAGCTTTTCCATCGCTGCTATATCCAATATTCGCTGACGGCTCATCCAGCACATAAATCTGCGGATTCATGGCATATACTGATGCAAACGCAAGAAGCTGTTTCTCACCACCTGACATGGAAAATACATCCCGGTCTTCCAGCTTCTCTATATCTAATTCATTTATTGTATTCTTAATTCTTTTTCGTATATATTCCGGTTTCACGCCTCTGTTTTCCAGGCCAAATGCCATCTCAGCATTAGAATTCGTATAAAAAAACTGAGTTCTTGGATTCTGAAAAACAGACCCTACAAGCTCTGCAATCTCATACATAGGCATCTCTGCAACATTTTTCCCGCAAACCGTAATCGTTCCATCTACGCTGACATCCCTTACAAAATGCGGAATCAATCCATTAATCAGTTTTGTCATTGTGGTTTTTCCACATCCACTTTCCCCGCATATCAATACGAACTCCCCATCCTGTATCTCCAGATTTATATCTGACAGAATTCTTTTTCCTTGCATTGTTACATTTACATTTTCAAACTTTATCATTTTTTTTATCCCGCAATCACCACTATAAGTATTCCAAATGTTACCAAAATCATTATCAACCAGTCTGAAATTCCCATGTGAAGTGTTATTTCACTAGTCTTTTTTCCTGGGTTCTCGATTCCTCTTGCCACTGCCGCCGCTGCTATTTCATCCGATGTATTGACTGCAGACACGATCAATGGAACTACCGTACACTCCAAGCGGGATGCCCATGAGATATTCTGAAGTTTCATAGCAGCATTTATATGTACGAACTCCTCTTTCAAAGCTGGAAAATATCGAAGTGTCGTAGACATTGCTATGATAAATCCTTGTGGTAGATGCAGTGTATACATGGCAGCGATCATTTTCTGCATGGACGATGTTCGAAGCAGCAACAAACCTGCCAAAACACACGGCAGCATACGCAATGAATAATTAACTAAAACTGGAAACACCATATTCATCCATGCGGGGCACTGCGGAAATACATACATTAGTAAAAGGTGGAAAGAAACAAGTAAAACGATACCTTTACCTGCCGCCTTATATAGTCCATGCACCAGCATAAGCAGGAGAAATATGCCTGAAAGCATACTCCCCTGCTCAGAATTTTTCTGACAGAACATACCAATATTTGCCATTAAAAGCAGCCACAGCCCAGCTCTTGGATCAAGATGATTGATGACTGTTATCTTATTCATCAGACAATCCCTGCTTTCTTAAAATGCTTACGGAATAAACCTTTAGCAATCAACGCTCCAATCACGCCTCCTATGACTGGAGAGATACAAAGTATAATCAGCATTGGCGTAGAAATCAATCCCGATAAAGACCAGACATATTCTGCAGACATTCCATTTTGCTGAATCTGCGCCAAAAAACTGTCTTTATACACCCATATTGCCAGTGGAGAGCCAAGCATTCCATAACAGAAAAACACAAACGATATCATCATATGTGTAAAACTGTTATCATACTTTGTCACAGACCTGTACAGTTCCGACAATATACATGCAATAGCAAATGTAATCAGTAACAATACTGTAAACTGACCAGTCACGAAATAAAGCAATGCAGTAATTGTTCCCATAATAAATACTGCCCCTGGTTTTCTCACTTTAGCTGTCATAAGCAGGAATGGGATTCCGGTCACAATTCCTGTCACGCCCGGTAACAGCAGCCACAACACTGGCACAAATCCAGTAAACATAGCTGCTAGATTGAGCATAAAATAAATTGCAGAGAAGATTCCTATTGTAATAAGATCCTTTCCTGATAATTTTCTTGATTCTTCCATGTCTTTCGTTCCTCCTTAGCCGATTTTCCAGCCTTCCGACTGACTTCTGATATCTACAAAATCCTTATATTTTCCAGGAACAGCCACAAGCTCTTTGTGGGTTCCCCTCTGAATAATCTGCCCATCATCCACCACCAGAATCTGATCTGCCTGCTCAATTGTCGCCAGTCTGTGTGCGATTGTTACTATGGTTTTTCCTTTTGTAAGTTCCGATATAGCTGCCTGGATCAAATGTTCATTTTCCGGATCTACACTGGCTGTCGCTTCGTCAAGTATAATAATCGGTGCATCTTTTAGAATCGCTCTTGCGATGGAAATGCGCTGTTTTTCTCCACCGG
>CAJKMA010000113.1 GCA_905200905.1 uncultured Bacillota bacterium
TGTTACGATATTTTGCGGTATTCTACGATACCTTTTCTTTGAAGAAAAATGTCTGCAAACCTTGATTTTAAGCGAACTTTTCAATATTTCCAAGCACTTTATTCTGTTGTGAGATTTTCTCTCAAATTATTTCTGCACGATATTGATAATCTTTTTCGGAACATAAATCTCTTTGATAATAGTTCCTGTCAGTTTGTCTGCCACTACTTCTTTTGCTTTTGCAATCGCTGTTTCTTTATCTACGTCTACTGGAAGTGCCACCACACCTCTTGTCTTTCCGTTGATCTGAACAGCCATTTCAATAGTATTTTCTACGGTCTTGGCTTCGTCATATTCCGGCCATGGCTGATTATACACATATCCTTCGTATCCGCAGGTGCTCCAGAGCTCTTCTGTAATATGAGGTGCTACCGGATTTAACAGTACCAGGAATGTCTCATATTCTTTTCTGGTAATGCTGCCTTTTTTCACAAAATCATTGAGAAGTGCCATCAAAGCTGCGATTGCTGTATTATATTTCAGGTTTTCGAAGTCATTGCTTACTTTCTTAATGGTCTGATGCATCTTGGTTTCGAAATCTTTGCTGTATTCGTCACCATCCACCAGAATATCCTGAAGTTTCCATACACGTTCCAGGAAACGGCGGCATCCTTTTACACCGTTTTCGGACCAGGAAGCACTGAGATCAAATGCACCGATAAACATTTCATAGGTACGCAGGGTATCTGCACCGTAATCATTGACGATATCATCAGGATTTACAACGTTTCCACGGGATTTGGACATTTTCTCACCGTTTTCACCCAGAATCATACCATGGGAAGTACGTTTCTGATATGGTTCCGGACATGGAACTACCTGATTGTCATACAGGAATTTATGCCAGAATCTGGAATACAGAAGGTGAAGGGTTGTATGCTCCATACCACCATTGTACCAGTCAACTGGCAGCCAGTATTTTAATGCTTCCGGGCTTGCCAGAGCTTCTGTATTGTGCGGGTCTGTATAACGAAGGAAATACCAGGAAGATCCAGCCCACTGAGGCATGGTGTCCGTCTCACGTTTTGCAGGACCGCCACAGTATGGACAGGTTGTATTTACCCAGTCTGTCATAGCTGCCAGTGGAGATTCTCCATTATCGGTTGGCATGTAACTTTCTACGTCAGGAAGTTCCAGAGGAAGTTCGCTTTCAGGAAGTGCCACATAACCACATTTATCACAGTGTACAATCGGGATTGGTTCACCCCAGTAACGCTGACGGGAGAATACCCAGTCTCTTAATTTATAGTTGGTCTTGCCTGTTCCCAGGTTCTTTTCTTCCAGCCATTCGATAATCGCTTTCTTTGCTTCTGCCACTTCCATACCATCCAGGAAGCCTGAATTTACCATCTTGCCGGTAGCAACGTCAGTGAATGCTTCTTCCTGTACGTTTTCGCCGCCTGCAACAACTTCAATGATTGGAAGATTAAATTTCTTTGCAAATTCCCAGTCACGGGTATCATGTGCAGGTACTGCCATGATTGCACCTGTTCCGTAGCTCATTAATACATAATCAGAAACCCAGATTGGAATTTCTTTTCCGTTTACTGGATTTACGGCACAGATACCGTCAATCTGTACACCTGTTTTATCTTTTGCAAGCTCGGAACGCTCGAAATCAGATTTTCTGGCTGCCTGTTCCTGGTATTCACGGACAGCATCCATGTTTTTGATTTCGTCTTTGTATTTTTCCAGAACCGGATGTTCCGGGGAAACAACCATGTAAGTAGCTCCAAATAGAGTATCTGGTCTGGTTGTATAAACTCTTAATTTATCTTCTTTTCCTGAAATAGCAAAATCTACTTCCGCACCCTGGCTCTTACCGATCCAGTTTTTCTGGGAAACTTTTACTCTCTCAATGTAATCCACACCATCAAGTCCCTGAAGAAGTTTTTCTGCATATTCTGTGATTTTCAGCATCCACTGGCTCTTTACCTTGCGGACAACCGGTGCACCACAACGCTCACATACGCCATTGACAACTTCCTCGTTTGCCAGTCCTACCTTACAGGAAGTACACCAGTTAATTGGCATCTCTGTCTTATAAGCAAGTCCTGCATTGAACAGTTTCAGGAAAATCCACTGTGTCCATTTGTAGTATTCTGGATCTGTGGTATTTACTTCTCTGTCCCAGTCAAAGGAATAGCCAAGGGATCTTAACTGTTCTTTAAATCTGCCTACATTGTTGGCTGTTACGATTTTTGGATGAATTTTGTTTTTGATTGCATAGTTTTCTGTAGGAAGTCCGAAAGCATCCCAGCCCATTGGATACAGAACATTGTAGCCCTGCATTCTTCTTTTTCTAGCGACAATATCCAGAGCTGTGTATGGTCTTGGATGACCTACATGAAGTCCCTGTCCTGATGGATATGGAAATTCTACCAGTGCGTAATATTTTGGTTTGCTGTAATCTTCTGTTGCGGCGAAAGCTTTGTTATCATCCCAGACTTTCTGCCACTTCTGTTCAATCGCCTTATGATTGTAAGGTACAGACATTGTTTTTTCCTCCTTAATTGTATCTTTGCATTATAAAAGCCCTTCCTCTCAGTTTAGAGACGAAGGGCTAAATTCCGTGGTACCACTCTAATTCATCTGCTTTCCATTCAGATGCACTCATTGAAATCTATAACGGGATTTCCCGTCCAAAACTACTTGAAATTCGCTCTGGAAACTCCAAGGCCAGTTCAAAAAATCTTCCTCTCTGTCTCGCACCTGCCGACAGCTCTCTGTAGATTCCAATTTTTTTACTCTTCCTCTTCTGCGTTTTTGTCTATGAAACTATTCCCATTTTACTAACAGGGGCTGATTTTGTCAACCCCTGTTCTGTAATTATTCTTCTGTATCTGCCGGCTGTTCTTCCTCTGGCTGCTGGCTTTCCTCTGCATCTGCTGCTTCCTGTCCTTCTAAGGTGACCACCTTGCATACAGGCTGTCCCAGCTTGAATTCCATGGTCAGGGTATCGCCCTCGTCAAATCCAATGATTTCAGGGAAGGAGGTGATGGATGCGTCGAAGATCAAAGTCTGGCCATCCTGGATATTTCCTTCGTCTGGACCTGTAATCTTCTGGGTTTCAGGCTCCAGTGTAATATAAAAATGGGAATTCCCTTCCACAACCGCTTGCGCCATGCGTTTGATTATACCAGTTGCGGTATTTTTCTCTCCGGTAGAACTTCCATCTGAAGCAATTCCATTTTCTGACAGCAGCTTCTCATAATTCTTTTCACATTCCGCTACACTGTCACCAATAGCAACTGTCTGATATTTCTGCACGTTTACCATAGCGTATTTTTTCACAAGTCCGGCACCGTCTTTCAATGCCATAAAATACGTTGGCTGATCGGAAATATTCAGCAGCAATGGGAAGGCTGCAACATACTTCAGGTTCTGTACCTGTC
>CAJKMA010000114.1 GCA_905200905.1 uncultured Bacillota bacterium
ACTCTTGGAGATGCTGAGTTTAAGGTAGAAGATACTATCAATTTAAGAGGTGGAAAAGTTGGTCATGTAGGTGTTCTTACCAAAGGTATGATCAAAACAGGCGACGTAGTAACCTTGAAAGTATGTGAGGCAGGAAGAAGCAATTGCTGCAAGAACCACAGTGCAACACATCTTTTGCAGAAAGCGTTAAAAACAGTTTTAGGTTCTCATGTAGAACAGAAAGGTTCTCTGGTTACATCAGACAGACTCCGTTTTGACTTTGCGCATTTCCAGGCTATGACAGCAGAAGAACTGGCAAAAGTAGAAGAAATGGTAAATGCTGAAATTCAGGCAGCTCTTCCAGTGGTAACAGACGTTATGACCATCGAAGAAGCGAAGAAAACAGGAGCTATGGCACTGTTCGGTGAAAAATATGGTGAAAAAGTACGCGTGGTTTCCATGGGTGACTTCTCCAAAGAACTTTGCGGTGGTACCCATGTTTCCAATACCAGTGTGATCACAACCTTTAAGATTGTATCTGAAAGCGGTATTGCAGCAGGTGTAAGACGTATTGAAGCCCTGACCGGAGAAGGTGTGTTCGCTTATTATAAAGAGATTGAGAAACGCCAGGCAGAGATTGCAGCAATGCTGAAAACCTCACCGGCAGAAATCGAAGAAAAAATCGCACATCTTCAGGCAGAAGTGAAAGCACTTCACAGTGAAAATGAGTCCCTGAAAGCAAAAATGGCTCAGGATGCAGTAGGCGATGTCATGGATCAGGTACAGGAAGTTAAGGGAGTGAAGCTTCTGGCAGTATCCCTTACGGATGTGGATATGAACGGGCTTCGAGACCTGGGTGACCAGTTAAAAGAAAAACTGGGCGAAGGTGTGGTTGTGCTTGCCAGCGTAGCAGGCGGTAAAGTGAGCCTTCTTGCAATGGTAACAGACCAGGCTCAGAAAGCAGGAGCTCATGCAGGAAATCTTATCAAAGGCATGGCAGCAATCGTAGGCGGAGGCGGCGGCGGACGTCCGAATATGGCTCAGGCCGGCGGTAAAAATCCTGCAAAAGTACCAGAAGCACTGGAAGCAGCAGCAGGTATTTTGGCAGACCAGATAAAATAATGAAAGTTTTTAAGAAATTTCATATAAAATAGTTGACGAACTTCAAAAATCTGCTATAATATCAGATGTGCAATAAAAATACCCAGACAGTTGTATTATGCACAATTTACAGCTGGAGGGAGGTTAGGTGTGAGCTTATGTCAAATGTAATCGTCAAAGAGAACGAGACTTTAGATAGCGCTTTACGTCGTTTCAAGCGTAGCTGTGCAAAAGCAGGTATTCAGCAGGAAATCCGTAAAAGAGAGCATTACGAAAAACCAAGCGTTCGTCGTAAGAAAAAATCTGAAGCAGCTAGAAAACGTAAATATAATTAATGTGCAGTAAAGGCCTCTGGACAACACCAGAGGCTTTTTTACAAAGCATAAAATAAGACAAGTATGAAAAAAATAGTTGAATTTGTTTCCAGCAGAATCTTTCTCACAGCAGCAGCGGTACTTTTGCAGCTGATTTGGATTTTTGCTATGCTCTGGGGGCTTGGGGCCTTTTCCGGACATATTGTAAGTATTTTGAATCTGCTTAGTGTGATTCTGGTTCTGTGGATTGTAAATAAAAAAATTAACCCTTCCTATAAACTGGCATGGACGATTCTGATTCTGGCACTTCCTGTTTTTGGAGTCATCATTTACCTGTTGTTTGGACAATCTAGAGTTGCAAAGAAAATGACACAGGATTCTGAAAAAGTGGTAAAAGAGATTTCCAATTATTTTCGAGAAACAAAGACCACCAGACAGGCATTGTATTCTGAAAATCAGGGGATTTCCAATCAATCTGCCTATATCCGAGACTATGCCGGATTTCCAGTTCATAGGAATACCACAACAAAATACTACGGCGTGGGAGATGATATGTTTCTTGATATGCTGGAAGATTTAAAGAAAGCGGAATATTTCATTTTTCTGGAATATTTTATTATTCATGAAGGGCGTATGTGGGGTGCCATTTTAGAGGTACTGGAAGAAAAGGCTGCCCAGGGTGTAGATGTCCGGTTGATTTATGATGATATGGGATGTGTCAATACACTGCCGCCGCGGTATTACAAAGGGCTCCAGGCAAAGGGGATTAAGTGTGCGGCTTTTAATCCGGTACGTCCTATTTTAAATATTGTGCTGAATAATCGTGATCATAGAAAAATTTTAGTTATTGATGGACATACTGGCTATAACGGTGGAATTAACCTGGCAGATGAATATATCAATGAAAAGATGCGGTTTGGGCATTGGAAGGATACGGGAGTGCGACTTCACGGGGAGGGCGTATGGAATCTGACCGTGATGTTTTTACAGATGTGGACCGTGATTACCAGGACCAAGACCCATTTGCCGGCTTATGGACCTTATGTGTATCATCCTGAGGAATTTGAAAAAGATGGTTTTGTACAGCCTTATGGAGACTCTCCTTTGGATGATGAGGTTGTAGGAGAGAATGTTTATCTGAATATGATTAACCAGGCAAAGCATTATGTGTATATTGCAACACCTTATCTGATTATTGACAATGAGATGATGACTGCCTTGTGTCTGGCATCAAAAAAGGGTGTAGATGTTCGGATTATTACACCGGGAATTCCAGATAAGAAATTAGTGTTTTTATTAACCCAGTCATATTATCAGCAGCTTTTGGCTGCAGGGGTTCGGATTTATGAATATACCCCTGGATTTATTCATGCGAAAAACTTTGTATGTGATGATGAA